>DHRN01000093.1 GCA_002411175.1 Anaerolineaceae bacterium UBA5311 | reverse complement strand
CCGTTCACCGGGGCTTCAGTTCAGAGCTTCGGCTTGCGCCTAACCCCTCCCTTTAACCTTCCGGCACTGGGCAGGTGTCAGCCCCTATACATCGTCTTACGACTTTGCAGAGACCTGTGGTTTTGGTAACCAGTCCCTAGAACCATTTCACTGCGACCCCCCGACGCTCATTATTCATTCACGTCAAGGGGCACCTCTTATCCCGAAGTTACGAGGTCAAATTGCCTAGTTCCTTAACAAGGGTTCTCCCGTTCGCCTTGGTATACTCTACCCATCTACCAGTGTCGGTTTGCGGTACAGGCACTCAAGTTTCATCGTTTAGAAGCTTTTCTCGGCAACAAGGCTCAACTCACTTACGCCTTATAGGCTCGTAACGGCATCTCACCTCGATCTACGGATTTTCCTATAGATCTCAACGGCTGACATGCAATTCACCCACACAACCAATCGTGGGCTGGCCTACCTCGTTGCGTCCCTCCATCACTCTACTTAAGTGGTGCCGGAATGTTGACCGGCTGTCCATCGCCTACGCCTCTCGGCCTCGGCTAAGGTCCTGACTAACCCGACGCGGATTGACCTGGCGTCGGAAACCTTAGATATACGGCGAACACGGTTCTCACGTGTTTTACGCTACTCATGTCTGCATTCTCACTTCTGCCCGCTCCAGCCGTCCTTTCGATCGACCTTCACCGCTGGCAGAACGCTCCCCTACCAATCCCGCCCGAAGGCGGAAGTTCAAAGCTTCGGTATTGTACTTAGCCCCGTTGAATTTTCCGCGCAAAATCACTCGACCAGTAAGCTGTTACGCACTTTTTAAAGGGTGGCTGCTTCTAGGCAAACCTCCTGGTTGTTTCAGTAACTTCACATCGTTTCCCACTTAGTACAAATTTGGGGACCTTAGCTGTTGATCTGGGCTGTTTCCCTCTCGACCCCGAAACTCATCTCCCGGAGTCCGACTGCTAAGCTTGGAGTAACGGCATTCGGAGTTTGATTAGGTTTGGTAAGCTATAAGCCCCCTAGCCCATTCAGTGCTCTACCTCCGTTACTAAACGCTTAACGCTAGCCCTAAAGCTATTTCGGGGAGAACAAGCTATCTCCAAGTTCGTTTGGCATATCACCCCTAACCACAGCTCATCCCCTAATTTTGCAATATTAGTAGGTTCGGTCCTCCACGAGCTGTTATACTCGCTTCAACCTGGCCATGGTTAGCTCACCTGGTTTCGTGTCTAATCCTTGCGACTGCACGCCCTATTCAGACTCGCTTTCGCTGCGGCTTCGGATGTAACTTCCTTAACCTTGCCACAAAGATTAACTCGCAGACTCATTCTCCAAAAGGCACGCCGTCAGGCATAGCGCTGCGCACAAGCTTTCGCTATAGCACGAACACGCCATTAGCCCTTCGACTGTTTGTAAGCTTACGGTTTCAGGTTCTTTTCACTCCCCTAACAGGGGTACTTTTCACCTTTCCCTCACGGTACTTGTTCACTATCGGTCGTCAAACGTATTTAGCCTTGGAGAGTGGACTCCCCAGATTCCAACCGGATTAGCGTGCCCGGTTGTACTCAGGTGTCCAGCGAGAGTTTCGACGATTTCGCGTACAGGACTATCACCTTCTATGGTTGGCTTTTCCATACCAATTCTGCTATCGTCTCAATTTGTCACTCTTAGTCGCCGGATCCTACAACCCCGGTCCAGTAAACTGGATCGGTTTAGGCTGTTCCCCGTTCGCTCGCCACTACTTGGAGAATAATCTCTTTTCCTCATGGTACTTAGATGTTTCAGTTCCCATGGTTCCCTTCTATACGTCTATATATTCAACGTATGATGCTGGTGGTTCGCACCAGCAGGTTTCCCTATTCGGACATCCCCGGATATATCGCTTGTTCACAGCTCCCCGAGGCTTATCGCAGTGTCCCACGTCCTTCATCGGCATTTGACGCCAAGGCATTCACCGTAAGCTCTTAGTAGCTTCTCCACGTGATGCGGAGAAATCGATGCTTTTTCAAGCATGCTATTAATTGTTTACTTTTTTTGTATGATTCACAAACATCGCATTTGCGATCATACGTCTTACAAATGATATTCAATTATTAATGTGCTGTTCACCTGTTGTCAGATGATGGAAAGATTCAAACTCTTTTGGATCCTTCCATCCTATGGCAACCCTCCCCTGCTCTAAAGCTGGTGGAGATGAGGGGACTCGAACCCCTGACCTCCTCCTTGCAAAGGAGGCGCTCTCCCGACTAAGCTACATCCCCAAGGTCTTACTTGTTAAAGTGGGCCTTTCAGGACTCGGACCTGAGACCTCGCCCTTATCAGAGGCGCGCTCTAACCAACTGAGCTAAAGGCCCTTGAGTCAGTCTTAGCAACTCAAAAGTGACAGGAAGCTGTAAAACAGTTTTCAGGATTGTACAACCAATCTCATTACGACGCTCATGTTTCACCGTTATTGAGCGATTCTCCCACTTAAGGGATATTGGATTTTTATCTCTTTGAAGTAGAACCGCAGCCCTCAGGCTTTGGTTCAGATCTCCATAGAAAGGAGGTGATCCAGGCGCACCTTCCGGTACACCTACCTTGTTACGACTTAGTCCCAGTCACCAACCCCACCTTTGACAGCTCCCTCCCTTACGGGTTAGGATACCGGCTTCAGGTGTTGCCAGCTTCCATGACTTGACGGGCGGTGTGTACAATCCCCGGGAACGTATTCACCGCAGTATAGCTGACCTGCGGTTACTAGCAACTCCAACTTCATGCAGGCGAGTTGCAGCCTGCAATCTGAACTGAGGGCAGCTTTGGAGGATTGGCTCCGCCTCGCGGCTTGGCAACCTGTTGTACTGCCCATTGTAGCGTGTGTGTAGCCCTGGATATAAAGGTCATGCTGACTTGACGTCATCCGCACCTTCCTCCGACTTAATACCGGCGGTATTGTGTGACACTTGTAACACACAACGCGGGTTGCGCTCGTTAGCGGACTTAACCGAACATCTCACGACACGAGCTGACGACAGCCATGCAACACCTGTAACAGCTCCCCGAAGGGTCGGTCCGATTTCTCTTCCCTACCACTGCTATGTCAAACCCAGGTAAGGTTCTTCGTGTAGCAACGAATTAAACCACACGCTCCGCTGCTTGTGCGGGGACCCGTCAATTCCTTTGAGTTTTAACCTTGCGGCCGTAGTCCCCAGGCGGTAGACTTATCGCGTTAGCTTGGACACCGACAGCTATTACACCGCCGACGTCTAGTCTACATCGTTTAGGGCTAGGACTACCGGGGTCTCTAATCCCGTTTGCTACCCTAGCTTTCGCGTCTGAGTGTCAGGAATGGTCCAGGAGGCCGCCTTCGCCACTGGTGTTCCTCCAGATATCTGCGCATTCCACCGCTACACCTGGAATTCCACCTCCCTCTACCATCCTCTAGCTCTGCAGTTTAGAACGGCCTCTCCCAGTTGAGCCGGGAGCTTTCACGCCCTACTTACAGAACCACCTACACGCGCTTTACGCCCAGTAAATCCGGATAACGTTTGCCTCCTACGTGTTACCGCGGCTGCTGGCACGTAGTTAGCCGAGACTTATTCTGGAAGTACCTTCCTTCCTATTCCTTCCAAAAAGTGCTTTACAACCCGAAGGCCTTCTTCGCACACGCGGTGTCGCTAGATCAGACTTTCGTCCATTTCTAATATTCCCTACTGCTGCCACCCGTAGGTGTATGGACCGTGTTTCAGTTCCATTGTGGGGGGCCACCCTCTCAGGTCCCCTACCCGTCATTGCCTTGGTAGGCTATTACCCTACCAACTAGCTGATGGGACGCAGGCTCCTCTCGAAGCGAATAAATCCTTTACTCTCAACATTCTAAAAACTGAGAGCACATGCGGTATTAGCGTTCCTTTCGGAACGTTATTCCACACTTCGAGGCAGATCACCAACGCGTTACTCACCCGTTCGCCACTATGACAAATTCGTATTGCTACAAATAGGTCACCGTTCGACTTGCATGTATTAGGCACACCGCCAACGTTCATCCTGAGCCAGGATCAAACTCTCCGCTAAAACTTATCACCTTTCGGTGTTTTCATCTTTACGGAATTTTCATTAACGAGGCTTGTATTGTTCTTACCTTAATTAATTGTCTTGCATTACTTCCTATCACTTTTCAGTTGTTAAGGTTCTGACTTCAAGAGAGCGAATTCTAATGGATTCATTTCTATTTGTCAAGCCTTTTATTCAGATAAAATCACCGGCTCAAAAACTCAGCCGGTTTCAGGCTCTTTCCATTAGGTCACTCAGACCCAAGCTATGTTGTTATCATCCACTTCGCCTCACGGCGCGTTATCTGATGTAGCACCTTGGACAGACAAGTATAGACGATTCAATACTGTTTGTCAAGGTTGAATCTGGCTTTGTACAAAATTGCTTCTCTGCCAGTTGCGGGGTTCTTCTTTTTTGAAGGTTCTTGCTGCCCGTTTCGGGGCGCAAGGAGTTATTATAGGCAAATCAAAAATTAAGTCAAGGCTTTTTTCGACCAATTTCCAAAATTGGTCATAGCAATTCGATTTTCGGGGCAAATATGGAAGTTTTCGCCATTTTGACACGATTTTGCCTACTTTTATGACTAATCGATAAGCAGAAGTAAGCCACCGCGATTTTCAGCCCCACCTGGATTCCTGATGGTATTTCGTCTTTGATCCCCTGGCACGAGCAAATATCGCACTGAGGAATTCTCTAAGCATATATTACCAACAAGCTGTTATTGTGCCCAGGTTGTTTGGTTCAACCTGACCTGGTAGATTCAAGCCTATTGATAGTTTTCCAATCCCTGCATGCGAGATAATTGTCACAAATCACCTGTATTTCCCGACTTTAATTATGTAGCTACAATTGACCACAGAGAAAAGGTGGATTTTGACGGAACAACAGCAGTATCAAACTGATCTAGAGGAAAAGGAACAACAGTCACAGTCTTATCACGACCTGCCTTCGCTCTACCATGCATACGCCAGGCGAGTATTTCATTACCATTACGCCCGCGTGCAAAACCAACACGAAGCAGAAGACCTGACCTCGCAAACCTTCATGGCTGCCTGGGAACAATGGCACAACCTGCGAGACCCAAAAAAAGCGGTGGGCTGGCTCTTTTCGATTGCCCGTAATAAAAACAGCGACCATTTCCGCAATCGTCAGCATATTCAGCACGAAGAGCTGCATGACAAGCTGGCAAATTCTGCGAACCCAATCTCCTCTGAGACGATAGATCGATTACTCGATCTGCAGTTGCACATTGATAGACTAACGGAAAAAGATCAGGATTTGATTCGCCTTCGTTCGGTAGCTGAGCTGCCCTTCAAACAAATTAGCCAAATCCTGCATGAGCCGGAAACCCGCATCAAAAAACGTCATTACCGGCTGCTGCAGCGCCTCAAAGCTGAGATGGAGCAAGTATGAACACCCTGACCGAATTCGAAAAGGATATCCAACTATCCTATGCCCTGCCAGAACCTCGCTCGGAGTTTCTCGGCGATCTGGCTGCCAAAATCCGGACGAAAAAGCAGCCCGTACCTCGCAACAACCGCCGCTCACGCCTTGCGTGGGTTGGGCTAACGCTCGTCGTCTTCCTGGTGCTGACTTTGGCATTACTCGGACCGGGAAAGGTCTGGGCGCAAATCCAATCGTGGTTCGGATTGCTGCCCGGGGTTGGAGTGATCGAACCAGGCACATCCATTCGGATGCTCAAAGAGCCTGTTTCCCAAACCCGCGATGGCATAACGGTTGAGGTTAGCGAAGCAATTTTAACCAACGAACAAAGTTTCATCTATTTCAACGCGAGCAACATCCCAACTACAGCATATTCTGGAAATGAAGGAAAGCCCGGCGGCTGCCAGGCTCATTATTATCTTGAAACCGAAGACGGGCAGCGTTTTCAGCCCTATGGTGAGGGTGAATTTGAACTGATTCCAGCCAACATCAACACCGCGACATTGGTAATCCCCTGTTTGCGCGGAACCTTGCCTGGCTCCACGCCTGAAAACTGGCGTCTCCAGCTCGAATTCGTGCCATTTGAAGGACCGCCGGTTGCCACACCGGTTTATCTCTTTCCGACAGCAACGCTGGTTGAAAATAAGGCAGGCATTGTTATCAGCCACAGCCTGGTCGAAGGTGACAACCTTGTTCTGGCGGGCTATATTCGGAATTTAGATGAGAAATATCGCAACCTGGTCGGAAACCTGGAGATTTTCGATGCCGATCAGCAGCCAGTTCCGTTTTTGAGTGACCAGTCCCAACTCAATTTGGCAAACGCGACTCGCAATCAACTCGGTGCATGGACCGTCCGTCTAAAGCCGGAAGGTCTGGCTTTCCCGCTCGAAATCCGCCAATCTTATCTCGAGGTCAGTCAACCGCTGGAAGATGAAAGCACAGCTTTTTTAATCACCTTGCCTGCAGAATACCCGCTTAACGACATATCCGTACAGAAGTCCATCGACATAGCCGGTGAAAGCATTGAGCTCTACTTTCTCCGTATCCAACCGTCTCAGTTTGGTGGCTATCAATACGACTTTTACTTTAAAGCCCATCCGGTCATCAGAAGTCTGGATGTTTCCACGCCAGGATCATCACTATCCAATGTAGCAGGATCCACCGGCGCATCGTTGAAGCACGGTGAATCAGTCTTCCAAAGTAGTTTTTGGCTGGAAGAAGGCTCGCTGCACGGGGATATTGAATTTGAAGTCAGTCATCCCGTGAAAGTTCTCGAAACAATAGAGCTAACCCACAGCTTCACACCGCCCGCAGATTTGATGAGCGAGCTTGAAGCACAATCAGGAAGCGAGCAGGCTTGCATTGACTATTTGTACGAAATCGATGAAAACGATGGTCAAATTCCGCAGCTCAAAGGGAAAGTATTGGTCTACCAGGAATCAGCGCCTTTCGAGGGTAACGCACTGGTGCTTTATAGCCTGGACGGAAGTGACCGTCTGTTGATTGGGAAAAACCTGGTTCACTCAGCCCTTTCCCCAGATGGGCAAACCCTTGCCTTAATCAGGCGTGATGAAGGCTTGCGATTGTTAGACCTGGCTTCGGAAACAGAGCAGCATATTTTGGATATCCAGGGGAATGACCTGCGCTGGTCACCTGACGGTCAGTGGATCGCGCTGCAGACTTATGAAGGCGTGCTGATTGTCAAGGTGGACGGCAACAAGATCTTGCTCCCGGATGATCAGGGAAACGGCAACATCGCTGGCTGGTCTGCTGACAGTGAGCGCCTGTATTTCCGAAAAACTTCAGCAGCGGGCGCACAAGGTCGCTTGTTTGTTTACTCTCTGGATAGCGACCAAACTCAACAATCCGACCTGCTTGATTCCAAGCGGACAATTAGTTCCGGCTTCAGCCTGTCAGCAGACGAGCGCTACGCTATTTATCCAAAAAGCCAACTCGATTGGATGTATGAAGACCTGCAAACCGGAGAAGTGAAAGCCTTGTCAGATGGTGTTTGGCTTGGGAGCCCGGTTTGGCTCAACGACGGCTGGGTTCTCTTCACACAGTATGACCAGTTCGCAATAAATTATTTGCAGCCAGTTGCAATTAACCCAGCAACCTGCCAGGTCGTCCATTTGCCCGAGCGTCTTGGCGGATTAGTCCTTGGTGTTTGGCTTGAGCAATAACATATACCCACCCTGGAAAGGGTTGTGAATCCAGCAATTCTCAGTCCCCTACTCGTATCTGCCGTCAACGGGCGGGCATGGCAATCACGAGCAGGGAATAGGAAACAGGGAATAGGGAATAGGACCTGGGTTTTGTCATTCTGAACGAAGTGAAGAATCTGAACCTTTGCCAACAAGAGACTTATTGACTTCGTTGGTACAGACGTCACGCCCTACAACACATTCGGGACGGCGTGGCAGCCGTCCCCTAATCGTATCTGTAGGGGAGACCTGCCACGGTCTCCCGCACTCTGGACCTTGACCCGGTTTCGTATTCCCATTATTGCTTGCGGGACGGCACGGCAACCGTCCTCCACACCACATTCGGATCGGCGTGGAGATCGGTCTGAGTATTACAATAGCTTGAAAAACTCAAGACCATCAATAAAGCTCAAGAAATTTTAGCGCTGAACCCTGCCCGAGGCATCTCCGCCCATTAAATTCCTGACATCAGAAACACTAACACGGTTAAAGTCTCCAATGATTGAATGTTTAAGACAACTTGCCGCTACTGCAAACTCCAAAGCATCCTGATTGCTTTCATAAGTGTTTAGCCCATAAATAAGACCAGCAGCAAAAGCATCTCCTCCACCAACGCGATCAATAATATCTCTTATCTCATACCGTTGACTGAGGTAGAAATGGTCACGATCATTCAAACAAGCCGACCAGCCATTAATATCAGCACTTTGGCTCTCCCTCAAGGTTATTGCAATAAGCTTCAGGTTTGGATAGGTCTCCAAAACATGTTTTGACAGGACCTGATACTTTGATATGTCTAATCTTCCGCTTTCAACATCCGAGTCGACAGCGATACCAAGTGATTTCTGACAATCTTCTTCGTTAGCTATGGCAACATCTACATATTTTATCAACTCAGACATTACTTCAGATGCCTTCTTGCCATATTTCCAAAGATTTTTACGATAGTTAAGGTCACAAGATACCGTTATATCCTTCGCCTTTGCAACTCTGACAGCCTCCAGCGAGAGAAGCATTGCAGACTCTGAAATTGCCGGCGTAATGCCAGTAATGTGGAACCAGTCGATTCCATCAAATGCTTTGTCCCAATCGATGTCACCAGGTTTTGCCAGTGCAATCGAGGCGAATTCCCGGTCATAAACAACCTTACTCGGCAGCTGATTTGCGCCAGGCTCAAGGAAATAAATCCCCATACGACCTTCTCCCCGCTGGATGCGGGTAGTGTCTACACCAAATTTACGCAACTCCTGAACGCAGGAATCCCCTATGGCATTCTTTGGGAGAACTGTTAGATAGGCTGCATCCAGCCCGTAATTTGCGAGGGAGACCGCGACATTCGCCTCACCGCCACCAAAGGTAGCTTCGAGCATTAAGCCCTGGAACAATCGCTCATGATAAGGTGGTTTCAGCCGCAGCATAATCTCGCCAAATGTCAAGAACTTCATTTTTTACTCCTTCACTTCTGCAACAGATGAACCGCAAAACCACCAAACTGGTCTTTTAAGTAAATAGCAGTCAAAACTGAACCTTTATGTTTAGCGGTATCCATATCCACTTTATAACCGCGTTTTGTCAGGTAGTGCACAGCACGATTGATATTGTTGGTCTTAATGGCAATATGTCCCATCGCTCCCAAATATTTCGACTTCAGCACCTCAATAGAGGGTCCGGCAAAATTAGAGCTATTCCCTTCTTTTAAGGGGAAACTAAATGATTTTGAGAATTGATCACAGACTTCCAAAGATTCTTCAGGGGTTTCCATGTTAATCCCAATGTGGGCGACCTCAAAGCCCAGAAGAATATCAATGGCTTTGCGAACAGCTTCAGTGATCGCAGCAAAATTCTTATTGTTTATATCTGCAGTTTTACACAACCAGCCTCCGCCGACAGCGCAAATAAATGGTTTGTCAGCATATTCTGCCAGGTTGTCATTATTAACTCCGCCGGTTGGGATAAACCGAACCCCTGCGGATTTAAATGGACCATAAAGCGCGCTCATCGCTTTTACACCACCATAAACGTCAGAAGGGAAAAACTTAACTGTTTTCAAACCTTCTACCAATGCTTGCTGTATCTCTGTTGGAGTTACACAACCTGGGGTAACCGCAATTTTTTGCTCTACACACCAGCGAACTATTTTCGCGTCAAACCCGGGAGAAACGATGAACTGAGCACCAGCATCAACGGATTCTTTACATTTATCAAGTGTCAGAACTGTACCAGCACCCACCAGCATTTCAGGTACTGCAGATCTAACGTTTTTTATTGCCTGGATACCAGCATCTGTTCGCATGGTGATTTCCATCACATCCAGCCCCGCTTCAAGCAACGCACGGGCAGCAGGAATGGCATCCTCTGCATTTTCAATTACAACAACCGGCACAAGACCAGCCAGTCCGATACGTTCAAGCACATCCATTTTATCCTCCTCAAGTTTACTTAAAAGGTGCCGTATGTTTTCTCCGCTTCTACAGCTGACATACCATTTTCAATTGCCTCTCGGGTACTTTTTTCCCCACGTACTTTTTCAAGGGTTAATGTAATAGCCTCTTCCTCAATTTCGCGAGGAAACACTACAACGCCGTCAATATCGCCGAACACCAGGTCTCCGGGTTTGATCAGAATATTCCCAATCTCAACCGGGCAGCCATATCGAATAACCTGATTTCTATAAATCGATCCCTGTGCGTCCCGACCCATGCAGAATACTGGAAAATCTTGCTCCAGAACCTGGCGGGTATCACGAATGTATCCATCAATCACAGCCCCAACTCCACCCCTGTGTTTAATTGTGGCAGCCATGATTTCGCCGAAATAACTGCATCTTCGGTCACCGCCTGTGACGATATAGACCTCATCTTCACTGATATTATCAATAGCCTCAGTTAATAGACCAAGAGGTTTATCTTGTTCGCCATAAACATCGCAGATGATTGTCGGAAAAGCTCTGCCGACCATTACGTCTGTTAACCTGATCGACTGGATATCATGAGGAAGGTAAATATGGCTATAACCAAGTGTATCCATCATGTCGCAGATTACACCTGTATACAATTCTTTTTTCATGATCTCAAACAACTCTTTATCGTTCTTCCATTCGGGCATTTCGTTCTCCTTGTAAATATGTTTTATTCTTGTTTTGATTCCGTGTTTTATAGAAAACGGTTATTCAATTTATCCAACAAATCATGTGAGACACGTGTTGGTATTTTAGTTTTTGCAATAGCGATAAACTTTTTATAGGTTCCGGGTTCACCACCTATCAGAACGCTGTGTGATTTACTGACAAAAGTCACTTTGTTTGATAAAGGTCTAAGTTTGATCTCTGTAATTTCTTTCCATGGCATTTCGTATGATTTTCCAAAAAGAGACACTATCTGAAGCCCATTATCTGTAACAATGATCTGCTTTAACATTGAAAAGAGCAACATGCCAGACCCTAACAACACACATAGCAAAGCCAACAGAGCGGCAACAAGATAGGAACTTGTGTCAACTCCACCTTTTGAAGGGTCTATGAATTTAATAATGATGATTGCAAAGCCCATCAAAATCAACAAACCTGCCAGAATTATTGTGAACTTTGTCTCTGAAAGGCGTAGCAACTCGCTTTCTTGTCGCTTTGGATTTTTCCTGACGATCAGGTAGATTGAAGCAAGGCAACAAAAAATCGATAAGATTACTGAAATTATTAAGAACAACATCGTAAACCTCTCATCCTTCTTTTACGTCAAGCATTTTCAGATATAACCGTTCAGCCGAAACCGGGTTTTGAGCATAAAGCATCAACACATTAAAGAGATTGGGAGAGTAGGGGAGTTTTAACAACTCTCGTGAAAAGTTCATGGCTCCTATTTCTCCTAAGCATCTAATCCGACTTATGTTCTTGAAAGGACCAATTCGCCAGACTAAAACTTTTTGTTGTGTTGAATAGACATCATCCCGGGTAAACTCCAGGAAGTGATAAAGCTCATGATAAAAAAGCAGATCGATGGTCTTAACGTTTCCAACCGTTTCACGGAGCCCACTATCGTCAATTAACTTGTCAGTCGCCTGCGATATGTCCTTATAGACAGTAATAACATTTGGTTCTTCAAAGGAAGCAAACATTGAAAAACCGCCGCCATCCTGGGCGACCTTCTCTATCAAATTTATTTCAAGCTTTTCCACCAGGTAGGCAATGGAAATCTTGCTATACTTTTGTCTGATTTCATTCGCCAATTCAATTGAATTAAGGGCTGTTTCCCGACTATAATGAATTCGCTTTTCCGGGGAAATGCGGTTAACCAAAGGCTCTGAAAGAAAAGCATACCTTGTCCAGTTTTCATCGGTTAACTTCATCAAGTCGTTAATCCAGGCTGAAATCATATTATTTCGTTCCTTGCACTGACCAGGATGATTTCCTCGTTTGATTCAGCATCCAAAAATTCGCTTGCCATCACTGTGCGTAACTGGTCAAAGCTAAGTGTGTTCGAAAAATCCAACACTTTTCCGCCGATGCAAAGGTAAATATCTGGAGTTGAAAGCATTTCCCGTCGATAGGAAACCTGTTTATCCCAAAGTTTTTTGGTTTCCTCCACCCAATTGTTAGCCAAACAAGTAGCAACTGCCGCGTCTCCACATTGTACTTTCACAAATCCCCGATGATCCACTACCCGGACCTGCTGCTTTTCGCCTGCTCTGCGTCCAAACACGAAGAATATGTCTTTGTGGGCAAGCAAATTTAAATCTTCAGGATCAGTATTCATCGATGCGGCTGCCAGTTCCTTCGCTTCGTCTTCATTTACTTTCAGTGTTAAATCGGTTGCCTGGACTTCATTTGACCCCAAGGCTATTGCTGTTACTTTGGAGCTTTGTGGATCAATCTCAATATGAACCTCGACAGTGGAAGGAACCGCTCCACTTTTAATAGCTAACGAGGCTGCCTCTTTCTTAATTTTGTTAATGTCTTCCGTGCTTGGGTTGGGAATAACCCGCTCTACCACATCTCGTATCATTGCCAAAGCAACGCCAATGGAAGAGATCACTTCGGCATATTTTGGAATATTGTAGCTAAGCTTCATCGCGTTTGCTGAGTAAGGCAATAATGCCGCGGCTCCACCGCCAACTCCAACCAGAGTGATCTGATCACGTTCCAGGCGATATTTTTCTGCAAACTCATCAATCACCGGATAAATCTTCTCATAAGCTTTCTGTAAAATTTGACCTGCTGTTTCTTCAACTGTGATACCCAAATAATCTGCCAAAGGCTGCATACAGAGGCGGGCAGATTCCTGGATGCCATATGAAAAGTCTGTTTCTTTACACAAACCCAGTACATTTGCAGCGCAACTATTGGTCAAGGTAACTCGTTTACCACTGGCTAATTTGATGCGAACATAATCTGAAGGATCTCCCTCTTTTGGTGAGAAAAATTCCAGCTGTGGATCGACTATTTCTTCTACTGGCGTGTATACAGCATATTTTAGACCAGCGATATGCGCAGAACGAGGACCAACGTCAACAAGAGAATTGTTGTTTGCTCGTATCATGCTGCCACCGGCAACGCCTAAAACCCGCACATCCAGTGAGTTGATATAAGTACGATGACCACCGACCACAGTATATTCAACAGCTGGTCTTCCGTTTTTGATGACCCCGATGTTTGTCGAGGTTCCACCAACCTCGAAGTAAATACCATTGGAGGCTCTGAGGTACATTAAGGCACCCATCACACTTGCCGCTGGTCCACTGAGCATGGTTAATACTGGTCTTTTTTTCATTTCATCGGCATCCATGACACCACCATCACCACGCATAATCATTAGAGGCACCGATACACCTGCCTGCCTGACAGCACCTTCCGTGCTTTGTGCTGTGTCAAGCATTTTCGGAAGAATACTCGCATTGATGGTTGCTGTGCGTGTTCGCCGTGTAAGCCCATATAGCTTGCTGATATCAGATGCCACAGAAGTCATCATGCCGTGCTTTTCTGCGATATCATGCACAACCTTTTCTTCTTTAAGACTGTCCACGCCAAAGGCTTTGGAAGCCACCAAAACGGTTGCTCCCTGATCTTTTAATATCTTTATAGCGTTTTCAACGTTATCTTCATTGACATCCTTCAGCTTGAGAAACGTATGACAGGTTTCGATCATGCGACCAGTTCCAAGGTCAATGTCAGGCACCTTTGATTGTTTTTTAGCAAGCAATCCCTCAATTCCGCCTCCAGCCATTCCGAGGATGCCCACCTTTGCGACATCACCTTCAAGAAGAGCGTTGGTTGCCTGAGTAGTACTATGCGCAATAAATACTACGTCATCCGGGTGAATGTCATTTTCTCGCAGGCAATTTTGAAAGCATTCAATTACACCTGCAGCTACTCCTTTATCATGGTCATGAGTGGTCATCACAACGGATTGACCGATGATTTCATTCGTGTCATTATCTAACGCGACAGCTTTTGTGTGAGTTCCACCAACATCAATACCGAATCTAATTTTTCTGTTTTTCATCGCAGCACCTCTATGAAAAATAACTGAAATGTCTGTCAATATGGGAGGGGATAGACTCTCCTCCCATATAATCTGACCTTATTTGCAAAATTTGTTGGCTCATATTTCGGGAGTCAAACATAATCCTGCAACTTGTTTGAACCAATAAGGCAAGTTAGGCAACCTTTGCCGCGATCATTACATACGCAACCAGTTCAAGGACCAATGCCAATGGTAGAGCATAAGGCAAAGTTTGTTTCATAAACTCCTTGACTGATACTTTGGTATATCCAATTGCCCAAAGGTTCCACGACTGCGTGGGACAAACGTTTGTAGTAATTGTTGAACATGGAATATAGAACAAGGGATACAAAATAGCCAATGGATACATTCCAGTCCCGGCAATAATGGCGAATGTGGCAGCACCTGCGCCCCAGATGGTCAGAGGACCACGGAACAAAGCTAATATCGAGAGCAGACCGAAGACCAGGAACAGCAGGAACACATTCTGCGGCAAAATCGGAGCGACAATGGGTGCCAGGAAAGCCTTTGCTACGCCCGCAGACCGAATGAACATTTGCAGGAAAAGCAAGAAACCCAATACCAGACCCACATCAGCAACACCATCATAGAATGTCTTTTGAACGACATCCGCAATACCGTTCCAGCCTTTCTTCAAATACCCCGTCCATCCCAACGCCCAAATAACTGAAACCACAATCGCAAGAATTGAACTCATTTTAGTTGTTAGTGTCAAGGTAACAGGAAGAAGTGGGGTTAAGCAAGCCAAAAGGTTTGCGTCCGCACCTTCCAGGTTAACATCCTGAGTAGCCCACGCAGTGACTTTCTTCTTGTTACGTAAAGTAATAAGGACCATGACGATAACAAACAAAAGGTGAATGGCAGTGGCAACAAACGCGAAGTTGTACCACTCAGGGCTATTGAAATTGTAGACCTCTTCGCCGACCATCATCGTGCCTGCTGCCTGGCTTAATAATGCATTATTAAGGTAAAGACCATTAGTTACTGCCATGGCAAAAGTGCCAGCGGCAAGCGGTTTTGGAATTCCAAGGGATAACATAATTGGAAATACGATTACGCCAATGGCAACCACCGCTCCAACACCGTAAGCAGTTGTAAAGATTGCGGTGACAACAATGGACAAAAGTACCACTGTCAGGGCAGGTTTATCTCCACCCAGTTCAACCGCTTTCTTGATGATTGTTCGGGCGATCCCGGTTTCAACAAGAACTCGTCCAAACCAGCTGCCAAAGATAATGTTGACAGCAGTTGGACCAAACCCTTCAGGACCTCCCTGGAACACCTGAGAGTTAAGAGTAGGCCAATCGACTGCGCCTCCAATCCAACATAAAACTGTCCAAAGGACTGCCATTGCAAACAGCCCCAGTAACAGGTTGCCCCCTCTTGCCGCGTAAACAATGAAGAGGACGTAAGTGACCAATAAGATTACACCAATTGCAAAATCCATCTTTCAAGCTCCTTTTGTATATATTAATGATTTTTTATTAAACAACAACATGAAGGAATTATTAATCTTCGTTTGAGCAACCACCTCCATTCTGTTTACTCTTACCTTAATTGATAACAATAATTGGTAGAATTGAATTACGTTTGCGATTATAGCACTAATCCACAATATTTTGGTGAATATTTGCAAATTCGTACTATAATTTAGTAACGAACTAAAATATGGCAGAAAAGGCAGAGGTGAATCTTGATGGAACTTAATTCATTGGGGAATAGTAGTGAAGAAGATCTTAATGTGGGTGAGAATCTAAAAGCGATCCGTTCCCAACGGGAATACTCTCTACGACTACTTGCTGAAAAATCCGGACTGAGTGTGAATACATTAAGTTTGATCGAGAAAGGGAAATCTTCACCTTCAGTAAGCACTCTTCAACGACTTGCCAACGCGCTCAACGTACCTATCGCTGATTTTTTCAGCCCCGAATCGAATAAACAAGATGTGGTCTTAACCAAAAAGAAGAACCGCCCCAAAATGAAGGCTGGAAAAGTAAACATTGAAATCGTAGGCAAGGGTTTTGAATTAAAGAATTTTCAACAATATGTTGTCAACTTTAAGCCCGGTGATGCCAGTGGCAGCCTTAGCGTTGTGCACCTGGGGCTTGAGTCCATATTTATTCTTTCAGGGTCAGTGGAATTCACAATCGGAGGGGACCTTTATTCTCTTTCTTCGGAAGATCACATTATTTTCAACTCAGATATTCCTCATAATTGGCGCGCAATTGGAAATTCAGAAGGAAAGATGCTAATTACATTTTTCACCACAGATGAATTAGCGTCACGGAATTTCATCCAAAATGCATGAAAGCAAACCGAACCCTGGCAACAATCGGGCAAAGAGCCTGACATCCGTCAGTAATTCACAGTTTCTCATCCTCACAGCGATCATTTTGGTAGCCCTGAATCTACGTGCTGCAATGACCGCTCCGGCACCAATTTTTGATCAAATCAGAGAATCCTTTCCAATTTCTTATACATCCCAAAGTATCATCGGCATGTTGCCACCTGTTTCTTTCGCCCTGCTTGGTTGGTTGACGCCCCGACTTGTACCAAAATACGGTTTGGAAAAACCGATCGTAATCGCTTTGGGAATTATTTTCATTGGCATTATTGGACGCAGTCTTTCAATTAATGTCTGGATGTATACCTCTTTTTCAATTGTTTTCCTGAGTGGGATTGGTATGAGCAACGTCCTGCTGCCCCCAATCATCAAGTACCGCTTTCCAAACAAGATAGGCTTGATAACAACCATCTACACATCTCTGATTTACCTTAGTGCCGGGCTTCCCTCGCTGGTCGCTGTACCGCTAACCCAGGCTGTTGGCTGGAGGGTTTCAACGGGAAGCTGGGCTCTCCTGGCGTTGTTAGCGATCATTCCCTGGCTTTTTATAAACAAAAACGAGAGCATTTCCCTGGAAAACAAGTCGAAGTCAACACTGTCTGTCGCGCGTTGGCCTGTCGCATGGGCGATTACAATCATTTTCGGGATTGGCGCTTTCAATTCTTTCGCGATGCTTGCCTGGCTTCCCGAGATACTGACAAAATCGTTTGGTATTTCACAGGCAACTTCCGGATGGATGATGGCTTTGTTTTCCTTTATTGGGTTTTTTCCCACCCTAATCGTCCCTGCTGCCTTGTTGCGCCTTAAGCATCCGTCAATTGTGATTGTTTTCTTCTCGCTTTGCATTATCGCGTCTAATCTTGGCTTTCTATTCTTGCCGCAATTCGCTTTGGTATGGGTTCTGGCTGGCGGGATAGGATTAACCTTTGTTTCAGTAGGATTAACACTAATCAATCTGCGCAGCCACACGAAAGAAGGTTCTTCATCCCTTTCTGGCTTTGTACAGGGTTACGGCTACTTACTGGGAGCAATGGGTCCATTGGTCATTCGCTGGCTGCGCGGTCTTTCAGGAGGCTGGGACATGCCTTTGTGGTTCCTCGCTTCAACAGGCATCCTTGCCCTGGTCATGGGTTTGATTGCCGTAAAACCTGGATTTGTTGAAGACCATGCGGCTGTAAATAAATTGTAGAAAGCCAGTGATCTGTTGAAGAAACAGTTTTCATCCGATAACATGCCCGGAGGATATGGCAGGGCTTCAGGTTGTCGTTGGAGACCTCTCTCCGGGAAGCCGGAGTTTTAGGTACAATGTTTACGTACCGAAACGAGAAAAGGTAAAGAATGCGCAGGTTTGCCCCAATTAAAACGCTACTTTTTATATCATTCATTCTGATTCTGTCAGCCTGTCAGACCGCTGCGTCATCTGTATTGCCCGCTGACCTGCCGGTGGAAGTCCAACCCACTCAGACCGAACCGACTAAGTTGAACCATCCAACGTCGACAGCAATTCAAACAAGTGAACCACCTGTCTATATCTACCAACCCAACCCCGATCTGCCCGGCGCACTCCAGGAGCAAATCAAAACTGCAGCTTTAACTCAACAATCACAGGGCAGTTCCAACGAGGGTACCTACACATTTGAATTTGGCGAATCACATGCGGTTGGCAATTGGATTTATGTTCTTGCCGCACCGTTCCCAACTGTGACAGACGAGGTCAGCTTTATCTGGTTAGAAAACCTCTGGCATGGGCGTCCTGAGGACGGGATTTCAACGCTTATAACCAGCCAGGAAGATTTGCCAGCCCTCACCAGTGTTCTTGGCGAACCAGGAGAGACGGTTTCGACCCTGCCAAAAGCGGATTTGCTTGAAACTGCCTGGACAACCCGGCACACCTGGGCAATCATCCCGTTTGAAGAGCTCGAAGCGCGTTGGAAGGTTTTGAGCATTGACGGGCAGTCCCCGATCCATAAAGAGTTCGATCCCGGTAAATATGCTTTGACTGTTCCGATCTCACTGAGCACAGCAGGCTCCGGGTTAAATGAGCTTCCGCCTGGGTTGGAAGATGTGCACTTTTCGAACCTTGATCCATCCAGGATTACCACGGTGATGCTTACCGGTGTGACCGCCCTCGTGCGCGCAACCGCGGTGGGAATGGACGAACGGGGAGTGCTTGTTCCAGGTGAACACATCGCACCAATTATGCGGGATGCCGATATTCTACATATCAGTAACGAAGTGCCTTTTGCCGAAGAATGCCCACCTCATACCATGGGAGGTTACCTTGTATTCTGTACCGACGAAAGTTACATGGAACTGCTGCGCTCTGTAGGCACGGATATCGTCGAACTAACCGGTGATCACTTCCAGGATTATGGCGAGCAGGGTATGCTCTTTACGCTCGACCTGTACGCCAAGGAAGACTTGCCTGTATACGGTGGCGGGAAAGACATTTTTGAGGCACGCGCGCCGGTGAAGCTGGAGGTTAAGGGCAATAAAATCGCTTTCATCGGCTGCAATGCCAAATCTGCCAACTTTGCCCAGGCGAGCGAGACCTCCACCGGTGCTTATCACTGTGATATGGATTACATGGCGCAGGCTGTGCGTGAACTCAGAGCAGAAGGTTATCTGCCGATTGTCACCTTTCAGCACGAAGAACGTTATGATTGGTCGCCAAATGCCCAGATGGTGCGCGATTTCACGATCGTTGCCGAAGCAGGCGCAGTAATCGTCAGCGGCAGCCAATCACACGTGCCGCACTATGCTGAGTTTTATGAGGATTCCTTCCTGCATTATGGCTTGGGCAACCTGTTTTTTGACCAATATGGGATCGCCCAATACACCGATGTTGGTTTCCTGGATCGCCACGTCTTCTATGAGGGCAGATACCTGGGGGTTGAACTGATTCCGATCCAGTTTATCGACAAGGTCCAGCCGCGTCTGATGACTGATGTTGAAAAAGCGGAGACGCTCACAATTATGTTTGACACGATGCGCATGTGGTGGAAAAACGAGAACAACCAGCCTGTCATGCCGGATTGGAAGTAAGGCGCTTGGGCGGCATTATCGTCCCGAGTTCCTGAGGGCGAAAAGCCGCAGTCGCTTCGCCCACTCGTAATCATGGTCTTACCCCCTACGGAAGAACATTCTTCAGTTTGTAGGGGAAAAAGCATCCGACCTGATATAATATTCATGTGAAAAGGAACCTTTACAAAAGGTTCATACTTCGGAGGAATGGTTAATGGAAATTACATGGTATGGAAATTCTTGTTTTCGGATCACTGAGCGCAATTACACCACGGTTGTCACAGACCCGTTTGATTCAGCTTCTGCTGGCTACACCCCGCTGAAACTCAAAGCCGAAATCGTTACCATAAGCACTGCCGATCCAAATCACAATCACGTTTCCTCCGTCAAGGGTTCTCCATTCATCATCGATGGTCCTGGAGAATATGAACGTGGCAGTGTTTTTATTACTGGCATCCAGACCACGCCGCACCACCCCGATTTAAAAGGAAATCGCAATACAATTTACGTTTTTGATTATGGCAATATCACCGTGCTGCACCTCGGTCAGACCGATATCGTTCCGAGCCAGACCATGGTTGAAGAACTTGGCAACATCAACATCGCCCTGGTGCCTGTTGGTGCCGGCGGCGCGCTCAATGCGTCCAAAGCGGCTGAAGTGATCAGTATGCTTGAGCCAAACATCGTCATCCCGATGCATTATGAAACCCCCTACTCCAAAATCAATCTCGACCCGCTCAGCAAATTCCTTAAAGAGATGGGGCTGACAGAACTGGAGACTATGGAAAGTTATAAGATCTCGCCTGCTGGCAACTTCGGAGAAGAAGGCACCCAGGTAATCGCGCTGGATCCCAAACTTTCCCCTTTTTGATTATGTGGAAAGCAATTATCACCTGGGATATCAAGCCAGGTCACGAACAAAATTACTTCGCCTACGTTGTACGCGAATATCTGCCAGGCATTAACCAGCTTGGTTTGGAAGTCACTGATGCCTGGATCACGGTCTATGGAAATCAACCCCAGGTGTTGCTGGGGGCGGTGGTTCCATCGCTCGAACAGGCGAGACAAATCCTCCATTCTAATACCTGGGAGCAGTTGAATCACGATTTGAGCAGTTATGTCGAGGATATGCAGGTGAAATTCGCCCCGCACAAGGGTGGTTTCCAGTTTTAGAGGTTCATTTGCACAACCGACTGCTGGATTGGTATGACAAAAACGCCAGGGTGCTGCCCTGGCGTTCTGATCCCAGCCCATATAAGGTTTGGCTTTCAGAAGTAATGTTACAGCAGACAAGGGTTGAGACAGTGCTGCCTTATTTCGATCGCTTTCTGACCCACCTACCCACACTAAAAACCCTTGCTGAAGCCAGACTGGAAGAAGTGCTTGTACTTTGGGAAGGGTTGGGTTATTACAGTCGGGCGCGAAACTTACACAAAGCCGCCCGTATAGTGCAATCTGACTATGCCGGCAAGCTGCCAGCCAGCGCGAAAGAATTAGTAAAATTGCCTGGAATCGGCAAATACACTTCTGCGGCAATTGCCTCTATTGCATTCGGGGAGCCTGTAGCCGCAGTGGATGGGAACGTCAGGCGCGTTTTTGCCCGCCTGCTCGCCCTCGAGGAGCCGATCGGGACCTCCAGCCTGGAAAAGACGGTTTTAGACTATGCGCAATTGCACCTGCCAGCCAAACGCCCGGGAGACTTCAACCAGGCTTTGATGGACCTCGGCTCAATGGTGTGCCTGCCCGCGCAACCAAAGTGTCCAATTTGCCCGGTCCAGTCATTTTGCTCCGCATTCGTACAGGGAAAGCAAAATAACTTGCCCAAGGTAATCAAAAAAGCCCCCACACCACATTATGATGTCTGTGTCGCTGTAATCTGGCATGAAGGCAAGGTCTTGCTCGCTCAACGGGCAGATAAAGGTCTGTTAGCAAAGCTTTGGGAATATCCCGGGGGGAAAATCAGTCCGGCTGATAAAGACCAGGAAGACGGTGTCCAGCGAGAAGTGCTGCGCAAGACCGGGCTTGAAATCACCCCAACAAGGAAAATTGGCGACTTTAAGCATGCCTACACCCATTTCCGGATTAGCGTTCAAGCCTGGTATGCCAGGCTGCTTTTCTCTCCGCCGGTCACGCTGCCGGATAACTTGCGCTGGGTTTCACCTGGAGACTTGTCTGCTCTTCCTATGGGCAAGGTGGCACGAAGAATTAGCGAACGGGTCAATTCAGATTTTCTTCAAGCAGAAAATCAATGATGTTTTGATGTCGAATACCATTCTGGCTTCGATCAAACTTATCCAGGCTAAGAACTTTTTTTGGAAAATTATCGGTAATCTCTCCTAATGGTGAAAACTCCCTTTCGATCGTGCTTTCATCCGCCAGGATATATGCAACCTGAAGATATAATCGTTCCCTTGCTTTAGAGGCGACAAAATCGACCTCATTTCCATCAACCTTGCCAATATTGACAGTATATCCCCTGCGTAGTAACTCAAGAAAAACAATATTTTCCAGAACCTGGGAGATGTCCCTCTCATTGTATCCGAACACGGCTTCTCTAATTCCCGTATCAGCGATAAACAGTTTTTCCTGGAAACTTAACGATCGTTTCCCTTTGATATCATACCGGGGAATAAGATAGGTCAAACAGGCTTCCTGGGCATATGCGATATAGTTGTAAAGCGTTTCTTGTGAGATGGATCTCTTCTCATTTTTTAGAAAGGCGGTAACCGAGTTAGCAGAAAAAGTTTGCCCAAAATTGGAAAAGAAGAAAAGAAAAACCCGGTTTAACAATTCAATGTCTCTGACACCGTATCTGGCAACAATATCCTTCAACATAATAGATTGGTATATATCCAGCAAATAACTCAATGCCGCCTGTTCATCCAGCTCGGAAGCGTAAATAAATGGGAACCCTCCCAGTCTCACGTACTTGCGAAACAAATCCTCACTATCAAGGGCAAGCGGTGATTGTTTGTTACTCCATTCACTAATTTCCTTGAAAGATAGTGGATATACCGATATTTCAATGTATCGTCCCGCAAGGTGAGTAGCCAATTCTCCCGACAATAAGTTCGAATTAGATCCGGTTATATAGATATCTGCCCCGGTTGTGACCCTCAGAGAATTGACAAGTTTTTCCCATCCTGTGATTTCCTGAACTTCATCAAGGAAAATGTAACTGTTTTGTGGATTCTTATCGCAGAAAGTTTTTATATTTTCATAAATTTCAGCAATCGAGAGTGATTGATAAGTCAAATTCTCAAAGTTAATCGTCAGAAATTGAGAATCTTCTTCACCGTTCGCTACTAATTTCCTTTTTAAGAGCTCTAATAACGTTGATTTCCCGGACCGGCGAATTCCAGTAAGAACCTTAATGATATCTTTACCGATAAAGGGTCTGATTTTTTGAATATAAGAATCACGTTGAATCAAAATAAACCTCTAAGTGCTTCATTATACCGTAAACTTTAGCCTTTTGAGGCGTTAGTACTCGGTTATACCCGTGTACTTTTGCTGTATATGGCATTAGCACTCGGTTATACCCATGTGCTTTCCTTTGTTCCGACTAAATTGCCCGGCTATAACGAAAACCTGCGGGGATCAGGTCCCAAACTGCCTGTCGCCGGCATCTCCCAGACCTGGCAGAATGAATCCATGCTCGTTTAAGCCTTCATCGATTGCCCCAACATGGATGGGCACATCCGGATGGGCGGTATGCAGGCGTTCAATCCCTTCGGGAGCTGCCAAAATCCCAACGAACTTGATCTTTCTTACCCCCCACTTCTTCAGGATATCCACGGTGGCAACAGCCGAACCACCTGTCGCCAACATCGGGTCCAGGATCAGGCAAACTGAAACTGTCGGCTCGATTGGCAGCCGGTTATAGTAAGCCACCGGTTTTAATGTTCTCTCGTCGCGAAATAAACCGATATGCCAGACTTCAGATCCGGGCATCAGCTCATAGACCCCTTCGACCATGCCCAACCCTGACCTTAAAATCGGAACGAGTCCAACCAATTCCATCAGTGCTGTTCCCCTGGCAACTTGTAATGGGGTTTGCACATCAACGTCCCTGACAGCCAGATCCATCGTCGCTTCATATGCCAACATGGCTGCAATCTCACGGATCAATTCTCTGAACTTTTTCGAATCAGTTTCAACATTTCTCAACAGAGTCAGTTTAGTTCCAATCAGGGGATGGGGGGAAGGATAGACGTTTTCCATGTTATGTTCTCCTTGAGCAAGTTTTATACAGAATGACTAACGAGTAAATCCAAAACAAAAGGCTCATGCCAATAAAGATCAAGAACCAGGTCGTATCAGCGCTAAGGCGGAACCATAAGCCGATCCCGGCAAGCAGGAGCGCCAGCACATGGCTTATTTTACCCCTGATGTCAGCCTTGTTAATGAATCTGAGCCCATTTAAGCCTGTAAGCGCCAGAAGCAATATGCTCACATCCAGCACGAGCCCAAACGCCAGAAACCAGAGCCAAAACTCTCCCGCACCATCGGCTACGACGCCAATCGCGCCCACCAGGTACAATAAAAAAGCGATACTCAACAAAACCATAATTTCCTATCGGAACTGGCTGACCGTTTTCTCCTGCCTGCGGTTCCACACAGACGCCCTGATCAGGGGAATCAATGCAAGAGTGCCCAGCAGAAGGGCAGCTCCCACGATACAAACGATGCCGCCAGATGGGGACAAGAGGCTCGCCAATATCAACACCAGGAAAACCAGCATTAACAACGCTGCCAGACCCAGTGTTTTCTTGCGCGCTTTTTTGAGCGAAGCCATCCGACGACCATACAATTTTCCACTTTGTGCGTTCATCACGACTGGATGGCATTGCTGATGATCATCAACATAATAACTGCTAAAAATCGGCAGCAAAAATTTGCTCCAGTTCATATTCTTAAAAACGCCGCGATAATTGATTTCCTGGCGATGCTGCGCGCCAGTTGCTTCCAGAATTTCTTTTTCTGCTATGAGGCGAAATTTATCTTCAGCAACTTCGCGTAATTCTCCTGGTTCAATTGTCGGCAGCTGAATACTTGCCCGGTCCAGGATTCCATCTTTGAATTTCACAACCTGCTTGCGATCATATTCTCCCAGCTGCCGTATTCGTTCCTCGTTTGTGTGCAGGGCAGGGATAATGACATTGTCATGGTGACGATTCATCGTCCCCATGCGCGGCTCGTAACGTATCTCAGTTCTCAAAACGTTTTGGCTTTTCCAACCGTCATTCCCATAACGTTCCCTTGCTGTTTTTACCTGGTAGTTGTAGCCTACAGTTGCTTCCCACTCGCCTTCCAGGTCAGCATCCACAAGCCATTGGGGCCACCAAACCACCCGCACTCGCTCCACCAGGTTATCCACAGTAAGATCGTTCGTTTTATAGGGAACCTCGTCCAGGAACCTCTCCATGTAGTTTTTAAATGTTTGTTGATCAATCTGGATAGGCAAAACCAATTCTGGCGCCCAACGCGCCTCCTTGTCTGGCTCTGGAACCAGGTCAGCCTGGCTGCAAATCGGACAAATTTGTTTGCTGTGCTCCGGGGAAACCAAGAAAACGCACTGGCAAGCAGAGCAGGCTTCCAACAACTCCCCATGATCCCAGCTCGATTCCTGTTGAAATTCGATCGGGGGTGTTTCCTGCTTGCTCACAGGAGCTCCTCCAGGCTGCGGGCTTTCTTAAAGGTAATGAAAGCAAAGGTACCACCCAAAATGAGGAATATCATCCCAATACACCCGGCTGTCATTGCCATCCCCGTCATACCAATTATTGTAAGTAATATTCCTGGCAGCAGCGCCCCCAGGATTGCCAGCCACACCTTTAACCAGGCAATCGGTTTTTGACCGAACACTTTGCCAGTCTGACCATTGACCATCACCTGGAAAGACTTGCCTTCAAACAGATACACCGCGATGTAAACTGGCAAAAACAAGTAGCTCCAACGTTCGTTATCGTAACTCATGTCAATACTCAAATTTCGAACCTGGGAGTTGCTTGCGTCTTCGATAGCCAGCTGCATGGCTTCGTCACGAAGATTTGTTTTTGCGGTTGCCCAGGCAGTGTTCAGGTCCACGTCGTAAGCATTGGCATTGATCCCAACAAGGTAATCCGGTTCAAATGAAACCAATGCGTCCATGTCAAATGGGGTTAACCCTCCAAGGATTAATGGGTTTAATCTCTTTTCATCGACGCCGCTCACCAGATAATTGGTGTACGTTTTCTGGACATTGCCATTCTCCCAGCGCCATTCAATGCGCGTGCGTGTTTGCCAGCTCTTACTGGATGCGTCATAGTATTGCTCAGTAACCGTATGGGCGACTTCGGCTTCCCAGTCAAAGGCAATTTTTGCGGAAAATGCCCAAAAGGGGATATAAAAAGGCACGAACCTGTCCACCCTGGCAGAATTCTTTAGCTCTGCCGGATGCATCCATCCATCCTTGATCCATTGGTCGGTATACAACCTGAGGTTATCAGGTTTTACCTTGAAAGGAACCAGCGCCTGCGGTTGGAACAAAGTGTGTTCGGATTGGCTGACATTGACGCTGTTGGACGCGCAATAAGGACAGCTGGTCGCAACCGCACCCTCCGCATAGGACAGCTCTGCCCCACATTGCTGGCAATGGATCATCGTGCGCAATTTTCCCCAGCCCCGGTCTGCAATTTTCATCGTGTCTACGGTGAATTCCTGTTTTTTAGCGGTAGGACCAATTTTGCGGGTTCGGATGGCAACCTGGTGCCCACAATGGCTGCAAGCCAGACCTGAAAGAACCAGGTCGTAAGCAAGTTGACCCCCGCATTGCGGACAGGTATAGCTTTGGGCTTTCCGCTCCTCTTCTTGTTTCGGTTTTGGCGCGAAGACGCGGATTCCGGCGATGTTCGAACTGACTTCCTGAAATTCCCGTTCTTTGTTCATAGCTCCATCCCCCATGATTATAACTGCACCCGGCAAAAAATAACGGGAATCTGCCCTTCCATTCCATCGAATTTACGTTCAGGCGTTGTTGGCGACTGGGTTACAATTGCGCTATGCAATATATAATCGACGGACACAATCTTATTCCCCATATTCGAGGGCTCACGTTGGGCGATTTGGATGATGAGCAAGCCTTGATCGATCTTCTTACTCCCTTTTTAAGGGCAAAAAAATCCAGGGCAATGGTTTTCTTTGACCGGGCTGCTACCGGTCATTCCGGACAGCGAAATTTCGGTCTGGTCAAAGCAGTTTTCGTGCCAGCCGGCACCACTGCAGACACGGCAATCGCGGAATACATCCAGCAGCTGGGCGCTTCCGCACGAAACCATAGCCTGGTGAGCTCTGACCGCATGGTTCAGGCAGCAGGAAGGGCGCATCATTTAACCATTCTGACCAGCCAATCTTTTTCAGAACAACTGGAATTGCTTTCCAATCAACTACCCCAACCCACAACCCAGGATTCTGGTTTATCGGAACGGGAAGTAAAAGAATGGGAAGATTTTTTTAACCAATACGGTTCCCAGCCGCCTGACGGTCTGAACCCGTAGAAACTTCAGCCGCGAGATAACCAACTTTAACAGGACACCGCGGGCTGCTGTTTTTTCAAGCATTTTGTGATCCTGAGAGCTTTTTCCACCTTCCAAGGTTGCGTAGGGTAGTAGTGAGGATTATAATAACCTTATACAAAGAGCCGGGTTATGGATTCAGGCAGCCGATCAATTCGCTGCCGTCCCGCCTATGAGCTGAATTATGAATAACAAATTACCTTATACACGATTGCTGAAACGCCGGATTATCCTGATATCCATGGGGATTCTGTTGTTGGTCGCTGCCTGTCAACCAGCGCAGGTCATTATCACCGAAGTTAGCGCGACCAACACCCCCGCGCCAACTCCGTCTGCTGCCACAAGCACTGCCACCTCTTTGCCAGGTCCGACGTCCACCCCTGCTCTACTGACCGTTTCAACAGACGGTCCCCGGTTGCCGCAGGAAGCCGTCTCTGACATTTATCCCGCCGGAATAATCCCCTCAACCCCGGGGAGCCAGGCTGACATCATCATCGAAATGATCGAACCTGGGCAGGAATATGCCTCCATTTCCTATCGTGTTTACGCCCTGGCAGCTCCATTTTTCACCATTCAGGACGATATTTCCCTCAAAGAGTTAAACGACTACCTGACTGACAAATCAGATATCCAGGATGCTCCATTTGCCGGAATCGATGCCCGCAGTACTGATAAAACCGTCCTTCAAATCCTGATCAACCCTGACAACCCCCAGTCAGTTGATATTATTGATCAGCCCTTTTATTTTTTGAATGATCCCACTGAAAAGGAGACCTGGTCGATATTGCCATTTGAGAATTTGACGCCCGCCTTCAAGGTGATTTCAATTGATGGCGTCAGCCCGTTGGATGACGATTTTGACCCCTCCACTTACCCGCTAACCCTGGCTGTCGGTTTGCGTCTGACGGATGCAGACCTGGAGGTTGACCCAGTTTTATTGGATGAATTGCTGCTTGAAAGCAACTACCAGCCCAATCGGCTAACCAGCCTGATCATGACAGGTGTAACCGCCATGGCTCGTGACACTGCCTATGAAATGGAAATTCAGGGCGTGCTCTACCCCGGAACAGAAATTCGGGATGTAATGCGCGCCGCTGACTTTACCCATATCAGCAACGAGGTCTCTTTTTATGAAGGCTGTAAATTTCCCGACCCGGATTACACAGGCTTCATCTTTTGCAGCAATCCGGAATATATCCGGTTACTCGATGATCTCGGGGCGGATATCATTGAGCTCACCGGGAATCATAATAACGATGTCAGAGCTCTCTATAAAGTCGATTCTGTGCCATTCACACTCGGGCTTTACGAGAAATACGGGATGCAATGGTACGCCGGTGGGATAAACCTTGAAAACTCCAGGGCTCCGTTGAAAATTGAACACAATGGCAACAAGCTGGCTTTTATTGGCTGCAATTATTATGGTCCTGAAATGGCATGGGCTACTGAAGATGAGAGCGGCGCGGCACCTTGTGAAGATTTTACCTGGATGCAGCGGGAAATTTTTAATCTTAAGCAAGAAGGCTACCTGCCAATTGTCACCCTGCAGTACCAGGAAGACTATTCCCTGTATGCCACAAGCAAAGCCATCCAGGACTTCAGACCCCTGGCTGAAGCCGGGGCAATCATCGTCAATGGCAGCCAGTCCCACATTGCCAAGGGAATGGAATTCTATGCAGATGCCTTTGTCCATTATGGTTTAGGCAATCTGTTTTTCGACCAACCCGGATTTTATATAACTTACGATAGTTTTATTCAAAAACACTTTTTTTACATGGGCAGGCATATCAGCACCCAGCTTCTTACCATCACCCTGGAAGATACTGCCAAGCCCAGGTTTATGACACCTGAAGAACGCGAAAAGTTCCTTTTCGACATCTTCACCGTGTCTGAACACCTCAGGAGGAATCAATGAGCCAAATAGATAGTTTTCCAACAGAACCAGAATTCACCATTAAAGCCGTACAAAACCGCACAGGGATAAAACCAGTGACCCTGCGTGCCTGGGAGCGGCGCTATAACCTGCTCCAGCCCGTACGTATGCCTAATGGATATAGACTCTATGCCGAACGCGACATCCAATTGTTGATTTGGGTGCAGCGCAGGGTAAATTCAGGCATCAGTATCAGCCAGGTGGTTCAACAGTTCAACCAAATCCGTGAAAAAGGCGAATGGCCCGAAGCCATTCAGACCTATAGCCCCGCCAAACCACGAAAGAAGGCACCCCGTCCAGCCCGCGATTATGCCGAATTGTTGTTCGGTGCGCTTGTCTCTCACAATGACGAACGAAGTGCGATAATTTTCGAGGAATGCCAGGTCTATTTCGAGCTTATCACCATTTTCCAGGAAGTGATCGAACCTTGTCTCGCCCTTTTGGATGAAGCCTGGTTCCATGGTGACATCCCCATCGCTACACGCCACTTGTCCTCCCAGGTGATTAAGGCACGCCTGCTGGGGATCATGCAGGGTTTGCCGGCTATGAAAGAAGGCGCGCTGGTCCTGGTTGGCTGCGGTCCCGAGACAATGGACGAGATGAGCCCCTTGATGCTTGCAGTACTGCTGCGCCAGAGAAATTACTTTGTAGAATATCTTGGACCAGACCTGCCAGCCGAAGATTTAATAGATTATTCCAAGATTGCCCGCCCAAAACTTATTTGCCTGTCAATTAACCAGGAGCCGACCGCGTTTTTGTTAAACGGATTTTCAAAACAGCTGAGCAGTTTGAGAGGAAAACCGAAATTTGGCTTTTTTGGCGGCTATATGCGCCAGAACGAAGATGCCCAAAAGCAATTGCCTGGGATTTACCTGGGAGATGAGCTCGACACCAACGTCGACAGCGTTCGCCGTATTTTGACGCTGGGCATGGTGTAATTTTTGTTCTTCCAACCTGAACAACTGAGTCATTGTCATCCTGAACGACTGAGTCATTGTCATCCTGAACGACTGAGTCATTGTCATCCTGAACGAAAGGGTTTTGTCATCCTGAACGTAGTGACACACAGTGTACTTCGTAAGGATCTATACCTTTCAACCGTAATGACATATCTACTTCAGCGTTAAGATTCTTCGCAAAAAAGGCTCAGAATGACGGTCCGCTTGTCAGAATGGCAATTAAAAGAATAAGAGATCAAAGGCAGGCTGCCGCGCCCCCTTCTCGCAATCCAAATAGACCCTGCCATTCACCTATCGGGGGCTCGCAGTGACGGGGAAAAGTATCATAATCTCAATATTCCCCGTTACCTGCTCCCCGCTCACTGTTCCCGACTTTCTATTCCCTGGTCCATATCAGCTATAAGCTATCAGCAAAACCGTCATTGCGAGCCGTTTTGCCGTTAAGCTTTGATGGTTGGTGATGAATTCCGTTCGGCAAAACGGCGTGGCAATCTGAATTTTCTCTTTGCGCATTTATTCAAGATAAGAGATCAAAGGCAGGCTGCCGCGCCCCCTTCTCGTGATCCAAAAAGTCCCTGCCATTCACTTATCGGGGGCACGCAGTGACGGGGAAAAGAATCATAATCTCAATATTCCCTGCTCCCTGTTCCCTGTTTCCTGTCATCCTGAACGACTTAGTCTTTGTCATCCTGAACGAAGTGACACACAGTGTACTTCGTAAGGATCTATACTTTTCAACCGTAATGACATTTCTACTTCAGCGTTAAGATTCTTCGCAAAAGAGGCTCAGAATGACAATCCAATCTGATCCCCGAATGACAATTCAACCTGGTCCCGGAATGACAATCCAACCTGATCCCGGAATGACAATCCAACCTGGTCCCTGAACGACAATCCAGCCAAGTCTCAGAACCCCAATATCAAAATGACAGACCGAAACTACTAAAACCCTTCCAGCTTCGAAAAATCTGCATACGGTTTCATCAAAGCGGTGATGCGCTGCAAAATTCCCAGTCTGCTTTCACGTAGTGTTTCATCCTCAGCCATCACCAGAACCTGGTCAAAGAAATCATTGATTGGCTCAACCAGCCGCTTAATCTGAATCAAAGCCTGCTCGATTCCGGGCTCCTTAAAAAGCTCGGCTTCAGCTCGTTCTATCGCATGAAGCAGCTCTTTCTCTTCTTTTTCAACGAGAATACTTGCATCAACCGGAAAAACTTGCCCTAAGTCACGTGTTATACGCACACAACGGCTGAATGCCGGCAATAACTCCTGCCAAAACGATTCCTTGACCCAGTTATCCAGAACTTCGACTATTTGCTTTGCCCTTCCGGGATTGGTACCATGGACCGCTTCAACCGCATCAACCACATCATAGCGGTAGCCCTCGTCGATCAGCATGTTGCGCAGGCGACCGGTAATAAAGGCAGCAGCTTGTTCAGCGGATGCGGTGGAAAATTCCACTTTTTGAACCTTGCCCGCCTCCTCCAATGCCCAACGGGTATCAAAATCGATTTCTTTTTCCGTCAAAATACTAACCAGCCCGATAGCAGCTCTGCGCAAGGCAAACGGATCCTTGGTTCCAGTAGGTGCCAGACCTACCGCAAACAATCCGGCGATTGAATCCAGGCGATCAGCCAAGCCAACGGTGATGGCTGCTTTGTTCCTGGGCAGCGGGTCTTCAGGCGTACGGGGTAGATAATATTCAAAAAGTCCGTTGGCAACCTCATCGGTCTCCCCGGAATTGCGAGCGTAATACATTCCCATCACTCCTTGCAAGGCGGTCATTTCCACCACCATCGCTGTTGCCAGATCCGCTTTGCTAAGCTGGGCAATTCTTGCCGCTGTTTGCTTATCCTGCTCGTCCAAATCCAGTCGTTCCGCCAACACGTGGGTAAGCCGCTCAATTCTGTTTGTTTTGTCGAGCATTGACCCCAGTTCTTTTTGGAAGGTCAGCTGGCTGAGTTTGGGGACAAATGCTTCCAGTGGTTTTTGCATGTCTTCGCGAACAAAAAATTCCGCGTCAGCGAACCGTGCCAACACAACCTGTTGATTCCCCCCGACCACAATTTCCGCGTTTTCAGAATCGCCGTTTCGTACGATGATGAAGTGATTGGTCAGGTTCTTATCTCCGTTGAGCACCGGGATGTAACGTTGATGTTTTTTCATCACTCCAACCAAAACCTCGGTCGGCAAGCTTTGCAGATAGCGTTCATCAAAACTTCCCAACAGGGCTGTGGGATGCTCCACCAGGTTCGTAATCTCTCGCAGCAATTCTGTATCGTTTTCCAGGCAGCCATTTACAGACCCTGCCAGTTTCAGCGCTTGCTGCCAGATATCATTACGCCGGCTCTTTTGATCAAGGATAATGCCTTGATCCTGCAGGTATTGCTGGTACTCGCTCAGTGATCCGATCGTCTTTTGGGCTTCGTTCGAGAAACGAAAACCGTGCGATATATTCCCGGAACGTAAGCCGCTAAATGAAAATGGCACCACCTGGTTTCCCAAAATCGCCAACAGCCAGCGGACCGGTCTCGAAAAACTATCGCCGCTTTCGTTCCATCGCATCGTTTTACTAAATTTTAAACCCTTGATGATTTCCGGCAGGGTCTTCGCCAGCAGCTCTGTTGCTGATTTTCCGCTTTCAGCCACTTGGGCAACCACGTAACGCCCATTGTCAAAGTCTTTCACAGCAAGTTGGTCAACGTTCAAACCACGACTACGCGCAAAACCCTCCGCGACCCTGGTTGGTTTTCCTTCACTGTCGAAGGCTCGATCCGCTGGAGGACCTTTAACCTCGAGTACGCGGTTTTCCTGGTGTGTTTGCAATTCATTAATCCAGGCCGTCAATCGTCGGGGAGTGCCCTGTACGCATAATTGTCCGTATTCCAGGCGGGTTTCAGCCAGCCAGGAGGTAAAGGCTGCCTGCAATTGCTCAATTGCCCGATCGAGGTCTCCTGCCGGGAGTTCTTCAGTGCCGATTTCAAATAAAAAGTCAGCCTTTTCCTGGATTGGCTCAGGGATTTCTGACCGGTCATCCGGGCTGGCTGTTTCGTTTTCATGGTACCAGGGAAAACCCATTTCTTTGCGTTGGGCATAGTATGCTTCAGCCACCTTACGCGATAGTTCGCGCATCTTTCCAAACAGCGCCTGGCGCTCTGTGAACCCAACCGCACCCCTGGCATCCAAAACGTTAAATGTATGTGAACATTTGATTACATTGTCATAAGCCGGCAATACCAACCCATGCTCCAGCGCGTTTTCAGCTTCTCTTGTAAAAAGGTTGAACATTTCCCGTAGCCTTGGCACGTCAGCAACCTCATAATAATAAGTAGAGTGTTCTTGCTCAGCAACCTGGTTGACCTCCCCATAAGTTCGGCTTTCATTCCAGCGCAAGTCCTTAAAGTGGCTGACATGTTGCAAGGTCATCGCGATCCGTTCCAACCCATAGGTTAATTCCACGGACGGAACTTCCAAAGTCTTTCCTCCGGCTTGCTGGAAGTAGGTGAATTGGGTGATTTCCTGACCATCCAGCCAGACTTCCCAGCCCAAACCCCAGGCTGACAACGCGGGCGACTCCCAATTATCTTCAACAAAGCGGATATCGTGTTCCCTGGGGTCGATCCCCAGCGCGAGCAAGGAATTGAGATAGAGTTCTTGTGGGTTGTCCGGATCGGGTTTGAGAATAACCTGGTATTGATAATGTTGTTGCAAGCGGTTGGGATTAATTCCATAGCGTCCATCATCCGGGCGCACGGAAGGTTCAACGTAAGCAACCCGCCAGGGTTCAGGACCTAAAACGCGTAAAAAAGTGGCGGGGTTCATTGTTCCGGCACCAACCTGGGAATAATAAGGCTGCCAGATCAGGCAGCCCTGGCTTGCCCAATAGGTCTGTAGTTTGAAAATAATGGATTGAAAATCTAAACCTTGGTTCATAAAACACCTCTGTAATATCCGCTTGATTATACTTCACGCAGCTGTAATTCCAAGCCAAGCCGAATGTCTTCAGCAATTCTCTATGTGGAAAATTATGTTTGTCTTATGGTGTAGGGAACGGTTGCCATGCCATCCC
>DHRN01000055.1:9467-10149 GCA_002411175.1 Anaerolineaceae bacterium UBA5311 | reverse complement strand
CAAAGCTAAAATCCTTCGCAAAGAGGCTCAGAATGACAGTCCGTTTGTCGAACAAACCCCCTCACCCCCTTTAATTCCCCCTCTCCAGCAAAGCTGGACGCAAGCAGTAAAGAGGGGGTCGTTGTCGTGCCCCCGCGACTCGCTCCCCGTCATCCTAAACGAAGTGACACACAGTGTGCTTCGTAAGGATCTTTACGTTTCAAGCACATCGGCTGTTTTATTGTAAAGTTAAGATTCTTCGCAAAAGAGGCTCAGAATGACAGTCTGTTTGTCGAACAAATCCCCTCACCCCCTTTAATTCCCCCTCTTAAGAGGGGGTCGTGGTTCCACCCCTGCTCACCCCGCTCCCAGCTCCCTGTCAGTTATCAGCTGCCAACTGCGCTAAGGCTTTCCCGCCAAATATCCCCGGATGTGCGCCCAAACCCGGGGGGACTATATACTCGTCAATACCCTCCAAAATCTCTGCAGCCTGGATGTACCCATTCAATTTCTCTACTGTCTTTTGGCGAATTATCGGGAACAAAAAATCCGCGTCCATCACACCCCCGCCCAAAATGATCCGCTGCGGGGTAAGCGTGCAAATGATAGCTTGCATAGCCAGAGCGATATACCCAGCCTCCAGCTCCCAGGCGGGGTGATCACGCTCCAACTGCTCAGCGGGCGCACCCCAACGCGCCTTCAT
>DHRN01000055.1:8324-9362 GCA_002411175.1 Anaerolineaceae bacterium UBA5311 | reverse complement strand
GCCGGACCGCTCGCCAGCCCTTCAAAACAATCGCCATGAAACGGGCAAACCCCCATAAAATGCTTGTCGCCAGCGAATCGCGGCAGGCGCATATGCCCCATTTCGGGATGCAGCAATCCGTGAAGCAGGGCTCCGTTCACCATCGCGCCCCCACCGACACCCGTACCGATCGTGATGTAGACCAGGTCGCTCAAGCCGATGCCAGCGCCCCATAGCGATTCCGCCAAAACAGCGCCATTCACATCCGTATCAAAACCGACCGGTATGCCGAGCGCTTGTTCAAAATAACCAGCTAAATTAATGAAGGACCAGCCCGGTTTGGGCGTGGCGAGGAGCTTTCCATAAGTTGGGGAGCTGCGACGTGGGTCGAGTGGTCCAAAACAAGCGACGCCCAGCGCGGTCAGTTTCCCCAGTAAAGTTTCTTGTTGTTTAAAGAAGTTCAGACACGCTCCCAGGGTTTGCGTGGGAGTCGTGGTCGGGATGCGCGCTTCAGCCAGAATCTGGTTATTCCCGTCGATCAAGGCGCAATCAAACTTCGTGCCTCCGCCTTCGATACTGCCAAATAAATTCATAACCACCTCCACCAGCCTGATAGCGATAATTATAGCTTCTGTACGGGCTGGCTTCGAACCTGCCTTGGCAATCAATTCAGAGTGACGGGTGTGTTGTCATCCTGAACGAAGTGATACACAGTGTACATCGTAAGGATCTTGAGGTTTCATTCACAACGACTGTTTTATTGTAAAGTAAAGATTCTTCGCAAAAGAGGCTTAAAATGACAGTCTGTTTGTCGATATGGCAGTCTTTTTTCCAGAATGACACTCAAAAGAATAAGAGACCAAAGGCAGGCTGCCGCGCCCCCTTGTTGCCATTCAACAGGTCCTGCAGTTCCAGTAACGGGGGCTCGCATTGACGAAATGTTTTCCCGTCAGTACATAACTGTGCCAGTTCCAGGTCGGAACTGAGGCTCCAACTACCCACCTGGAATTGATGGCGTTTTTGATTGGATATTCTCTCACCCCCTTTAATTCCCCCTCT
>DHRN01000055.1:0-8178 GCA_002411175.1 Anaerolineaceae bacterium UBA5311 | reverse complement strand
GGGGGTCGTGGTTCCACCCCCGCTCCCAGCTTACCTCAATCACCAGAAGGCTTTGAACTTACTACCATACACCATCCAAAATCAGGTAAACTTGGAGCTATGAAATTCATCACCATAACCACTGACTTTGGTAATCTCAACGGTTTTACAGGAACAATGAAGGGTGTCATTTTTAACATCACACCTGATGCTCAAATCGTGGACATTACTCATGAAATCCCTGCGCAGGACGTGCGCACCGGCTCAATCGCCCTCTGGCGTGCGGTTCCTTATTTTCCCGCCGGAACGGTTCACATCGCCGTGGTCGACCCCGGTGTGGGCACAACCCGCAGACCGATTGCCGCGAGACTTGGCGACCAGTTTTTCGTTTTGCCCGATAACGGGTTGATCACCCCCATGCTCGAAGACGCTGAAGCTGCCGGAAAAGATATTGTGATTGTTCACCTGGACAAACCGGAATTCTGGTTACCTGTGGTCTTTACCACCTTCCACGGACGCGATATTTTTGCGCCTTGTGGTGCCCACCTTGCCAAAGGCGTCAGACTTGAGGATATGGGCACAATCATCACAGACCCTGTGCGCAGACCCTTGCCCAAACCTTCAAAATCAGACCGAGGCTTTGCAGCCAATATTATTGTGATCGATGTTTTTGGCAATTGTTCCACCAACCTGCGTGTTTCGCAGGTGCCGGACCTCGCCAAAACCACGCTGAAAATCGCCGGACAGACGATTGAGGGCATTGTACCATCTTACGGTCATCGCAAACCCGGTGAGCTGGTGGCAGTTACCGATAGTGAGGGGTTTGTTGAAATTGCGGTTGTCAACGGCAGCGCTGCCAACAAGTTTTGCATACGGCTTGACGACCCTGTTGAGGTGATCTTCGATGACTGATCTCCAACCGCTGCCACTGGTTGTCAAAGACTTGAGTTTCCAATATCATACCCGCAATACCCTTGCAATTGAGGGAATAAACATGATTCTCGAACCCGGTCAGGTGATGCTTTTGGCTGGGTCTTCGGGCAGCGGTAAAACAACGCTGATGCGCTGCATTAACGGGCTGATCCCCCATTCTTATAATGGCGACATGAGCGGTGAGGTCTTTGTCCATGGGCAATCTGTGAAAGGCATGGGCTTGGCGCAAATTTCAACCCATATCGGCACGCTCCTGCAAGACCCCGAACGTCAGATTTTGGGCACCTATGTGCTTAACGAAGTTTGTTTTGGGCTGGAATCGTTGGGCATGAAGCATAAAGAGATGCTGCCCATTGCTCACAAAGCCCTGGAGCGGCTTCATATCCTGCATTTGAAAGATAAAGAAACTTTTCTCACCTCCGGAGGGGAGAAACAAAAAGTTGCCCTGGCTGGTGTGCTGGCGATGGAGCCAAGCATCCTGCTGCTTGATGAGCCATTGGCAAGCCTGGACCCCGCCTCAGCGCACGAAGCTCTGCTTACGTTTCGTGAACTGGCAGATGAAGGACTTTCGGTAATGATTGTTGAACATCGGGTTGAAGATGTTTTGGCGATTAATCCCGAAAAAGTGCTCTATATGGACGACGGAAAAATCGTTTATGACGGAGATGCAGAGGGGTTGATGGATGCGGTTGATTATAGCCGGATAAAATTGCCTGCTCCGGCAGTTGCCCGGCGCGCCAAACAATTCCCGGTTCCTCATTTTCAACCCACCGTCCCGGATGTTGACCCGCTCTCCGAACCGCTGGTCTCTTTTCAGGATGTCCGTTTCCAATATAAAAAAGATAGCCCCGAAGTGCTTCATGGGATCAATCTGGATATCCGCGCGGGGGAAGTTATCGCGATTTTAGGGCATAACGGCTCTGGTAAGACCACTACGGTCAAGCATGCCCTCGGGCTGCTAAAGCCTACCAGCGGCAGAGTGTTGCTTGAAGGGGCAGACACCAAAAATTCAACTGTCGCCAAGGCTGCCAAAACGATTGGATACGTGTTTCAGAGCCCAAGCCAGATGCTTTTTGCGGCAACAGTGCGTGAAGAACTGGCTTATGGACCAAAAAACCTTAAATTCAGCACTCAGGAGGTGGAAGAAAACGTCAATTGGGCAATCGAAACGGTCAACCTCGAAGAGGAATTGCCCACACCGCCGCTTGCCCTCTCGTTTGGGCAGCAAAAAAGGGTCTCAATCGCATCAGTGCTCTCGATGAAATCACGAGTTTTAATGATGGATGAGCCTACAGCCGGGCAGGATTATTGGAATTATCAGTCATTCATGAGCACCATTCTGCAAACCCCGGGCTTTGACGCCATCGTTTTTATCACTCATGACCTGGATCTGGCTCTTATCTTTGCCAACCGGGTGGTGGTTTTGTATGCTGGTGAAGTGGTTGCGGACGGTCATCCACAGGAAATATTTAAGGATGAACAAAAGTTGAAAAAGTGGCGATTGATGCCAACTTCTTTGCTAAAATTGAATCAGCAGTTATGGCCAAAGACCGGTCAATACTTAAGCGCGGAAGCGCTTAGCCAATTTATATCATAGTTATTCGGAGGTTATCAATGCAAGACACACACACAACTGGTAAGAAGAAACAGATTTGGGCTTTTGGCACCAAACAAGTCGTCTATGCCGCCATTGGCGCGGCGCTTTATGCTGTTGTCACCTAGGCGTTCAATATCTGGCAAATCCCCGGTGCAGGCAATGTCGGCATCCGCCCGGCGGTTGTCATTCCGATGTTCTTCGGTATTGCTTTTGGTCCGATCGTTGGCTTTATCACCGGCTTTGTAGGCAACATTCTCGCAGACATGCTCAGCGGTTATGGCTTTTGGATCTGGTGGGATCTCGGCAACGGCATTATGGGTCTCATCCCGGGCATTTTCTCTGCCCTGGTCTACAAGTACAACGAAAGAAAATCCATCATTTGGGGTGAAGTCTCTGTTATCCTGGGCACTGCCCTTGGGATGGGGCTTGCCAGCTTCTCAGAAATGTGGGTATCGGGTGCGGACATCAACACGGTTATTTTTGCCAACTTCGTGCCTGCCTTCCTGACCAACATTATCTGGGGTTTGATTCTGCTGCCAATTTTGATGATTGCTTACGCAGCCATCGTCCAACGCAGCGGTCGGTAATAAAAAAACCTGAGGGCGACCTGATTATAAGCGAGACCTTCGCCGGTCTCCTGGGGTCGCCCTCCATGTTGCCTTATGCTTGTTGCCTGGAATTATCGCTATCGTAATAGCCCAATGGATCATATCGATCCACGGGCACGTTTTATCTTCTCATTTGCAATCTTATTCGCCGCCACCGCAACCTGGAACCCTGCCATCTTGTTTGCAGTGTTTGTTGTTTCAATCCTTTGGTACAGCATGGGCAGGCTAACCTGGAAAGACACACGCCTGGGATGGTTGATGATCTCGATCATGCTTTTCACTATGATTGTGGTCAACACGATCATCACTGGTGGTGGGGCTGGAGGGGTTGTGCCTCCAGGCGGACAACTTGTTTGGCCCAACGGGGCAGTCATTTTTGGACGGCAGGTCAATCTGGGGTTGACCGTGGAACGCTTGTGGTTCGCCGTTTCGCAATTAATGCGCATTCTTTCAATCTCACTGGTGTTTATAATGATCCCTTATACGATGGACTCCCGTGCATACGGGGTCACATTCAGTAAACTGGGCTTGCCAGACCGCTTGGCATATACCATGGAGCTTTCTTTTCGGTTCATCCCAACCCTGGCGCGCAATTTTCAGGTGACGCTGGATGCGCAGCGAGCGCGTGGGTTTGAGCTGGATGCCGGCAAAGGCAACATCGTGCAAAAAATCAGGCAGGTGGCACCGCTCTTAATCCCAGTCACGATGAACGCGATTGTATCGAGCGAAGATATTGCCAACGCGATGGATTTGCGTGGATTTGGTCAGATGAAACGCACCTGGCTCTATGAACTCAAGTTCCACTGGTGGGATTGGGCAATCATCGCGTTTGGCGCGGTTATGTTGGTTGTTATCCTGATTTTGGCCTATCGGTTTGATATGCGGCTTTTCTCCGTGCCGCAGTGGTGGTATGAGCTGTTTGGGTAGAGCAGCCTGCCTTAGATTCTCTCCTTACAGCTGAGCCCTGTGCCCTCGCAGCAGGGTATTAGTCCAGCCGCTGAACTGTGAATTTCGAGTATTAGCGGAGGGAGCAGAGCCTCCACACCCCTGCGCTTCGCTTTGGGGATTTTCGATGTACGTAAATATTCATCGCCCTCCGCAGCATAACCGCGCCGGCACAACGTCTGACGAACCTGCACTTGCCAAAATCCACCCTCTATCCCCTGATCCCTGCTCTGTGTTCCCTGCTATAATTTCGCCCACACGAGGATAAAAATGATTTTTGTCGAAAACGAACCCAACAATGACCCGCGGGTGAACCTTGCCATCGAGGAATACCTGATCAAAAACATCGCCCTCATAGATGAGATTTTGCTCTTTTACATCAACCAACCTTCCATCATTATCGGGCGCAACCAGATAACAGTGCAGGAAATCAACGTCGATTTTGTTGAAGAAAACAACATTATCGTGGTGCGCAGGCTTTCTGGTGGGGGAGCGGTCTATCACGACCACGGTAACCTCAATTTTTCATTTATCGCACCCAACTCTCCGGACAATTTCCATAATTTCCGCAAGTTTACCCAGCCGGTGGTGGATGTTTTAAACAAGATGGGTGTACCGGCGGAACTCTCTGGGCGCAACGATATCCTGGTTGAGGGGAAGAAGATCTCCGGCAACGCACAATATGTTGCTGGTCCGCGCATGGTAAGTCATGGCACGCTGCTCTGGGATACCGATTTGAGCAAGGTGGGAGCCTCGCTCAGGGTCAAGCCGGCAAAATTTGAGAGCAAAGGGATTCAATCGGTGCGCTCGCGCGTGGCGAATATCACCGAATATTTGCCCGAACCTCACCCTGACATCATGCAATTTCGACAGATGATTATCGAGGGGGTGTTTGCCGGTGGCAAGGTGAATGAATATGTGCTCACCGAGGATGATTGGGAGGGGATCCGAAAGATATCCCAGGATCGCTATTTCAGCTGGGATTGGAATTATGGCAGATCGCCCAAATTTGCCATCCACCGCGAGACGCGCTACGCCGGCGGCACAATCGAAGCCTGGCTGGATGTTGCCAAAGGTGGAGAGATCAACCAGGTGCGGTTTTTTGGAGATTTTTTCGGTCAGCGTGACGTGGCAGAATTGGAAGCCGTATTACGTGGAATTCCATATGAACCTACTGCCCTTTCAGACGCACTTGAAGGTGTTTCCGTGGGGGATTATTTCGTCAATTTCAGCAGGGACGAGTTGTTGGATTTGTTGTATTAAAGGAAGGCGGCTGATCACTGACAGGGAACAGGGAGCTAGGAGCGGGCAGCGGGGAGGGGAGCGACGATGACCCCCTCTTTAGAGGGGGAATTAAAGGGGTGCGGGGAGCTTTGAATAATGATAAGGGGGCGCGGCAGCCAGCCTTTGACTTCTTGTCAGGAATAGATGTAAAAGATAAACTGCGGATTGCTTCGCTTCGCTCGCAATGACGGGTTACAGACGCGTCACTGCGAGCCCTCGTTACTCGAATGGCAGGAACCTTTGAATGCCAACAAGGGGGCGTGGCAGTCTGACTTTGGTTCTTTGTATTGATTAGGTGCAAAAGATAAACTGCGGATTGCTTCGCTTCGCTCGCAATGACAGATTTCAAATGCGTCACTGCGAGCCCCCGTTACTGGAATTGCAGGAGCTTTTGAATGCCAACAAGGGGGCGCGGCAGGCTGACTTTGATTCTTTGTATTGATTAGGTGCAAAAGGCAAACTGTAGATTGCTTCGCTTCGCTCGCAATGACAGATTTCAAATGCGTCACTGCGAGCCTCCGTCAGTTGAAAGGCGGGAGCTTTTGAATGCCAACCAGGGGGCGTGGCAGGCTGCTTTTGATCACTTTTCATGATTAGATGCAAAAGATAAACTGCGGATTGCCACGCCGTTTTGCCGAACGAAATTTATGCCCAACGATCAAAGCATAACGGCAAAACGGCTCGCAATGACCGCCCTCCTGCTTCATCATGGAATTCTCTCACCCCCCCTGCCCCCCTCTGAAGAGGGGGTTCAGCTACGACCCCTCTTTACTGCTTGCGTCCAGCTATGCTGGAGAGGGGGAATTAAAGGGGAATCAGGGAGCTGCTCGACCAGCGGACTGGCATTCTGAGCCTCTTTTGCGAAGAATCTGAACTTTGCATTGAACAGTCGTTGTGATTGAAAAGTTAAGATCCTTACGAAGTACACTGTGTGTCACTTCGTTCAGGATGACAAAACCCTTTCCTTCAGGATGACAAGCAAAGAGCCGACGGCTGATAGCTGAAAGCTTTAATAATGTAATTAAATCACCCCCCTGTCACCTCTCCAGCAGAGCCGGACGCAAGCAGTAAAAATGGGGGTTGCTGATCACTATTCCCCCCTCCCCGTTACACAAATTACTTCTCTCCATTCCGTTTTGATAAAATATCCTTACTACGGAAAGGAGTAAATCATGGACCATCAGGATCATGAATTTAACGAAATCCCAGCCGAAGACGCTGGCACAGCAGAAGTTAAAGGCGACGGCTGGACGATGATCGAATCGGACCCGCTGAATTTTACCGACCATACTGAGGAAGAATACGCCCCACACGAAGCATCCGATCACGACGAAGATTGGGCTGAAAAGAGCCTCGACCAGGTCAAAGAAGGATTGAGTCAAATTAATCAAGCGCTGAAGTATGCGTTTACCGAAGGTAAGAACGACCCTAAAATCAAGCAATTTGGCGATGATGTGCGCACAGCGTTTGAAAATATTGGCAAGGAAATCGAGAATATATTCAAGAAGGAATAGCTTTTAAGCCGAACCCTCATCAAAACCACCCTTAACATCCTCCAGCGGCGAGGGCAGACGCTCAGCCGCCTGGCGTTTGCTTTCCTCACTGCGTCGGTCGTAACGGCGGGTGGTGTCGCTGCTGTTATGACCGGCAATTGCTGAAACGGTGAGCACGTCCACATCCGCTGAAAGCATGTCGGTAATCGTCGTACGGCGCAGGTCGTGGGGCGTGAATGACTCGAGCCCGGCTTGTTTTTGACGCGTTTTGAGCACATAATAAACAGCCTGTGGGCTCAATCGGTTTAGCGAGACCTTGCCGCCCTTGCTTATGCGCGTAAAAAGAGGACCGAGGCGTCTCCCACGGTGCGAAAGCCAGTCATCCAGGGTGGTGACAGCGTCTGCTGAGAGGAAAACTTCGCGCTGCTTGCTGCCTTTGCCGAGGATGCGCAGCTTGTTTTCTTTGAAGAAATAATCGGACAAATTCAGATCGACCACCTCCTGCCGGCGGATACCGGTGACGTACATCAGGGTGAACAGGGCGGCATCACGCGCGGAGAGGGCGGGGTTGCGCTGGTCGTCTCCCAGGCAGACCTGGATCAGCGCGCGCAGTTCCTTGTTTTCGAGCGTGCGCCCGCGCAGAATGGTTTCATGGCGCAGCGATTTCACCCCGGCAGCGCGGTAGTAGTCGTTGTGCTCTGTGTACAGACCGAGGCGATAGGCTTCTTCGAGCACGCGCCGCAGCGCGACAAGGTGCTTGTTGACGGTCGCCTTCGCGTAGCCGATTTCGGTCATGCGGCTGCTGAGCTGGCTGGTATGCTCGTAGCGCAAGTGATGCCAGGGGAATTTTGCGGCTATATTGATTTTTCCGTCAGAGAAGATGTAAGCAAGGTTGTTGAGCGCGGTCGCCTGTGTGCGCCTGCCGCTGGGGCTGAGCGTGTTAAGGTAGGCTTGAGCGGGGGAGGGCAGGGTGGGGTCGAACTGCAGCTGCTCATCCTGGAGGGGGAGGAAGGGTTGTTTTCGTTCGTTTGGCATGGTGCTCCTTTTGGGAATATTATTCTCGTAAGAAATTATAACCCAGGGAACGTGGGTTGTTCATTTCGAGCCGTTTTGCCGTTAAATCTTGATGGTTGAGGGTTGATTTCGTTCGGCAAAACGGCGTGGTAATCGGCAGTATTTCTTGTGCACCTAACCCTGATAGGGAATTAAGAGCAGGCTGCCACGCCCCCTTATTGTGATTCAATCGCTCCTGCCATTCGTGTAACGGGGGCTCGCAGTGACGCATCTGTATCTGTCATTGCGAGCGAAGCGAAGCAATCCGCCTTTGATCTGTCATTGC
>DHRN01000039.1 GCA_002411175.1 Anaerolineaceae bacterium UBA5311 | reverse complement strand
ACTTGAGTAAATCAGCAGGTTTCCATGTTAAAATAAAAGATTGCGAGGATGGATCATGTTGTTTAGAAAAAATACTCAGGATTGCTTTTTAATCGTCGGTTTGGGCAACCCAGGAGCCGAATATCGCCTTACCCGGCACAATTTCGGCTTCATGGCGCTCAACGCCCTGGCAGAAAAATGGTCTGTTCAGCTGAAGCGCATCAAATTTCAGGCGATCATCGCAGAAGACCGTTATAAAGGCAACAAAGTCATTCTCGCCAAGCCGCTCACCTACATGAACGAATCCGGTCGCGCTGTGGCACCTTTGCTGCGCTATTTCAAAGTTCCCTTTGAGAACATGCTGGTCATCCATGACGATCTCGACCTGCCTCTCGGCACGCTGCGCATCCGTCCATCCGGAAGCACCGCCGGGCAGCGAGGAATGGAATCGATCACCAGGCACATCGGCACACAGGACTTCCCCCGTATGCGTCTGGGTATCAACCGCCCCATCGGGCAGATGGACCCCAAAGATTACGTTCTGCAAAAGTTCCTTCCCGCGGAGGAAGAACTGAAAAAAATGGTCATCAACCAGGCTATCGACGCGATAGAGTGCTTTATTGTTGATGGACTGACCACTGCAATGAACAGGTTTAACGGTGAAGTTGGCTGAAGAAACTCTGATCCGGATTATCAGCGCCTTACTTCCCTACCAGGAATTCACCCGTTCGATTGAGGAAGGCGCGTTTTCGAAGCCCGACCGGCGTGGTTTGGGTTTGCCGCGCTCCGCCCGCCTGGCGGTTTTGGCTGCATTGCATACAGATCTCAACCGCCCGATTCTGCTGCTCACCAACCGGTCTGACCGGGCTCTCTCCCTGTTTGACGAGCTCTCCTTCTGGCTGGATGCTGAGAACAACCTCTATTTTCCGGAACCAAATCCGCTTTTTTATGAAGACCTGGATTGGTCCCAGAGCACCCGCCTGGATCGCCTGCGGGTTCTGACCACATTGAGTCAGTATTTGCTGCCTGGATTTCAAAAGCCCGTCGAGGCTGCGGTGATCGTTGCTCCAATCCGGGCGGTCATGACTCGGACCGTGCCCCGCCGGGATTTCATTAAACAAACTATGCGCATTAAATTGAATGATAAACGCGATCTGCCTGCCCTGGCAGCCCACCTCGTTGGTATTGGTTATGAATACAGCAATATCGTCGTTCAGCCTGGTCAATTTTCACGCCGGGGAGGCATTCTGGATGTCTGGTCGCCATCGGATAACCGCCCATATCGCCTGGATTTTTTCGGAGATGAAATTGACACGCTGCGCTTCTTCGACCCAGCCACCCAACGATCGGAGGGCAAGCTTGAAAACGTGACCATCTTCCCCACCTCAGAGGCGATGCCCATTGCCGGAATGGCAGATGGCGAGTTGCCTTACCAGCTGAGAGAGCAGGATATACCCAATCTCTACAGGTTCCCCTCAAGCCTGATCGACTTTTTACCGGCTGACACACTTATCTTATTGGATGGTGAAGAGTTTATCTCGGCAGCTGCCAACGATATTGAGGAAGATGCCCTTGAGCGGCGCCGGGAACTCACCCAGGCAGACCCTGGCTTCTCCTATAAAGCGCCCTACCTGACCTGGTCCGAATTGCTCGATAGCAATTCTGCCAAACAGGTGATCGAACTCGGTCACACCAATGCCGGGGGCGGCTCGTCTCTGTCAAAATTGTTCGACCCTGGTCCCCGCTTTGCCGGCAGACTAAAAGAATTCCAAACCCACCTGGACGAGCTCAACAAAAAGTTTGAATCCTGGACGGTTGTATCCAGGCAGGCAGCCCGCTTGCAGCAGCTATGGATCGAAACCCATCCTGATTTCCAGGGTGACCGCGTCAATTTTATCGAAGGATCGCTCTCGGGAGGATGGGTCCTGCAGCAAAATGACAGCGAGGTTCATCACCTGCTCACGGACAGTGAAATTTTTGGCTGGAGCCGCCCTCAACCCCGCCGGCGACCTCCAATCAGCTCCGAAGCGCCGGAAATGGTCTTCGCGGATCTCAATCCGGGCGATTTTGTGGTCCATGTCGATCACGGCATCGGTCAGTTTATCGGTCTGCACAAACCGACCATTGACGGCAACCAGCGTGAGTATCTGGCGATCCAATATAAAAACAACGATGTTCTCTACGTTCCGATCCACCAGGCAGACCGTATCAGCCGCTATATCGGTCCGGATAGTTCACCTCCCGCAATCAACAACCTGGTTGGAAATGACTGGGACAATACCAGGACAAAAGTTCGTCATGCGGTAGTGGAAATCGCGGCAGACCTGCTGGAACTCTATGCAAAGCGCCAGCTAGCGGAAGGCTATGCCTTCAGTCCCGATTCAGACTGGCAGCAGGAGCTGGAAGCCTCTTTTCCCTACATCGAAACCCCCGATCAGGTGCTCGCGCTGGAAGAAATTAAAAAAGATATGGAATCTGAGCGTCCGATGGACCGTCTGCTATGTGGCGATGTCGGTTACGGGAAGACCGAGGTTGCCCTGAGGGCGGCTTTTAAGGCAGTCTCGGATGGCAAGCAGGTGGCAGTCCTTGTGCCAACCACCGTTCTCGCCCAGCAGCATTATGAGACCTTCAGGCAGCGCTTGTCTGTCTTTCCGGTCGAAGTTGAGATGCTCTCCCGCTTTCGCAGCCCCAAAGAGCAGGATAACATCATCAAAAGGTTGGCAGATAAACAAATTGATATCGTCATTGGCACCCACCGCCTGGTCTCAAGCGACGTTTTTTTCAAAGACCTTGGGCTGGTGATCATCGACGAAGAACAACGTTTCGGCGTTGCCCATAAAGAGCATCTCAAAAAACTGCGTGAGGAGGTTGACGTCCTCACCATGACTGCCACACCCATCCCCCGGACGCTTTACATGGCGCTAAGCGGCGTGCGCGATATTTCCACCCTCAACAGCCCCCCTGAAGAACGCCTGCCAATCGTCACCCACATCGGTCCCTACTCGCCCAAGCTTGTACGCGAAGCGATCGTCCGCGAGCTGGACCGCGGTGGTCAGGTCTTTTTTGTGCACAACCGCGTCCAGTCTATTGGCGCGGTCTACAATCACTTGCAAAACCTGGTGCCCGAAGCCCGCATCGGTATTGGACATGGTCAACTACCCGAACATCAGCTGGCAGAAGTGATGCAGCAGTTCACTTCGGGGCAAATCGACGTGCTGCTTTCCACATCGATCATTGAATCCGGTCTGGATATCCCCAACGCAAACACGCTGATCGTCGACCGTGCCGATACATTTGGACTGGCGCAGCTTTATCAGCTGCGTGGACGGGTTGGACGCGGCGCGCAGCGTGCGTATGCCTATCTCTTCAGAGACAAGCGTCGCAGCCCGACCCCTGAGGGTGAGGAACGCCTGGAAGTGCTGGCGGACAATTCATCGCTGGGTGCGGGTTATGCCATTGCCATGCGCGATCTCGAGATGCGTGGAGCCGGCGACCTGCTTGGAACGCGCCAGTCGGGTTATATCGCCGCCGTTGGCTTCCAGATGTATACCAGGCTGCTCAGCCAGGCGGTAAGGGCGATGCGCTCCGATTCTGACCTCGAACCGCTGCCTGTAAGCGATCAGACCTGGTTCCAGGTGAGCAGTCTGAACATTAATGTCGATCTGCCGCTTAACAGCGAAATCCCTTCCAGCTACATCCCGGACGAGGAGTTGCGCCTGAAGCTTTACCGCCGTATTTCCAACCTGCGTACGGATGAAGAAATCGCCCAGACAGAAATCGAGTTTCGCGATCGTTTTGGTGAAATGCCACAGGGGTTGGAGGACCTTTTCTTCCAGATGAAGGTCAAGCTTGCCGGTGAGGAAGCCGGTCTGGAATCTGTCAGCCTTGTGAACCAGCAGCTGATCCTCAGCTATCCAGCGCTGCCACAGGGTATGAAAGAACGCGGCTTACCCGAAATAGACCCGGTTGCCAGGGTTGGACGCAATGCCTATTGGATCAACATCAGAAACCTCGCTGAAGAACCCTGGCAAATTGCCCTTATGCGGGTTTTGCGGAAGCTAAAACGCACGGGATAGCCTGCTTTTACGGCAAATTGGGGCAAACTGGAGCGTGTGGTAAAGATTGTCTAAATCGATCCTTCGCATATAACCCACACCGATCCTCCCGTATCTGACCCAACCGACGGTCGTCCATATACAACTGTACTTTCGATCGTCCTGTTAAGGTTTCCTGCATGGATCAGGAATTCTCAATATGGAAAATTCTGTCTTTTTTGTTGTGTGGGAGACGGCCGCCATGCCGTCCCGCGAACTGCCGTAGGGCGAGACGTCTGTACCAACGAAGTCGGTATTGGAGGTGCCGGGTATTTCCATAGGCAAGAGTGTATCGCGCCTCCAATCCGCCGTTTCTCGTGGTCATGATGTATGGTGGATTGAGGGGGGGCAACATCGCCGGCACACCAAGGTTACCACCCCCTCAATCACGCCCTACGGAAAGATGGCTTAGCCGGAACGGGACAATCACTTCGTAAGTGAATAATTCATAAGGGTCTCACCGTTCCGATTGACAAGATCCTTCGCAAAAGAGGCTCAGGATGACAGAACCCAGTTCCTGCTCCCTGTTCCCTGCTCCCTGCTTCCTGTTCCCCTTTTAGATCTAAACACATTCACATTGAGAATTGCTGCTGGATTAATATCAAAAATTCCACACCCCGGCATTGTGATATACTGCGAAAATATGAAGAATTTCATTGACAAGCTCTCATCCCTAGTCCGAATTGCCATCATCGCAATTTTGCTCCTGGCTGGACTGGCGCTGATAACCCTCTCGCGGGTCCAGTCATACACACTCCTGGTCAATGGCAATCAAATACGCATCAGAGCGATCGCCTTCAACGCCAGACAGCTATTCGACATGGCAGACATCGAGCTCTACCCTGAAGACGCCCTGACCATCAACCCCGATCGTTCCACCCTGAACTTACCCAACCAGGTCCAACTAGACCAGGCTCGCAGCGTTCTGATAAAAACCGGGGAAAACGAACAAATCCTCTATAGTGCTGAACTTATCCCCGCAAACCTCCTCAGGGAAGCCGATATTAACCTCTATCCACATGATTTGATCAAAGTGGATGGTCAGATTACCGCCTTCAACCAGCCCCTCAGCTCCGGGCAGGACGTTATCATCGAATATCTGCCCGCCAGGCGGGTGGACATCTATTCAGACGGTCAATACCTGGCGACGATCTTCACCCAGGCAGAAACTTTTCAGGAGGCGATCAATGAAAGCGATTTGTCCGTTCACCCCCTCGATGAATTTGACCCCCCGCTCGAAACCCAACTTCAAGCGGAAAACCGCCTAAACCTGACCGCGGCAAAACAGGTTTGGGTAAATAATCTATGCGGAATGAGCCCGGCAGATACCGTCGCCCACGCGCTGGCAGATCTGGGCATAACCCCTCAATTCCTCGACTACGCGCAGCCCTCTGAAAGCAGCGATGTTCCCCAGGATGGAACTATCAGTCTGCGCCATGTATCCGAAAGATTGACCCTGCTGACCGACGAGACCACCTTCTCCTACTCCTACCAGCCAGACCCTGAAGCCGAATTGGACACTACATCGGTCATCGAGCCCGGACGCCCCGGAATTATGGTAAGCCGAACGATAGAGCGGATCGAAGATGGCCTGGTGGTTTCAGCCGTGAGCGAGCCCGAGTGGCAAGCCAGCCAGGCTGCCGACGGTGTCCTCGGTTATGGCATGCAGGCTGCGGTCAAAACGGAAAATGTCGATGGACAAAACCTTGAATACTGGCGCAAGGTCAGTGTCTATGCCACCTCCTATCACCCTTCTCAATTTGACAACGGTGCTATCACCCGTTCCGGGCTCCCGCTGACTAAAGGGATCGTTGCCGTGTCGGCTGCCTGGTATCCGAATATGGCTTTGCAGCCGGTATATGTTCCTGGCTATGGTTTTGGCACAATTGCTGATTCGGGTTACGGCATCCCAGGCAGGTATTGGATCGACCTTGGTTACGACGACGAAAACTACATCGGCTGGCATCACTGGACCATGCTCTATTTCCTCACGCCAGTTCCCGCAAGTTACCCGGGGGTATTACCATGACGCTTAACTATCTCGATATCTTTCCATTATTAAAGAAGTTCAGCATCAAACCAAAGAAATCTTTGGGGCAAAACTTCCTTGTGGAACCCGCCGGTCTGAACAAGGTGATCGATGCCGCCGGGCTCGACCCGGAAGATGAAGTGTTAGAGATCGGCGCGGGACTGGGCAGCCTTACATTTCTCCTGGCGCAGCTCGCCAAACAGGTCACTGCTGTCGAGATCGATAGAAAAATGCTCAAGCCGCTGAGCGAGGCGCTGAAACCTTTTGAGAATGTTCGCATCGTCGAAGGCGACATCCTGGCACTCTCACCGGACGAGTTGGTTCAATCACCTGATTACGTGGTCGTCGCCAATATCCCCTACTACATTTCCAGCGCAATTATCCGCCACCTGGTGGAAGCAAAAACGCGACCCCGGCGTATAATTCTGACCGTTCAGAAAGAAGTAGCCGAGCGAGTCCTTGCGCGCGATGGCAAGATGAGCCTGTTGTCACTGTCTGTACAAGTTTTTGGCAAAGTCTCCATAGCCGGGGTCATACCGGCGGGTAGTTTTTTGCCTGCTCCGGATGTCGATTCGGCGGTTTTGAAAGTTGATCTCTACCCCGAGCCGCTGGTTTCGCTGGAGCAGCAGAAAACGTTCTTTAAACTTGCCCATGCCGGTTTCGGACAAAAACGAAAAACGCTGCGCAACTCGCTCTCAGCCGGGCTGGCGCTTCCGGGCGCAGAAATAGAGAAGCTCCTGTTGGAAAGCGGCATTGATCCCCAACGCCGGGCAGAAACCTTGAGCATCCCGGAGTGGGAAACCCTTACTCAAACCTGGTTGAATCGTTCCGGATAACTTTTTTAGTCCGTTTTTTACCGCTGCGAATTGCCAAAACAGCGCCAATGATTCCCGCAAAACCCGCCAGGATTACGAAGGGTCGCTCGAGTATCCACAGAAAAACGCCCAACCCCTTCCGCGCATGTTTCACGATAGTGGTTCCTGGACGCTCTACCTCACCAGAAGGATCAAAAGTTACCAGGCGCGGGAGGAAACCTTGTTTAACGCAGCCCTCCAGGCTGAAGACATACACTGGCTTGCCCGATTGCCAGGCAAAGCTCAGATCGGCAGTGAATTCATCCCAATTCAGAAGTTTTGGGGCTTGCCTTCCTTCCATCAGCACGCCACCGCCGGTGATTCCGATGCCGATGGCTTGCGCTTCCCCGGCATAGCTCCATAGCAGCCGGTTGCCCAGCGGTTGAAACAAGCTCGAGTAAAGCATCAGTACCTCACGATCAACAGGAACATCCACAAGCCCGCCCAATCGCTGAGCGACTGTAGATCCGGCTTTTCGGTCGTCGATGATAAAAGGAAAGTGGTAAGCTTCCAGGAAGTAACCATCCTCCTTAATTGTCACCACCAGTTTTCGGTAGGCAAGTTCGGCTTCTTTGAGCGTATTTTTCTGAAAATAGCGTTTCAATGCTTTTTTGAGCACACTCGGACGAAATGACACGGCGTCGGTCATCTGGTTGATATCCGGCTCGATGTCCAGCCCAATTCCGCTCCAAAGCAGGTTGTTTTTATCTGTCCAGGCTTTGAAATCGGCATAGCGCTTCAGAGCTTGTGCGTGATTCTCCAGGTTGAACCAATATCCCTCTTCTTTTGTAAGCAATAGCCAGGCAGTTACCGGAATTGCGAGTTGGTTGAGCTTGCGAACAACCTCGACGCGTTCATAAGAAAAGTCGAGGATTCCCAGGGATACAGAAGCGCCCAGGGTTTTGAGATCATCGAAGATGAATCGGTTTTCGAAGAGCCGCTCGAGCGCAGCCCCATCCAGTTCGCAAAAGAATGTCAGTTGAGAGTGCATATTGTTACTATTGTAATTAACGTTTACATTCCAATTAAGTTACAGTCAATCTTTGGGACGCACGCTATAGGCGGATGAGATTAATTCTGAATCGGGAGTTTTGTCGGAATCCCTACCCGGCGGGGAAATTCTGCTGGCGTCGGCTTGATTTTTTCCAGCGTCACCAGATAGCGTTCGTCTTCTACTTCTGGCAGCTTAACCGGCAGGATGCTGACCAATTTTCCACCCATCAATCTGATGGCGTTCCGACTGGCTTCAGCCTCTTCGTGTGCGCTGGCACTTTTTTGCATCACTACCAGCCCGCCAACTTTAACCAACGGAAGAAGATATTCCACCAAAACTGGCATCCTGGCAACAGCCCGTGCCAGCGCCAGCTGATACCCCTCGCGGTGAGGCGGGTCCTGCCCAATTTCTTCCGCCCGGGCGCTGCTGACAATCACATCATTAAGTGCAAGCACTTCAACAATGTGGTCACAAAACCTGGCTTTTTTCTTGACCGACTCTACCAGGGTCAATTTGGTCTCGGGGAAGATGATCTTCAAGGGGATGCCAGGAAGCCCCGCACCGGTGCCGATATCGATTATGCTTTGTGGGATAAACCCGGTGGGGAAAGCCTTGACAATGCTGAGCGAATCGAGAAAATGCTTTAGCTGGATTCCTTCCACATCCCTGATAGCGGTCAGGTTGAACTTTTGGTTCCACTCCAACAATTCACGCAGGTAGATGTCAAATTGTTCCGCTTGAAATGGGGAAATATTAATTCCGTATTCTATTGTTGCGCGCTCTTTCCAATTTTGCATGGAATAGATTATAAAGCCGAATGAAGGAACGGTCGTGGACCCTTCCGGCAATTCTCAATATGGAATAGTACAGTTTTTTTCTCTCATAAAGTCCTAAAATGTTTTCTTTATCCGCACACAAGCGTAGCGGATGATTGCCACGCATCCCGAATGTGGTGTAAGGCACGGTTGCCATGCCGTCCCGCGAGTAGACGTCTCGCCCTGTGAAAAGATGACTTCGCCGGAACGGGACGAGCCACGTTCCCTACGAAAAGATGGCTTCGCCGGAACACGCAATGCACGTTCACTACAACAATATTACAAATAACGACAAATTACGATAAAAACCTAAAAATTCTCAAAAATCCCCGACCCTATATATGCAAAAACGAGCATTTTGGCTATTTTTCCGATCCACGTGAACAGCAAAAACTTCCACAAAGGCATCTTGCCCGCTCCGGCAATAAACCCCGCCATGTCAAACACCGGGTTCGGGATAAACGCCAGCAAAATTATCGGCCAGTGGTTATACTTCGCGATCCAATTCTCCAGCCTTAGGTACCAGTTCCGGTTATTCAGCCAAACCTGCCCGCCAACCCCAGCCATATATCCAGAAAGTTCCCCCAGTGTCGCCCCTGAACCTGCAGCTATCGCCACCCAAAACGGATCAAACACCGCGCCCATTGCCGTTGTCAAGACGACGCCAGGCAAAGGAATCAACACCGTGGCGTTGGTCAAAATCGATACCAGGAAGATTCCAGGATAACCGTAAGCTTCAAAGCTCTGGATTTCTTTACGATAGATAAGCAGCAGCACCGTCACAGCCAAAACGATCACGAGCAGCCCAAATCGCCAAATTTTCTGCCCCCTGGTGAAAGGCTCCTTTTCTTCCAATGTGCTAACCATCGATGAGGCTATTAAGCCGGGCGATGACCATCTCAGAAGCGACCTGGTTTAGCCCGCCTTCGGGGATGATCACATCAGCATAACGCTTGGTAGGTTCTACAAATTCGAGAAAACTTGGTCTGACCGTATTGAGATACTGATCCACAACCGCTTCCATGGTACGCCCACGTTCCACCAGGTCTCTCTGCAAACGGCGGATAAAGCAAATATCCTGGTCTGTATCAACGAAAAGCTTCATGTCAAAAAGCGACCTGAGCTCCTTTTCAACAAAGATCAGGATGCCTTCGACCATCACCAACCTCTTTGGTACAACCAGCCTGGTTTGCTCTGCCCTGGTATGATGTACAAAATCGTAAACCGGCGCGTTCACAGGCTCTCCCGCCTTAAGTTGGTGGATATGCTCGATCAACAATTCTGTTTCCAGCGATTCCGGGTGGTCATAATTGACCTTCAGCCGTTCTTGAAAAGGTTTGTGATCCTGGTTTCGGTAGTAGGCGTCATGGGGCAGCAAGACGATATTGTCGGGACCAATTTCTTCGAGGATCCTTTCGGACAAGGTCGTTTTTCCGGAGCCCGAAGCTCCGGCAATCCCGATGATAAATGGAAGCTGAGATGATGACATGCCAAAATTATAACCTTCTTTCAGGTATAATCACCGCAGGAGATACTTTTTTATGACAGCAAAAATTATCGATGGAAAAGCAATCGCTGCACGAATTCGTTCTGAAGTAAAACAAGCCGTGGAAAAACGCGCAGCCGAAGGTAAAACCGCCCCCGGTTTGGCAACAGTTTTGGTTGGTGACAACCCGGCTTCCGAGGTTTACGTCCGCAATAAACAAAAAGCCTGCGCTGAGGTGGGCATCAATTCCTTCGGGCACAATCTGCCTGCCAACAGCACTCAGCAGGAAGTCGAATCTCTTGTGCGACAGTTGAGTGCCGATCCCAAAGTCAACGGCATCCTGGTCCAGTTGCCTTTACCCGGGCATCTTGATGAAGAAAAAGTGCTCACCGCGATCGACCTGGCAAAAGACGTGGATGGCTTCCACCCCGTGAACATAGGTCGCCTGGCTCAAAAAGGTCGCGAGCCGATGTTCGTCCCCTGCACACCGGCAGGCTGCATGGTTCTGCTCGAAGAAGCCGGCGCGCAGATTTCTGGCGCAAACGCCGTCGTGCTCGGTCGTTCAAACATCGTCGGTATGCCGGTCGCGTTGCTGTTGGTGAAAGCCAATGCCACAGTCACTATCGTGCATTCACGAACAAAAGACATCCCGTCCGTTTTACGCAGCGCAGATATCATCATTGCCGCCATCGGTCAGCCTGAATTTGTCAAAAAGGACTGGGTCAAATCAGGAGCATACGTGATCGACGTGGGCATCAACCAAAAGGAAGACCCCACTGCCAAACGCGGTTACCGCCTGGTTGGCGATGTAGCTTTTGATGAAGTTTCCGAAGTTGCCGCGGCGATCACACCCGTCCCTGGTGGGGTCGGACCGATGACCATCGCGATGCTATTGCGCAACACCTTGCACGCTGCCGAACTTGCTGACCAGGCATAAAGCTGAAAACAGGGAGGGCCCATGTCGACTTTGCTGATTAAAAACGCTGCCATCATCGTCACCATGGATAAAGCAGACCGGGAGCTTACCGATACTGCCATTTTCTGCCGTGACGGCTTTATCGAGCAGATCGGTCCGGCTGCTGAGCTGCCCCAGGAAGCTGATGAAGTGCTGGATTTGCGCGATCACATCGTTCTGCCCGGCATGATCAACACCCATCATCATTTCTATCAAACGCTTACCCGCGCGCTCCCCGGCGCTCAAAATGCCAACCTTTTCAACTGGTTGAAAACGCTTTATCCCATCTGGGCTCGAATGACCCCTGAGGACATCTACCTGAGCACTCAAACCGCCCTGGCAGAGCTGGCTCTCTCGGGTTGCACGACCGCATCAGACCACCTCTACCTCTTCCCAAACGGCAGCCGGCTGGATGATGAAATCGAAGGCGCTGCCACGACAGGGCTTCGGCTACACGCATCACGTGGCTCAATGAGCCTGGGTGAGTCCCAGGGCGGATTGCCGCCAGACAGCGTAGTCGACAGCGAAGAATCGATTCTCAAAGACAGCGAAAGGTTGATCCAGCGCTATCACGACCCGTCCCCTGGATCAAAACTCCATATCGTTTTAGCGCCCTGTTCTCCTTTCAGCGTATCCACCGAGTTGATGTGCGAATCCGCCATCATGGCTCGCAAATACAACGTCCACCTGCACACTCATCTCGCGGAAACTGAAGATGAAGACGACTTTTGCCTCGAAAAATTCGGACACAAACCGGTTGCCTACATGCAAACGGTCGACTGGATTGGGGACGATGTCTGGTTTGCCCATTCTGTATGGGTCAACGATGCTGAAACAGACCTCTACGCGCAGCATGGCTGCGGCGTGGCCCACTGCCCATCCTCCAACATGCGCCTGGCATCCGGCATCGCTCCGGTTATGTCCATGCTTGGTAAAGGCATTAAACTCGGTTTGGGTGTGGATGGTTCCGCCAGCAACGACAGCTCGCATATGCTCAACGAGGTGCGGCAGGCGATGCTGCTGGCACGGCTCAACAGCGGCATCAAGGGTGCTTCTCGTTCCGCTCCCGATGCCCCTCCCTTGATGACAGCACGGCAAGCGCTCTCGATCGCCACACGCGGTGGAGCATCAGTGCTTGGTCGCACCGACATCGGCAGCCTGGAAGTTGGCAAGTGCGCCGATTTCTTCGCGATCGACCTGAACAAGCTCGATTATGCCGGCGCACTGCAGGACCCGGTCGCCGCGATTGTTTTTTGCGCGCCGGTCAAGGCAGACTACACCGTGGTTGGCGGAGACATAATTGTCCGTCAAGGCGTCTTTACAAAATTCGATACACTGGCACATGCCCGCGCTCACAACGCCGCGTCGCAGCGCCTTGTACAAATTAATAACTAACCTTATACATAAACCAGGAGAATAATCAATGCAGAAAAAAGGTTTAGCCGTTGTAGCAGTTGGAGGAAACGCACTCATTTTGGACAAGTACCATCAATCAGTGCCAGACCAATTCGATGCCGCGGTAAAAACAATGAAACATATCGCCGACATGATCATAGATGGCTGGGATGTTGTCATCACCCACGGGAATGGTCCCCAGGTCGGTTTCATCTTACGCCGTTCAGAGCTTGCATCGCACGAACTGCACGAAGTGCCACTCGATTATTGTGGCGCAGACACACAAGGCTCTATTGGTTATATGTTCCAGCAGGCATTATTCAACGAGTTCAAGGAACGCGGCATCGAAAAACTTGCCGCTACGGTTGTCACCCAGACGATTGTAGATTCCAACGATCCCGCCTTCAAAAACCCAACCAAGCCAATCGGCTCATTTATGGATGAAACCCTGGCAATGGAAAAACGCGAGAAAGACGGCTGGGTCGTCGTTGAAGATGCCGGTCGCGGTTGGCGGCGTGTGGTACCTTCCCCGATTCCCCAAACCATCGTCGAAGCCGAGGCGATCCGCACCCTGATCGACAACGGTTTTGTGGTTGTCGCGGTCGGTGGCGGCGGCATCCCGGTGATGCAGCGCGAAGACGGCAGCCTGATCGGTGTGGAAGCCGTAATTGACAAGGACTTTGGCTCAGCAATCCTTGCCAGCATGATTGATGCAGACCTCTTCCTGATCAGCACAGCAGTCGAAAAAGTAGCGGTCAATTTCAACAAGCCCGATCAAAAATGGCTTGATGAAATTACTGTTGCCCAGGCAGAACAATATATCGCGGAAGGGCAATTTGCCAAAGGCTCCATGCTCCCCAAAATGGAAGCAATTTTGAAATTCATGAATGGCAGCAGAAACAAAAAAGCGCTGATTACAGACCCCGCCCACATTAAGGATGCCCTGGATGGAAAAACCGGCACCTGGATTGTGCCGTAAGATTCGGATTACAGTAAAATAGAGCAAGATTGACAAAGGTTCTTGCCTGGTGAATGCCCGCGTTAAGCGGGCAGCATGTGCGCATCCTTCGTCTGAGGAATCAAATGTCGATAAGCTATTTTCAATGTTCTCAATGTGGGCAGAATTACGCACCTGGTGAGGTCACTTATAACTGCCCGATTTGCGGTGGGAATCTCGACACACATTTTACCTTCGAGGAAAACCCTTCCGAAGTAGACCCCGCGTCCATCATCGAAAGCAAACAGGCATCAATTTGGCGCTATACGCCCCTGCTGCCAGTGAACGACCCCGGTTTTGAACATACCCCCCTTCATCAGGTCGGGTTCACCCCGATATTTCAACCTGAAAACCTGCGGGAAAAGCTGGGCTTAAGGAAGCTATATGTCAAGGATGAAAGTTACAATCCCAGCGAATCCTTCAAAGACCGTGCCAGCGCGATCGTGATCACCCGGGCAATCGAACAAAACATTGACACTACAATTTGCGCTTCAACCGGCAACGCCGGAGCGGCAATGGCTTGTATGGCAGCCAGCGTTGGCAGACGAACGATCATCCTCGCTCCAATGGATGCCCCGCCAGCCAAAATTGCCCAATTACTCAATTTTGGAGCAGAAGTCCTCCTCGTAGAAGGCAATTACGACGATGCCTGCAGGCTTAGCCTTGATGCCTCGCAGGAATTTGGCTGGTACAACCGCAATACTGGTTACAATCCCTTTACCGTTGAAGGAAAAAAGACCGCCGGACTGGAAATTTGGGAACAGGTTTTACGGTTTTTACCCCCTGATGAACAGCTGTCAGTTTTTATCCCGGTTGGAGATGGCAATATCCTCTCCGGTATCGCGAAAGGCTTTCTGGATCTGCTCGCATTAGGCTGGATAAAGCGGCTTCCACGCCTTGTCGGTGTCCAGGCTGAAGGTTCCGCGGCAGTTTACAATGCTTTCCTCAAGAACGCTGAAACGATCGAACCTGTTAACGCCCAAACCGTTGCTGACAGCATCTGCGTGGATTTCCCCGGCGACGGTTATCGCGCGCTCAAACGCGTGCGGGAAAGCAAAGGCTTTTTCCTAACCGTCAGCGACAATGAAATTCTCTCTGCCATCCCGGTTTTGGGCAGCACAGGAGTGTTCGTTGAACCAGCTGCTTCGGCAGCTTACGCAGGGCTGGTCAAAGCCCTGGATAATAAGATGATCGACCCCGATTCCCCGGTCCTGGTTTTGGCAACGGGGAGTGGTCTCAAAGACATCAACGCTGCCATGCGCGCTGTCCAGGTTGCGCCAATTATCGAACCCACATTATCCGGTCTCAAGGAGGTCTTACATGTCTGAGCCCACATTTACGGTGATCGCTCCCATCTACAACGAACTGGAGAACCTGCCCCTGTTGTATTCGCGGGTTAAAGAAGTAATGGATCAAACCGGTGAAGCCTGGGAGCTTATTCTCGTGGATGACGGAAGCACGGATGGTTCAACTGATATCATCCGCGACCTCGCAGCCCAGGACGAACGCGTGCGACCGGTCATTTTTGCCCGAAACTTCGGACACCAAATCGCCGTTACCGCCGGCATGGATTATAGCCGCGGGCAGGCAGTCACCATAATCGATGCCGACTTGCAGGACCCACCTGAAGTAATCCTCGATTTGATCGAAAAATGGCGGGAAGGTTACCAGATCGTCTATGCGGTTCGCTCCGAACGGGAAGGCGAAAGCTGGTTTAAGCTGACCACTGCCTCGCTCTTTTACAAGCTGATTTTTAAGATCACTGATGTGAAAATTCCCCTCAACACCGGAGATTTTCGCCTGATTGATCGCAAAGCCCTCAATATCATGAACAATATGCGTGAGCGCAACCGCTTTTTGCGTGGCATGGGTGCCTGGGTCGGTTTCAAACAAATAGGTGTGGAATACAAACGCCATGCCCGACACGCCGGTGAAACCCATTACCCCCTCAGAAAAATGATGCAGCTCGCCCTTAATGCCATCACCGGATTCTCAACTTATCCGCTAAAACTGATCACAACCAGCGGTATTATTCTCGTCGGATTGAGCCTGGTCTTATTAGTAATCTACTTGATTTTGGCAATTGCCAACAAAATTGATCTCACCTACGTGCTTGCTACCTGGCTGACGCTGATTTTCCTCTCCGGCATCCTCCTGGTTGGGATGGGCATCCTCGGGGAATATATTGGACGCCTCTATGACGAAGCCAAGGGCAGACCACTCTACATCGTTGCTGAAGGTCCGGGCGACTCGCTTGACCCGACTCGACTTGATCGACCTAAAAAATAAGATTTGAAGGAAGCACCATGACCAAAATTGACCTCACAATCATGCACGACCGCCTGGAACGAACGCTCGAACGCGTTCGCGAGAAGAAGTTCATCATCCCCACTTTTGCTCAACAGAAAGACCCCAGTCTCGTTCCTGTTGACATCCAGGAACGCCTCAAGGGCATCGGCTTATGGGACCTGCACCCACTCAATCTGTTTCGCATCACCTGGCACAACGAGCCCAGGGAATATGGTGGGTTATTCGGTGAGGTTAATTACCTGGAATTTCCCAAGGAGTTAACCGGCGTTGACGCCCGGATCGTCGCCCTGGTTGGAAAATGGTTCCCCACAGGTGTCCACAAGGTCGGTGCGGCTTTTGGCTGCCTGGTTCCCAGGTTGGTAACCGGTCAATTCGACCCGACCACCCAAAAAGCGGTCTGGCCCTCGACCGGCAATTATTGCCGTGGTGGCGCTTATGATTCCATGCTGTTAGGCTGTAAATCAATCGCGATTTTGCCCGAAGGCATGAGTAAGGAACGCTTCGACTGGCTGAGAACTGTCGCGGATGAAGTAATCGCCACACCTGGTACTGAGTCAAACGTCAAAGAAATCTTCGACAAATGCTGGGAGCTGCGACACAGCGGTCAGGATTTGATGATCTTTAACCAGTTCGAAGAGTTTGGCAATTACCTCTGGCACTATACCCTGACTGGCAATGCTCTCGAACAAGTCGCCCTGAAGGTTATGGGTCCCCGCGACCGCATGGCTGGATTCACTTCTTCCACTGGTTCAGCCGGCACAATCGCTGCCGGAGATTATCTGAAGCAGATTTTCCCATACAGCAAAATTATCGCCAGTGAAGCTGAACAATGCCCGACACTACTCGAGAATGGCTTCGGCGCTCATCGTATCGAGGGAATTGGCGACAAACATGTTCCCTGGGTACATAATGTCAAAAATACAGACTTTGTTACCGCCATTGATGACAACGCCGTCGTCCGCCTCGCCCGTCTTTTCAACGAAGAAGCAGGGAAAGATTACCTGGTTCAATCTGGTGTGGACGAAACCCTGGTTCAAAACCTCGACCTGCTCGGTTTTTCAAGCATTGCCAATGTTCTCTCCGCGATCAAATTTGCGAAGTATAACGAACTTACCAGCGAAGATGTCGTTCTGACATTACTGACCGATTCCATGGAACTGTATCAAAGCCGCATGGTCGAAATGCATGATGAATTTGGCGAGTATCAACGAGATCACGCGCTTGCCGATGATGCCCGCTATCTCAAAGGACAGGGCATAGATTTCATGCAAGAGCTCGGTTACAAAGACCGAAAACGCATCCACAACCTGAAATACTATACCTGGGTCGAACAGCAGGGCAAAACCTACGAAGAAATCATGGCACAATGGTACGATCCGGATTATTGGACCGGGATACAAACTCAACAACCGGAAATTGATGCCCTGATCGAAGAATTCAACCACAAAGCAGGAGTGCAGCTTTAGAGGAGCCTTTTGAATCAATCTGTTAACCTTCCTGATACCAGCCTGGTGATGGTGGCGTTGATTCCTTCACCACGCGATCTTGATATTGCCCGTCTGCTGGGCTGGTATCGGATTCCGTTAAAAACCGCTCCCAAGGTCATTGCCGTTGACCATGTCGCTTTTTACCAACCTTCCGCTTTTCCAGGAGGGGATCGGATGCTTATCCGCTGGTTGGCGCCGATCAGGGGACACGAGTTGACCACGCGGGCGGAGATCCTCCAGGATCAGAAAGACCATCCCCGGGCGCGGGAAGAATATTTCAAACTACAGCTCGGACAGCTGATCGAACTACCCCACCCGATTCCAGCCAAAGACTGGAAGCGGATCACCTTCTTCTACACAACGGGCGAGCGGGTAAAACTCGCTGAAACAATCAATGACTTGCCCGTCCATGATGAGGAAAGACCCGTCCTCTGGCAAGCGCTGCGGGAGCGCGCGCTCAAAAGTGAAGAGTATCGAGCCGAACAGCTCCCCGAAGAAATGATCGATCCGGCTATCCTGGCTCTGTTGAGTGGTCTGACCAACGGTTTATAACCAGAAAGAAGGCAGTATGTACACCCTTATAGTAAACGGCACGGTTGTGACGGCTGAAAAGAGTTTTAAAGCGGATGTCCTCATTAAGGACGAAATCATCGTGGATGTGGCAGAAAAACTCAGCGTCGATTCTGCCCGGGTTTATGATGCCCATGGATTGTTCGTTATGCCCGCTGGAATTGACCCCCATGTGCACCTCGACCTGCCCATGGCAGGCACCATTTCGTCGGACGATCATTACTCCGGCGGTAAAGCGGCTGCCTTCGGGGGCACTACGACCGTGATCGACTTTGTGTCGCAGCATGAAGCCGGGCTGGCTGAAAGTATCCGCCTCCACCGTCAAAACGCAGACCCAAAAACCTGTATTGACTACAGTTCCCACATGAATATCACCCATTTTAATGAAAAAGTAGCCCGGGAGATAACAACCCTCCCGAAGCACGGCATCACCTCGATCAAAGTGTTCACCGCCTACAACGACCGTCTGCGCATCAATGACGGTGATGTTTTTAAGGCTATGCGCATTGCTGGCGCAAACAAGCTTCTCACCATGGTCCACGCTGAAAACGGCGATGTCATCGATATCCTTGTCAGCGAAGCCCTTCAATCCAATCACGCAGAACCAATCTGGCACGCGCTCACTCGACCCGGATGGGGAGCCGTCGAAGCCAGCCTGCGCGCCTTTGCCCTGGGAGCCCAGGCACAGGCTCCTGTGTATCTCGTGCATATGAACATGGCTGGAGAGGTTGACCAACTGGCTTACGCCCGCTCAAAAGAGCTGCATGCCATGGGTGAGACTTGTCCCCAATACTTGTTTTTTACCGAAAAGGAACTACAAAGACCTGATGGCGCTAAATGGATTTGTTCACCGCCAATGCGCTCGGAAGAGGACAACGCACGCCTCTGGCAAGGAATCGAGGATGGCACCATCCAGGTGCTGGCAACCGATCACTGTCCTTTCTTCTACAACGGACAAAAGCCAATAGAATATGAAGGCGAAATGGTCGCCATCCCCGGGAAAGAACTGGGTAAGAGCGACTTTTCCAAAATCCCCAACGGACTTCCCGGGCTCGGAGACCGGATGCCCATCTTCTGGACCCAGGCAGTCGCCACCGGGCGCATCACGCCCGAGCGTTTTGTCGCACTCACCTCCACAAATGCCGCCAAAATCTTCGGTCTGTACCCTAAAAAAGGCTGCCTTGAGCCAGGTTCTGATGCCGATATCGTTATCTGGGATCCAAAAAAGAGTGTCAATTATGGCGTGAATGTGGCGAAACACCGCACAGATTACAACCTCTACGAAGGTTGGAAGTTGAAAGGCTATCCAAGGGTTGTAATGCAACGCGGTGAGGCTTTGGTTGAAGAGGGTAATTGGAGAGGCAAACCAGGTCAGGGACGTTTCATTCATAGACAAAGCGGGGAAGCGCTCTGAGTCAGGGCTAATACCATGCTGATTTTCGCCATTTTCGGGGTGTTATTGCTGGGAACTTTGCTTATCCTGGTCACGCACTCCAGGAAACCAAGCTCGGCACGCTCATGGGTGATCGCCATCACTGCTGCCAGTCTTGCCCTGGTCGCGTCCTTCGTGCTGCGCCTTTATCTCCCATCCGAGATAAATTTGACTACCTGGCACATTGGTTCTTCATTCGAAGTGACTCTTGGTCTGAGCATTGGCTATCGCAACTGGCCTTATATCGTTGCGGTTTTAAGCATGTCTGTGGCAGTGCTGCTCACTGATACCACCCAGGCTGATGAGACAACTTCACATTCTTCATGGATGCGTGTGCTTTCCGTTACTGCATTAAACATGGTCGCTATCCTTGCATCCAACCCAATCACGATGGCAATTTCCTGGATGGCAATTGACCTGGTCGAGGTTGCCTCCTTGTTGAGGCTCTCAAGAGCATCGAAGTTAGGTTCAAAGATCACCTCTGCTTTTGGAATCCGCATCCTGAGCACATTCCTGCTAATTATCGCAGCCTCAAATAGTTGGGCGAGCGATGCCGGACAGGTTGGTTATATCCAGGCAACAAATTCGAGCATCTACTCCCTGATAGCAGCAGGACTACGCCTTGGCGTGTTTCCAATCAACCTGCCCTTTCTGGACTCACCCGAATTAAAACGGGGAGCAGGGATTTTATTCCGCCTGATGCCAGCTGCCTCCGCCCTGGTTTTGATCGCCAACCTCCCCGAAGAGTTCATTTTGTTTAATACCAACCTGGCAGGGGCAGTTCAGGTGCTGACCCTGGTCGCGGCGTTATATTCTGCCGTCATGTGGGTTACCCGCCCCGATACCTATGAGGCACAACCATATTGGGTGGTCGCGCTTTCCTCTTTCGCTATTCAAAGCGCGTTAAACGGTTATCCGGAGGCAAGCCGTGTCTGGGGGCTGGCATTATTGCTGTCAGGCAGCCTGCTTTTCCTCTTCAACCCTCCCATCCGGCGGATTCGCTTCCTCCCGATGCTCGGGCTGCTCGGGTTCATCGGTCTGCCTTACACCCTGGCGGCGTCGGGATGGGAAGGTTTGCTGCCAGACCAATTCAACTTTACCTGGCTGGTAATGATCCTGACGCATGCATTGCTCGTTACTGGTTATGTTCGTTTTATCATGAAATCGGATAGCTCAGTCACCGGGTTGGAGAAATTTGCCAGGATCACTTTCCCTTTAAGGCTTGTGGTTCTGATTCAAACCCTCCTGCTGCTAAATTGGGTCGGTTGGCCTGGAGTGATCACGGTTGGCAACCTGTGGGGCAGTCTTGGCAGTCTGGCTATTGTAGTTGCAGAAGTTCTGATCTCCTGGCGTTTGAATTGGCAGATGCCCGAAGCCAGCCTGATCGAGAAACTGCCTTTTTACCGATTGGTCATTCTCCTGATAAATTTCCTCCGGAAGATAATGAGCTTTGCCTGGCTTTGGGCGCTGCTCGAACGTTTTTTTCGCTGGCTTGGTAATATTGGTGATTTTATCCACCAAATTCTCGAAGGCGATGGCGGCGTATTGTGGTCATTGGTCTTCATGGTCATCGTGGCTATTATCTTCCTCTCAGTGGGGAGTCCCTGATGAGCGAGATCCTGACCCAGATACCCATCTACCTGGTGCTGTTGGCAGCTTTGGTAAACCTGACCCGAAGGCAATGGACCATCAACCTGGTTGCGCTGACGGTACAATATCTCTTCCTTTTCCCGCTTGTCAGATCTGTTTTGCCCATGGAACTCGCCCTGATTCAACCATTTACCGGTCTTATGGTTACACTCATTCTCTATCTGACGCTGGTAAGTGTCGGTGGAATCGAAAAGGTGAAACTAAACATCAAGCCCACAAGCGGAGAGATTTTCCGTGCACTGGCGGGTTTATTGTTATTAGTGATGCTGCAGTCCTTTTTGCCAGGTCTCCAGCGGGAGGTCTTCCCATTGGTGCCCAGTGATCATCTCTTTGCCAGTATGGGTTTGATTCTGATCGGTCTGCTTCAACTTGGCACGATTAGTGAACCTTTTTACATCGCGATAGGGATCCTCACGTTTCTTTCCGGTTTTCAGCTTTTATACTACGCCCTCGATTATTCATACCTGCTCGAAGCATTGTTGGTAACAGTCAACCTGCTCCTGGCGATTGTCGGCGCGTTTTTCATCGTGAAAAATGCAGAAAGTGAAACGACATGAGCAACACTGTAGTTATTTGGATCGGGTTACCGATTGCCTTGAGTTTTCTCCTGGTTTCACTCCAAAAGTACCAGAAAATCACAGCAGTTCTTGCCACCATAATCCCCCTGATTCTGGCAGGATTGGCTGTTTTATTCTCCAACGATCTCGTTTTGAGTATCGCCGGCAGGCAATTTTTCCTGGAAGACAGCCTTGTGCTTTTTGGGCGGACAATCCAGATCACCGCCGGTCAACTGGGCATGGTCAGCGTGCTTTACCTGGTCTGTTTTGCCTGGAACGCATTCAGCAGGTTGTTTATAGTCAGCCAATGGTTCAACAGCCTCTCGCTGCTGATCACGGCGTTATGGGTATCGGTTCAATTTATAAATCCGTTCATCTATTCGGCTGTAGTGATCGAGTTAATCGCTCTAACCAGCGTCCCGTTACTCTCACCGCGGGGTACACCAGCCAAAAACGGGATCATCCGCTTCCTCAGCATGCAAACCCTGGCGCTCCCACTGATCCTGGTTAGCGGTTGGATGGTCACGGGTATTGAAACATCACCATCAGCACAAGCCCTCGTTTTACGCGGGGCGATACTGGTATTAATTGGTTTTATTCTCTGGGTGGGAATTTTCCCCCTGCATAGCTGGTTGCCGATGCTGGCTGAAGAAAGCCATCCATGGACAATCAGTTTTCTGCTGGTATTGATGCAGGTTGGGCTTGCCCTGTTTTTCCTGAAATTTCTCAATCAATATGGCTGGCTGCGTAATCTTCCGGAACTCGATACGTTCCTGAAGTGGATCGGCGCTTTGTGTATTCTCTCGGCAGGGGTTATTGCCGCGTTTCAATCGAATTTGAACCGAATGCTGGGTTATTTTTTCCTTGCGGAGACAGGTTATCTCGCTTTTTCAATGGCGTTTCGCGGTTCAGGGGGGCTCGAAGTGCTGACAATGACTCTTTTCCCGCGCATTTTAGCCCATTGGGCTTTAGCTGTATCCCTTGCTTCGATGCAAAGAATCACCCGTTCGGAGACGCTGACTTTCGAGGTTCTCAAAGGCATCATCAGGCGTTATCCCTTTGCGAGTGTCCTCTTGCTGGCAAGTATTCTCAACCTGATCGGAATGCCTTTGTTCTCTCTCTATCCCACCAAACACATCGTTTGGAAGCTTATATCCACTGATAACCTTCCGCTCAGCTTACTATCCGCTGTTGGTGTTTTGGGAATGCTGACCATGTTCTTGCGACTGTTTAGCACAATGATTAACCCAGGGAATCAAAACCATCAAACTGGATCCGAAGAATCGAATGTCGAAGAGATAGGCTTGATTATCATGGTCGTGGTCATCCTTATGGTTATCATCCTGCCAGGTCTTTTTCCCAACGTTCTATCCAGACCAGTGCAAGAATTATTAATTTCTTTTGAGAATCTGACCTAATAATCATTTACCTGTTTTTGAAACTAGGTATAATCACATCATCATATTTACAAAGACAGGAACATTATGGACGAATATTCCGGAATCGAACAATTGGAAAAACGCGTTGAATGGCTCGATAACGAACGCCGCAACGATAAAACCAACCTCGCCTCTCTGCAAAACCGTTTGACCATCCTCGAAGGGGAAAACTTGAACTTGCGTAAACAGATTAAGGAACTCGAGGTGCTAATCAACCGCAATACCACCCAGATTAGCAGCATGGATAAATATGAAAACCGTATTGACAGGCTTAATATAGATTTGAGCAAGCAAATTCGCGAGGCAAATGAACGCGCAGAAAGTAACCTCAACGAATCGCAAAAACGCACAAAAATAGAAATTGATTCAACAAAAAAGACCATAGCCGAACTGTATCCACTAACCGAAATGTTTGACCCCATCCGGGCGGATATCAGTGCCCTTAAGGTTGAAGATACCAGGCTGGCGCGATTGAATGAAGAATTAAAAGCCAGGATTCAGGATGTCAGTCGTTACGATGAGGATTACCGACGCTCTCTGCATCTTCTCGAAGAAGGTCGCCGGCAGGAAGCCAAACGCCTTACCGATTTGCAGGGCGAGGTTGCCTCCGTGCGCAAACGGCTGGAAGAAACCCGGGGACGTTTTGACAGTTTTTCGGACAGTTTCCGTACCCTCGATACCCGCATTGCCGAGCTACAGAACAATGAAAAAGACCGGCGTGAAAACCAATCACAATTCATCGAACGTGTAAACAACTCCCTGGTGGATAAGGATAAGGTTTTCGCCAACTGGGAGAAGCGTTTCGCGGAAATTGATCAGTTCAACGCCAACCTTGGCGCTCAAATTGAGACCCTTGAGAACATTCGTCTCTCCGCCACCAAAGCCATCCAAAGTGCTGAAGAAGTTACCCAGCGTTTTGAACGTCGTATCAATGAGATTACGGAGCTGCAAAGACTCAACGACGATCGCTATCGCCAGGAGTGGACCAGTTTCAAGTCTGACGACATCAAGCGCTGGACAAACTACATGCTTGCCCAGGAAGAAGAAACCCGTGAAACCACGCAGCAATATGCCGGCTTCACACGCCAACTGCAAGAGATCGACGATCTGACTGCCATGCTGCGTGATGAGCTGGATGCGCTGAGCCGTGAGACTGTCAGACACATCCAGACTGTTTTGGTGGCGTACCAGGAATCCATCCAGAACATCGCCCCGTTAGTCGATAATAACAAAAGCTAAACATGCATATTATCGGAACCGCAGGTCATGTCGATCATGGGAAGTCAACCCTGATCGCCGCGTTGACCGGCACGCACCCCGATCGTCTCAAGGAAGAGAAAGTCCGTGAAATGACCATAGAGTTGGGGTTTGCCTCTTTGAGCCTGCCCAACGGCGAAGAGGTTGGAATCATCGATGTGCCCGGTCATCGTGACTTTATTGGGAACATGCTTGCCGGCATCGGAGGGATCGATGCCGTCCTGCTGGTGGTTGCCGCAGACGAAGGCGTTTCCGCGCAAACCAGGGAACATCTCTCGATCCTCGACCTGCTGGAAATTAATCGTGGAGTTATCGTTTTAACAAAGACCGACCTGGTTGATGACCGTGAATGGCTGGAGCTGGTGGAGATGGATGTCCAGGAACTGCTCAGCCGCACTTCATTGGCAGACGCGCCAATTGTGCCGCTATCAGCTAAAACTGGCGATGGTGTCCCGGAGCTTCTGCTGGCACTCCAGGATGCCCTGGTTGGGCTTCCTGAACGAAAAAACCTGGGTAAACCGCGGCTACCGGTCGACAGGGTGTTTACTCTGACAGGTTTCGGCACGATTGTAACCGGCACCTTGCTCGACGGCAGTTTCGCATTGGGCGAAGAGGTGGTTTGTCTGCCCGGTGGCAAAACCGGGCGTATCCGCGGGCTGCAGAACCACCACCATAAAGTGCAGAAAATCGACCCGGGTTACCGAACTGCTGTAAATATCGTTAACCTGAATTACCGGGATATTACCCGTGGGGATGTGATCGCCCACCCGCGTGATTACAAACCAACCCAATTCCTGGATGCGCATTTTCGGCTTCTTCGCGACAGCATGTTTGCTGTCAAACACAATATGCAGGTCAAGATGTTCATTGGATCAACCGAAACAACCGCGACGCTGCGCCTGCTTGGCACTCACCGGCTGGACCCCGGCGATACAGCCTACATCCAGTTACGCGCGGATAATCCCATCGTTGCTGCCAGGGGCGACCGCTTCATCCTGCGCATGCCCTCCCCTTCCGAAACGCTCGGAGGAGGTGTTGTCCTCGATCCACATCCACAATCTGCGTACAAACGCTTTAACCTCTCCAACCTTGAAAGAATGGACAAAATCCTCAGCGGGAGCGCCAGTGAACTGGTCAGTCAGATCCTGGAAAGTCAGAAAACGAGCAGTTTTTCGAACCTTGGTACAAAATCTGCCCTTCCAAAAGGACAATTGCTTGAAGTATTGAAAGAACTCATTGATGAAAGTCAGATAGTTTCGCTTCAGCCAGATAACGATATTGCCAAAAATACTTTTATGAGCCGCGCCTATTGGGACGAACTCTCGAACAAGTCAATCAACGCACTAAATCACTTCCATCAAGCCTACCCATTCAAGGCTGGCATGCCCAGGGAAGAATTAAAAAGCAGTCTGGGTCTTTCCCAGGTAATTTTCGACCTGGCACTCTCCAGGCTGGCAGAACAAGGTCTGCTGGTAGCGCGGGGAAGTTTAGTCTGGGCACCCGGTCACATCGTTGTGCTCACCCCTGCCCAGGAGGCAACTGTCGCACCGATTTTAGCCGATTTCAGTGCCAACCCCTTTACCCCACCCGACATCAACCAGGTGCACCTCGCCATCGGCGCTGATTTGTTGGAAGGACTGATTTCTTCCGGAAGATTGGTCGCAGTTTCCGACACGGTTCTCTTCACCCCCACCGCGATTGCTGAAATGCAAACCTGGGTCCATGATACGATTCAAAGCGATGGTTCTGTCAGCCTTGCCCAGTTGAGGGACCAGTTTAATACCACCCGTAAGTATGCCACAGCGGCATTGGAATACTTCGATTCAATTGGATTCACCTACCGAAAGGGTGACGTGCGCGGTTTAAGATAGTACAATAGGATATATCACCATAGTAAAAAAGGAGAAAAGTAGTTATGGCATGGAAAGTACTCATCACAGACGGCTTGGAAAGTGTTGGAAAGGACCTGATCAACCAGGTCGGCGAAGCCGTTGACAGAAAAGGGATCGACGCAGCTCAACTTTTGCAAGAAGTCGGCGATTACCACGGAATGATCGTGCGCGGTCGCACAAAAGTCACCCGTGAAGTTTTCGATGCTGCCAAAAACCTCAAAGTAGTTGGTCGGGCTGGAGTTGGTGTGGATAACATTGACCTCGAAGCAGCCAAAGAGCACGGCGTTACCGTCGTCAATTGCCCTGTTGCTACTTCTGAAGCAGTCGCCGAACTTTCTATGGCAATGATTTTTGGTCTCTCGCGCGAACTACCCCGCGCCGATGCCGCCATGAAGCAGGAAAACTGGGCTAAGAAAGAACTCATGGGCGCCGAACTGATGGGCAAGACACTCGGAATGATCGGTTTTGGAAACATCGGACAACTCGTCGCCAAATATTGCTCCTGCATGGGCATGAAAGTGCTTGTCTATAAACGCACATGGGATCCTGAATTTGTGCGTGAAAAGGGCTTCGAACAGGTCCATCTCGACGAGCTGCTGGCAAAAGCAGATTTCATCAGCCTCAACCTTCCGCTGAATGCCGAATCGAAACACCTGCTCAATGACGAAGCTTTCGCCAAAATGAAAGAGGGTGTCTATATTGTGGACGCCTCCCGCGGTGGCGTCATTGACCACGCCGCTCTTTTGCGAGCGATTGAGTCTGGCAAAGTTGCTGGAGCCGCCCTGGATGTTTACGAAAAGGAACCCCCATTGGAATGGGAGCTGGTCAAAAACGCCAGGGTTATCGCCACCCCCCATATCGGAGGTCAGACGATCGAGGCACAACTGCGCGCGGCTGAAGATATCGCCTCTGAAGTTGTTAACGTCCTCGAAGAGAAACCATTACGCTGGAAGATTTGTTAAACTCTGAGAACAGCTAATCAAATGCCGGATTCAATTTAGAATCCGGCTTTTCTTTATTAAATTTTCCATGAACCTTACGGTGCTGGTGGGGTTGCCGTGGGGTAAAAAAGCTCCTGTGCCGGGGTGCCCATCGGGGTCGGTGTCGGAATTGGCGTCAAACCCGAAGGGTCATGTACATAGACATAATCTCCAACTTCAGCCCAGTGGAACAACCAGTTTGCATCACCGGGGAACATATTTACACAGCCGTGTGACTGGACGATCCCCAGGGTTGCAGGCCAATATATTCCGTGAATCGCCTGGGTATGGTTGTAATACAACGCCCATGGGACCGCCTCATAGTAATAAAAATCAGATTTATCCGCGGTATAAGAACCCTGCATCAGGTCCAGCTCTCTCATTTCATAGATACGATACGTGCCAGGATCAGAATACAGCTCGCCCGCGCCTGTCGCTATGATTGAGGCAAAGACCAGTTCGTTTTCCTCATAAACAGACAAGGTCTGATTATGCAAATCGATATTAATCCAGCGCCCTCCTTCGACCTCAGGTGGCGTAACTGTATCAACAACGACCTGCCTCGCTTTCCAGGAAGGGATCCATTCAGTCGGGGAAACTTGGTACCAATCGTAACCGTCAGCTTCAACCATATTATATACCGGGAAAGATTGATACTTTTCATAATTTTTACCGGTAACTCCAGAGGCGAAGTTGGGACCGTTGTACGATGCTGTAAAATCGATCGTCCAGCCAAAATTACTCTTCGGTGTGGCGAAAAATTCCAGCCCCTGCCATCTAGGCCACGAATATGTCGGCGTTGCCTCCACCCAACCTCCGGATTGCACCCTTACGAAGGTTCGATCACCTGACGATGCCTGCTCAATAATGGCGACATAACGGTTTGCTCCGTCAGGAACCGTACCGACTACGGTTCCGCTGTCACCAATTGCCTCCGAGAGGCTGGAATAGATTTTGGTCTCAGCTCCGGCAACCTTTGCCACTCTTAACGGCAGGTCGCTGAGGGACGGGTCTGGCTTGTTGGCTGGCAATCCAGCCAGTGGGTATGGAAAACCCTGGTTTTTCAGATCAGTAATCGTCTCCGACGGACCCAGCGGAAGGCAATCCCCGGGGTCACCCGGATAATAACCTGGCAGACACAAGGGCAAGTCGTAGAAGCGGGTCTCGCTATTGCTTGTTGCCGCGTCGACAGCCTTGTATGCCGGTCGCGCAATCAGCGATACAAAAATCAACAAGATCAGGTAAACATTTTTCTTTTTCACGGGTTCATTATAACAAGCATAGGAAATCATGCAATTTAATGCCCAACCTGGCTATTTGGGTATTCCCAAACTGCCGCTTATCAGAGTAAACTTAGTCCAGGTATGTCCTTAGGAGGATTACTATGAAATATCCAATTTATCAGGTTGATGCATTTGCCATCAAACCGTTTAAAGGCAACCCTGCCGCGGTTGTTCTGCTGGAAGAAAACAGAAATGATCAATGGATGCAGGATGTCGCACAGGAATTCAACCTGTCCGAAACCGCCTTTCTTCGCCCTAAAGGGCAGGATTATGAACTGCGCTGGTTCACCCCCACTACCGAGGTTGATTTATGTGGTCATGCCACCATCGCCAGCGCTCATATCCTCTACGAAGTCGGCTTCTACGACCCGGATGAGACTATTTTATTCCATACGCGCAGTGGCATTATCAGCTCAACGTTCAATCGCGGCACAATCGAGATAAGTATGCCTCGGTTCAAATTTAGCCCAATCGAAGCTCCTGCGATCCTTGCCCAAATCCTCACACATGAACCGGTTGCCGTGGTCGAATCAGAAAATGGCGTTCTCATCGCCGAACTAGCGGATGCGGACGAGGTCCGTAACTTTCAGCCTCGTTTTGGCTTGATAACGCAGCTGGGTCAACACGATTTTGCCATCACTGCTTCGGGCGGAGGCAACAAACACGATTTTATTTCCCGCTTCTTCTCCCCCAAGACAGGCATCCCGGAAGACCCGGTTACGGGCATGGCGCATTGCGTCCTGGGACCCTACTGGCAAGCCAAAACAGGTGAAACTCAATTCTACGCTTACCAGGCTTCCAAACGGGGCGGCGATGTTTGGCTGCGACTAACAGACGATCGCGCCTTTATCGGAGGCAAAGCCGTCACTGTTCTGAAGGGCGAGATGCTCAAACAGGCGCAGCTGAAATAGGAAAGTTGGCAAAGGTCTTCCAACTGGTTCCCCGCTGTTCACGAAGGTCTCCGGATCGAGACTGTTTTTGTTATAACGATTTCGAATTCCCGCAGATTTACCCGGGAACCTTGTTATAATATGCCCATGTTGCCCGCCCTTGTCATTGCAGCTGTCAGAACTTATATCAACGCATATTTTATCCCTCGCTGTGTCCATAACCCTAACAAAGGAGCTTAATCTTGGAATTACTAAAACAACGCATACTGACCGACGGAAAAAACCTCGGCAACGGCATTCTTAAGGTCGACAGGTTCATCAATCACCAGGTAGACCCTACCCTTATGGATGAAGCCGGCAAAGAATTTGCCCGACTTTTCGCGAACACCCCTGCTGGAAAAATCCTCACTGCCGAAATCTCGGGCATAGCTCCTGCTTTGATGGCAGGCAAGTACCTCAACCTTCCCGTCGTTTACGCCCGCAAAACCAAACCAGTCACCATGCCCAGCGAAGTTTACATCACCGTTGCCCCATCCCACACCAAGGGTCGCAGCACCGAACTGATCGTCTCCCCCGAATATTTGGGCAAAGATGAAAAAATCCTGATCATCGACGACTTTCTCGCCTCCGGTGCGACGATCGCCGGGCTCGTGCGCCTCGCCGAGGTTGCCGGCGCCGAAGTGGTTGGCATCGGCACACTTGTCGAAAAAACCTTTGAGGGCGGAAGAACGCTTTTGTCTCCGCTCGGTATCCCCATCCATGCTCTCGTCTCGATTTCTTCGATGGAAGATGGAAAAATCGAGTTCACCGACGAATTCGCAGCCTAACCCCAACAGGAAGGTATCATGAGCGACCGCATAGTAATTATCGACTTCGGATCTCAATACACCCAGTTAATCGGCAGGCGTATTCGTGATATGCACGTTTATTGTGAGTTGCTCCCCTGGACAGCCAGCCATGCTGAGGCGATCACCCCCGAAACCAGGGGAATCATCCTCTCCGGAGGACCGCAGTCCATCTATGCCGAAAACGCGCCCTTCATCCAGGAATATATTCTCAAAAGCGATCTGCCGATCCTCGGCATTTGTTACGGCATGCAGGCGCTCTCCCATCAGTCAGGGGGCAAGGTAGACCGAAGCAACGACCATGAATATGGGCTCGCCATCCTGGAAGCACCCGGTGAAAACCCGCTGCTTCACCCCGGCAAGCAAAAAGTATGGATGTCGCACGGCGATCATGTTTCCCAACTCCCTGATGGCTACATCGGTATTGCCCATACCTCCAGCACCCCTTATGCCGCCATGGCAAATTACGATCAACTGCGCTTTGGTCTCCAGTTCCACCCCGAAACCCATCACACCCAGTATGGTCAGGAGATCCTCGAAAATTTCGTACTTAAAATCTGCCGGTGTAAACCTGCCTGGACTTCAAAAAACATCATCGACGAGAGCATCCAGCAAATCCGCCAGCAGGTCGGCAATGGGCGTGTACTTTCAGCCCTCTCGGGTGGTGTCGACTCTGCCATCACCACCGCCCTCGTACAGCGCGCTATTGGTGATCGCGTCACAGCGGTTTTCATCGACACCGGGCTGATGCGCCAGGGCGAAGCCGAACAAATCGAAGCCACTTTTCGCCCCATACTCGGCGATCGCCTGGTTATGGTCGATGCCTCAGCTCGCTACTTCGCCCGGCTTAAAGGCATCACCGACCCGGAAGAAAAGCGCAAATTCATCGGCGAGATGTTCGTCCGCGAATTTGAACGCGCCGTGCAAACAGCCGGTGAGTTCGAATTTCTGGCGCAAGGCACAATCTACCCGGACGTGATCGAATCGAAAGGTATCGGCATCAGCGAAGCCCACCGCATCAAAACCCACCACAACGTTGCCGGTTTACCGGAAGACATGCGCTTCAAACTGGTTGAGCCTTTGCGTCTGCTCTTCAAAGACGAAGTGCGCGCCGTCGGGCTCGAGTTGGATCTTCCGCCTGAGTTGGTTTGGCGCCAGCCTTTCCCGGGTCCGGGTTTGGCAGTGCGCTGCCTGGGCGAAGTAACCCCCGAACGGGTGGCAACTGTGCGGCATGCCGACGCGATTTTCATGGAAGAGCTCAAAAACGCTGACCTGCTGCACATCCGCGAAGACGAAAACGGACACCTGCAGGGCAGCTCGCAGGCTTTTGCTGCCCTGATCCCGGTCAAAAGCGTTGGCGTCATGGGCGACCAGCGCACCTATGCCGAGACGATTGTATTGCGCGCGGTTACCTCGGTCGATTTTATGACCGCCGACTGGGCTCGCCTGCCCCAGGACCTGCTGGCAAGCGTCAGCAACCGCATTGTTAACGAGGTCGCAGGCGTCAACCGCGTGGTCTACGATATTAGCTCCAAACCCCCGGCAACGATTGAATGGGAATAGATAGAATTTACAGCTTTTAGACAAAGCGGGGCTGGAATTGTTAGAGATAAATTGAAAGGTTTATAAATTGTGAGCAAGTTAAGTGTTGATCAAAAAACAATAAAAGATCTATTTACGGATAAATCGGCAAATTTCCTTATCCCGGATTATCAAAGACCTTATGGTTGGGAAGAGGAAGAATGCCAGACCCTTTGGGACGACATTTTTACATTTGCGTTCCCTGATGGAAATAAAGACGCTTTTAACACCAATGACGAATACTTTCTTGGTGCTATAGTAACGTATAAGAACGCAAATAGACAATTGGAAGTCATAGATGGGCAACAACGTTTAACGACAATATTACTCCTACTGAGGGCTTTTTACGATAGATTCGAGCGCATGCAAGATAAGCCCTCCATCGACACACGAAACATAATATCTCAATGCATCTGGCAAACAAATGAATTTGGGAATGCAGATAATGAGCATCTAAAGATCGATTCTGAAGTCGCAACAGACGATGATAAAGAGGAATTCTTATCGATACTAAAAACAGGAAATTCTGAAAATAAAATGAATAGCAGGTACGCCAAGAACTATCATTTTTTCCAAAAGAACATTGATTTATTTATTGACAATTATGCTTCATATCTACCTTACTTTCCAGCAAGAATATTAAATAATTGTATTCTCTTGCCTATTGAAGCGGACTCACAGGATACAGCTTTACGGATATTCTCCACCTTAAATGATAGAGGAATGCCTTTGGCAGATGCAGATATCTTCAAAGCCCAATTTTACAAGTATTATGAGAAAAAAGGAGCTAAATCCGAATTCATTGATGATTGGAAGGAATTGTCAGTTAAGTCGGAACGGATATTCAATCCTATTTTTGGAACTCCTATGGATGAATTATTTACCAAGTATATGTATTACATTCGGTCTTCAGAAGGGAACAGATCGTCAACAACCGAGGCTCTCCGGAAATTTTTTGGAGCCAATAAGTACAGTCGATTATTAAGAGATAACACCATTCCAAATTTATTAAGTCTTATTGATTTTTGGGGAGCTGTTTATGATCAGGATGTTACCAAGTTTTCTGAAAGTGTTCTGAAAAAATTATTCGTCCTAAAGTATGCTCCTAATGGTATGTGGGAATATTTCACATCTGTGTATTTTATGGTTAATAAAGATGAAGACGAGAATTTAGACGATGCAGATTTCGACGCTTTCTTATCAAAAACTACTGCTTTTATTTATGCCTATGCCCTAACAAATCCTGGTGTTAACGCCCTTCGCACACCCATTTATGCAGAAATGATAAAAGTGCAAAATAACCAAGCAATTGATTTTTCGGAATTTAAGTTTGATCGAGAGCATCTCAATAATGTAATTTTAAATTATAAGTTCACCAACAATAGGACTGTGACTCGTTCCATTATTACTTGGTATGCATTTACGTTTGAAGAGCAATTACGTCCAAGTAATGGTACTGGTTTTGACATTGAACATATTTATGCCAAAGAACGTCACAATAAGGAAATAAAACTGAGTAACCAAGACAAATTAGAAGAGCTCGGGAATAAAATCTTATTAGAAAAGTCAATCAATATCCGTGCGTCTGATTATAGGTTTTCTGACAAAAAAAGATATTATCTCGGTTATACTGATGCTAACGGTAAGGTGCATCAAAAGAGTATCATTGCTGAATATGATTACTTAACACAGAAAGATGATTTTCAAGAAGAAGACCTTTTAGAAAGAAACAAACAAATCATTGATAAGTTTATCTGTTATCTTGAATCAGAAAACTTATTGCTTGAATCTGCTTAGTCAATGAATAGGATAGATTGCAAGAAAATCGTAATTCGGTTTATCATAAGTGGTCTTTAATTATTTATAATTTTAAGTAATTAAAAAAACAGGAGCATAAAAATGATGAAATTAGTTTTGATCAGGCACGGCGAAAGTGAATGGAACAAGCTCAACCTCTTTACCGGCTGGACCGATGTGGAGCTGACCGACCAAGGGCGCGAAGAAGCCGCCAACGGCGGTAAGCTGCTTAAGGAACAGGGTTACGACTTCGATATCTGTTACACCTCCTATCTCAAGCGAGCCATCCATACGCTGGATATCGTCCTCGACGAGATGGATCGCTCCTGGCTGCCCGTGGTCAAATCGTGGAAGCTCAACGAACGGCATTACGGCGCACTGCAGGGGCTCAACAAAGCCGAAACAGCCGCCAAATACGGCGAAGAACAGGTGCTTATCTGGCGCCGCTCCTACGCCACCCCGCCACCCGAACTTGATGAGAATGACGAACGCAGCCCACGCGTTCAAGCCCAATACCGTGAGACCGAAGACAAATCCGTTCTTCCGCTCACCGAAAGCCTTGCCATAACCGTCGAACGTACCATGCCATATTTCGAAGAAGTGATCAAGCCCGATATGCTGGCTGGTAAACGCGTTGTGGTCGTTGCGCATGGCAACTCGTTGCGTGCCATGGTAAAAACCTTCGATCAGCTCAGCGAAGAAGAAATTGTTGGCGTAAATATACCCACCGGCGTCCCGCTGGTTTACGAATTTGATCACGATTTCAACGTGATAAACAAATGCTACCTCGGAGACCCGGAAGCGATTAAAGCCCAGATGCAAGCCGTAGCCAACCAGGGCAAGGCAAAATAGCCTCTGTTAATTAGTAGGAGACGATATGCCTGAATATAATATTACCTATCATTCCGACCCGGAGCATGAACAGATCCTGGCGAAAAACGAGTCCGACGAAAAGGTTGGTGAAATTAAATATCACAGTGAAGGCGAGCTTTGGATTGTTGATCACACTGAAGTCAATCCCGATTATCGCGGTGCTGGAATTGCCCGGGAACTGGTGGCACGAGTCGTCGCAGAAGCGCGCGAAGCTGGTGTAAAATTAGGGGCTTTCTGCCCATATGCTGAACGTGTACTTTCGACGACAGGGGAATATTCTGATATTTACGTCGCCAAAGAGGACCAGCAATAATAAATAACCGGCAGATGCCGGCAATGGTGAAAAATGTTAACAGATAAAGTAATTTTTCTGGATATTGACGGGACGCTGATAGATCGTTCCCTAAAAGTTCCGGAGTCCGCCGTTGAGGCAATTCAGAAAGCAAAAGCGAGAGGACACAAGCTATATATCAACACCGGGCGCAGCCGCTGCCAGGTTTATCAAGCAATCTGGGACCTTGAATTCGATGGGTTCATCGGAGGAAACGGGATTTACATCGAGGAAGACGGACAGAAATTGTTCCACCGCCCCATGTCAGAGGAGATGGTTATGAAGGTGATCAACCACCTTGAAGCAATTGAGGGCGGCTTTTTTGCAGAAAACAATCATACCCTTTATGCCAATCACAATTACCTGACCTCCCTCGCCAGTTTATTGGACTTAAGCGTGGAAGAGGCACGTGATTGGACCACCCGGGTGTTCCCCAGCACAACTTTTGACAATACCAATTGGCAGGTGGATGTCAACAAAATCTGTGTGGTTCTCACTGATAATATCGATGTTGATCAGCTCTGGGAGGTAATCAAACCTGATCTGACCATGGGCTTATGGAATATGACCTCCCGGAAGAAAGGTTTCGCCGATATCTTCCAGGATGGAACCAGCAAGGGTAAGGCAGTCGAGTTTGTTATGCAGCACCTTGGAAAGCCGTTGGAAGATGCTTATAGCTTTGGTGATGCGGACAATGATATCGAAATGGTTGCTACCTCCGGCGTCGGAGTTGCCATGGGTAATGCCGACCCCCGGCTCAAAGCCGTTGCCGATCACATCACCGACCATGTCACAGATGATGGCTTGTGGAAAGCTTTTAAGCATATTGGTCTGATCGATTGACATTTTTCACGTAAAATTGAATACTAATTAACTGATTACCTGGATGTTCAGAAATATTGATGTTTAAAGAGTATCGACCTGCAATAACGAAGAAGGGGATTGGGGCTATTGTTTGCATCCTGATTTTGTTACTTTTGCTGGTGCCAAATTCGGTTTTTGCCCAGCCACCTGAGCCCACGGTCCTGATTACCGAAATTGACAGCCGAAACTTCCCCGATATCACTATCGGGTTCTCTGGCAAAAACCTTACAGGCAGTATCCACCCAACAACAGACAGCGTTACCATCTTTGAAGACGGGCAGCTCATCCAACCAGATATGGTTGAAAGAAGTTACAAGGGCGTGCATTTTTCCCTGGTCATTAACCCCGAGAGCTCACTCAGGCTGCATTGGCCAAATGGGCTGCAGTACTATGACGACATGATTAAGGCAATAAAATCGATCGGTCCTGATCTCGAAAATCCTGATGTGAACCTTTACAGCCTTCACATCAACCCGGATATCGCTCAAATCGAAATTCCCGGATACGATGCCTGGGTTAATGCAATTGATGCTTACTCAATAGATGGGAACAATCTGGTTTCCTCACTCGATAGCCTTGAGGAGGCAATCAGTGCGCTCGAAACCTCCACCAGCTCTCTCGATACGGTATTGGTTTACATTACTCCTTACCTTCATCCCACCCTCCTGCCCGATTTTTTCAGCCTGGTAGATCGGGCAGCCGCAATTAACGTGTCGATGCACACCTGGATTGTCATGTCCCCCTCTATGCTTGGCAGTTCTTATGAGACCAACATGCAGGAAGCCTTACTCGCCACTGGTGGAACGCTTGCTGCTTTCACGGGGGTTGAGGCGGTGCCCGATCCAAACGTTTATCTTGAAGGCAAAGGTGAAAACTTCGTTGTCACCTATCAATCTGAAATCCGCGAAAGTGGCAGTTTTGATCTCGCCGTTGAGCTCGCCCTGGCGACCGATAGGGTATTACGTTCTGCCCCAGCCCAGCTCGAATTGACAGTTGAGCCAACCCGGCTCAGTTTTGTCAATCCACCTGAATCTCTTGATCTGCTCCAGGACGAAAACGACTCAGTTACCCCGCCAGCGCTTCCTGTCGAAGTATTAATCGAGTTTCCGGATGGCTACCCGCGGTCGATTATCAGTTCAACCCTTTTTGTAAATGGAGACCGGGTGCAGACCAATCAATCGCCTCCTTATGGTAGTTTTGTAATCGATCTGAATGACTACACGCAAGAAGAAAAGCTGCGTCTTGAAGTTCGCGTGAATGATGACTTGGGTTTACAGGGCAGAACTCCCATCCACACGATTGGTCTCAATGTATTCAAACCTGAAAATGCCTTATCTGATGGCTGGTTAACCAATCCCTTGCTTTGGATGGGTTTGCTCCTGTTATCAGGTTTGGTTGCCTTGATTTTTATAATCAGACCGCGCAAAAAGCCCCCCAAATCCGACCAGGCAGTCCCAGCCAAGGCTGAAGAAAATTCGGAAGAAGCTTTGCCGAGCCTGTCATATACAGCTGTCAGGAGTTACGGCAGCCTGATGAAACTCGACCCCGATCAAACCCCGTCAGCCGAAAAGCCATACCCGCTCATCAAGGAGATCACCCTGATCGGTCGTGACCCCTCGCTGGCTAACCTGGTGTTGGATGATGCCATGCTGGAACCACTGCACGCGGAAATCCATTTTTTTCCCGATGGACGCATCCGAATTACAGATTTCAACTCCACGTCCGGCACCTATGTCAATTTTAAACCTGTCAGCGCCCACGGCACAAGCTTACAGCATGCCGACCTGGTCCATTTCGGCAGCTTGCTCTTCCGCTTTAATTCCTCCACTCGCACCCAATCCGCACAACAAAACGAAGAATCTTAGCAGCGTGGTTTGTTCGTGCTTACTACATCTCGCTGGCAGGTCGCCTTCACAACAAAATTTTTGCGTAATCAACTAATAGAGTAGGGGACGGCTGCCATGCCGTCCCCTACAACAAGATTGCTTCACCGGAACCGGCATCCTGACCGTGTTGCCTTCTGCAAGATGCAGTCGTCCTGCTGGCTGTTTTCATCTTACTGAAAATTGACATGCTACATTTTTAGTCTGTTCCAGGAGCCGTCGGTGTCCTGAAACCAACTCTTTTCCTCATCGAATTCAAGTTTTGTGGAAAATGAGAAACTAAGGAGGAACAATTTGCCTACCCAGCTTGAAACATCTCACCAAATTCTGCTTGAATCCATCCCCTTTTCATGTTAGAATATCTGCTCTACGGAGGGATGGCCGAGCGGCCGAAGGCGCCTGTCTTGAAAACAGGTATAGGGCAACCTATCGTGGGTTCGAATCCCACTTCCTCCGCTGGCTATGCAGCCGAAGAACAATTTGGGGAGGTGCCAGAGTGGACGATTGGGGCCGCCTGCTAAGTGGTTGTCGGGTAAGACCGACCCAGGGTTCGAATCCCTGCCTCTCCGCCTTAACAAGACCGCTTTTGCGGTCTTGTTTATTAATCAGTTATTGCACACGCACCGACAAGAAATTTTTTGAATTTACAGTTAGCTTTCGGCTAAAATACCTCTTCACAAATATTGAAAAGCATTGTACACTTAGCCAACTGGTAAGACCTCTTACCACCGACCAACGGAGGTCACCTTGGCAACACAATCTGCTTGGGTTCTGCCCCAAAAACCTGCCGACCTGGCTGAAAAACAAGTTCTCTCCGCCATCCTTGATGGCACTTTTCCCATCGGCGATTCCTTGCCCCCCGAACGCGAGCTCGCCCAGTCATTGGGCGTCACCCGACCAACCCTGCGCGAAGCCCTCCAGCGTCTCGCCCGGGATGGCTGGATACAAATCCAACAGGGCAAATCCACTATCGTCAAGGATTACTGGAAAGAAGGCAACCTGATCATGCTCAATGCCCTCTCTACGCAACCAGAAAACCTGAGCCCTGCCTTTATGACCAATTTGTTGGAAGTCCGCGCTGCCCTCGCCCCGGTTTACGCCCGGCTTGCTTATGATCACAACCGCGACCAGGCTATCGCTTACCTCGAAAAATTCACCAACCTGCCTGATAACCCCGAAACCTACGCGCAAGTTGACATGGAGCTGCACCACCAGCTCACCATTTTATCCGGCAACCCAATCTTCACCCTGATCTACAACGGTTTCCGGCAGCTATCCTACCAGGCGGGGTTGAATTATTTCGCCAACCCCCAGGCGCGCATACACTCGCAAAGTTTTTATTGCGGACTCCTCGACGATTACCGGAACAACGACCCGGATAACGCCGAAGCGCGTACCGCAAAGATCATGCAAGACAGCCTGGAATATTGGAATAGTTTAGAGTTAGGAAAGGACTGAGAATGAGTCAAGTTCAATCACGAGAACAGCTTTGGTCCCAACTCGACCAGGACTGGGACCTGATCGTCATCGGTGGCGGCATAACCGGCGCTGGCGTTTTCAGGCGGGCAGTCAGTGGAGGATACAAAACCCTGTTGCTTGAAGCCGCCGACTTTTCCAGCGGAACTTCGTCCAAATCTTCCAAACTTGTTCATGGCGGCTTTCGCTACTTGCGCAGTCGTCAATTTGATGTCACCTTCGAATCGGTCAGACAGCGTGAAAAACTGCTCAAACAAGCCCAGAATCTGGTCACGCTTCTCGGCTTTGTGCTTCCCCACGATGAATCTCCCCGGGAAAAACGCCTCTTTCGCGGTGGCGTGACCCTCTACGATCTGATGGCGCCCAAGTGGAGACACCGGCATCTTAACCTCGAACAACTCCATGACACGATGCCCATCCTCAAACCTGAAAACATGGCTGGCGCGTACTTTTACTACGACGCGCTTGTAGACGACAGCCGAATGGTCCTGCGCCTGATCCAGGAAACGTGTCAGGATGGTGGGCTGGCGCTCAATTATGCCCGGGTCACACAAGTGCTCAAAGATGCCAACGCTCGTGTTCGCGGGGTTGCCGTGGAAGATCGTTCCCGTTCCAATCATGGCACACTGGAGCTGAAAACCAAGGCAGTCATCAACGCAACCGGTCCCTGGACTGACCAATTACGCCAACAGCTTGGACGTCCGGATCGCGTCAGACCCCTGCGCGGATCTCACCTGGTGTTCAGTTTCGACGACCTGCCCATCCCAAATGCTGTCACCTTAATGCACCCGAATGACGGACGCGCGATGTTCGCCATCCCCTGGGAAGGACGCACAATCTTCGGAACTACCGATCTTGATCACCCTTATCCTCTTGAACAGGAACCGTTCTGCACAGACCAGGAAATTTCCTACATGCTCGAAGCAATTCATGCCATTTTTCCCGGCACGAATATCAGTGAAACTTCAGTCCTTTCATCTTTTGCCGGGCTGCGTCCGATCGTTCGGGGCGATGCTAACAACCCATCAGCAGAATCCCGCGCTCACCTCGTTTTGGAGGAAGATGGTTTGGTAACCATCACCGGCGGCAAGCTGACCATCTTCGAGCTTATGGCTGAAGATGCTCTGAAAACCGCCGCACGATTAATTGGCAAAAACCTCTCACCGATCAAGGATTGGTTCAAACCAATCCCAGCCGATCTGCCCGGGAATCCCCTTGCCCCGCAAAGTTTTTATTATCTCGCCGGTCGCTACGGGCAAGCGCTCCCGGACCTGTTGGAAGTTTCCACGCCGCACGACCTTACCCGAATCGATGACCTTTACATGCATTGGGCGGAATTGCTTTATAACGCACATTTCGGCATGGTTGAACATCTTGATGATTTATTGCTCCGGCACACACGCCTGGGATTACTTTTACCCAACGGTGCGATGGATGTAATGGACAAAATACAAGACCTCACCGCCCCCCATCTGCCCTGGAGCGATGACGAGTGGCGCATCGAAATATCCCGCTACCAACAAATTTATTTGCAAGCTTTCAGTCCGAACCCGGGAAGTCATTTAGAATAGGAGAACAATGGCATCAAACGAAAAATTTGTCCCCGCCTGGTATGAAGAGCCCGTTCCTGCAGGCACCTGGCGTTCGATCTTTAAATGGGGTGATCCTGCTGGTTTCAAACACCCCAACAGTGGTTTAACCAAGCTAATCATGGATCGGTTTGGCTTATCTAAGGAAACCCTCTCAAAACCTGGCAAATTAGGACTCGATCTTGTTCCGGACGATGTTCCCAGCGCTTTGCCCGTTGAGCATCATGAATTCCTGGTTAAAACCTGCGGCGAAGAGCACCTGCGCACGGATACCTATACCCGTATCAAACGTTCATATGGTCAGGGGATGATTGATGCTCTGCGATTGCGCAGAAAAATCGTCGAGAACCTGCCTGATGTCGTTGTAGCTCCCCGCAGCCAGGAAGAGATTGAAGCGATCGTTGCTTATGCAAATGAGAACCTAATACCAATCTATGTGTTTGGTGGTGGTTCAACCGTGACACGTGGATACGAAGCCACAAAAGGCGGAATCTGCATCGACATGTCGGTCCATATGAACAAGTTGGTCGAACTGAACGAGATCGACCATACCGTTACCGTCGAAGCCGGCATGTGGGGGACGCAGCTTGAAGACCTGCTGCAGAACGCGGTCACAAAACTCGGCGCAAAACGTAATTACACCGTCGGACACTTCCCCCAATCCTTCGAATACTCCAGCGTGGGCGGATGGGTTGTCACCCGAGGTGCCGGGCAGAATTCCACCTACTACGGCAAGCTTGAAGACATGGTTATCGATCAGGAATATGTAACCCCGCGCGGAATTTTCAAAACCTGTCCTCATCCTCGCGCTGCTACCGGGCCAGATTTTGACCAGGTGATGATTGGTGGGGAAGGCAGCTTTGGTATTCTCAGCAAAGCCACTCTCAAAATCTGGCACCATCAACCCGAAAACCGCAAGAAATTTAGCTATATGTTCCATAATTGGGAGGATGCCCAGGCAGCCAGCCGCGAAATCATGCAGGGTGAATTTGGTTTTCCATCCGTTTATCGCATCTCGGACCCCGAAGAGACCGACATCATGATGCATCTGTATCATATTTCTGACAGCATTGCCAACACCCTTCTCACAAAAATGGGCTTCAAACCGATGCAAAAATGCCTCCTGCTTGGTTTCACGGACGGCGAAAAAGACTTCTGCCGCAACATGGACCGTAAAATCCGCAGAATTTGCCGCAAATACAAAGCTTTTGAGCTCTCTATCGCCGGGGTCACCAAAACCTGGGAAAAAGGTCGTTTTACTGATCCCTATTTGCGTGAAGACCTTCAGGATTACGGCATTCTTATCGACACGCTCGAGTGCGGTGTCACCTGGTCGCAGATGCCCCGGGTTCACGAAGGCGTACGCGCCTACATAAAATCCAGACCGAATACGATTTGTATGACCCATATTTCCCATTCCTATCCACAGGGCGCCAACCTCTACTTCATTTTCATCGCCAAAATAGACACCATCCGCGAGTACCTCGACCTGCAATACGGCATCCTGGAGGCTATCGCAAAATCCGGAGCTGCCATCAGCCACCATCACGGCGTCGGCAAAGCCACTGCTCCCTGGCTCGAAGACCAGATAGGCAGCGAGCAGATGGAGGTGATTCGCTTACTCAAAAAACATTTTGATCCCAACAACATCATGAACCCCGGCGGCACGCTGGGGCTCGATATGACCCCCGCGCAAAAGGAAAAACGATGGGGCAAAGACTTTGAGGTATAGATGACCAAAGAATTCCTTCTCTCCATTGACGTTGGCACGCAGTCGACCCGCGCCTTGATTTTTGACCTTCAGGGCAACTTGCTTTTCAAATCCCAGGTTCTTTTGCCTGAATATTCTTCCCCAAAACCTGGTTGGGCAGAGCTTGAGCCGATTCTCTTTTGGGAAAGCCTCTGCAAGGCCTGCCATTTGCTTTGGGCTATCCCCGGTGTGGACAAAAGCAAGCTCGCCGGTGTTGCCATCACCACCCAACGAAATGTGCTCATCAATCTCGACAAGGATGCTCAGCCCCTTCGTCCCGCTATCCATTGGTCCGACCAGCGGCGCACTGCCGGGTTGCCCAACGTTGGCGGAATCTGGGGTGTGCTTTTCGCCATCTCAGGCATGAACAACACCATCCGCTATCTGCAATCGGAAGCCAAAACCAACTGGATCCGCACTCATCAACCAGATATCTGGAAGCAAACCGCTAAAGTCGTGCTCCTCTCCGGTTACCTCACCCACTGTCTAACGGGCAAATTTGTCGATTCCACCGCCTGCCAGGTTGCCCACTTACCTTTCGATTACAAGAAACACCAGTGGGCAGGTAGTTTCGACTGGAAATGGCGGGCTGTCCCGGTCGAGCCGGAAAAATTGGTCGATTTAGTCCCTCCCGCCAGCCTGCTGGGCGAGATCACCAGCCAGGCGTCCATCGAAACTGGCATTCCCGCTGGCTTACCCCTGATCGCCGCCGCAGCAGACAAAGCCTGCGAGGTGCTCGGCTCAGGCACGCTTGCCCCGAATATCTGCTGCCTCTCCTATGGGACCGCTGCCACCATCAACACCATCCACCAACGTTACATCGAAGTCGTCCCGCTCATTCCGCCTTACCCTGCTGCCGTGCCTGGCTCCTATTCTCTCGAGATCCAGCTCTTCCGCGGGTATTGGATGGTCTCCTGGTTCTTGCGCGAATTTGGTCAAAACGAACAGCGTCTCGCGAATGAACGCGGCATCCCCCCCGAATTCTTGTTCGACGACCTGGTCAACTCAGTGCCTGCCGGTTCGATGGGTCTCATCCTTCAGCCCTATTGGGCGCCGGGGCTCAAATCGCCTGGTCCCGAAGCAAAAGGCTCCGTGATCGGTTTTGGTGGGGTGCACACCCGTGCTCACTTCTATCGGGCTATCCTCGAAGGGCTTGCTTATGCCTTGCGTGAAGGCGCCGAACGCACCAGCAAGCGAAGTGGCGTCCCCATCACCGAAGTGCGTGTCTCCGGTGGAGGCTCCCAAAGTGATGCCGCCGCCCAACTTACCGCCGACATCTTCGGCATGCCGGTCAGCCGTCCGCATGTTTATGAAGCCAGTGGGCTTGGCGCGGCGATCGACCTTGCTGTTGGTTTAAATTTCCATCCTTCGTTTGAAATAGCGGTATCAGAAATGACCCGAATCAGCACAACTTTTGAACCGAACAGGGAACACCAAAAGCTTTATGACCAGCTCTATCGCCGGGTTTATCTGAAAATGTATGACCGCCTCGCACCGTTATACAAGGACATCCAGAACATCACCGGCTATCCGGCAAGGGATTAACGCTTCTAATCCTCGTCCTTCGTTCTCACCACGATGATCGATTTGCCAGGGAGCTTTTTGAGATCAAAATGGTCTCTCTTTGCGCGTACGAGCGTCGCCAGCTGCTTCGCGCCGTAGCTGCGTGGGTCGAAACCAGGGTCGATACGCCGCAGCGCCGTGCCCACCTCCGAAAGCCGCGCCCAGCCGTCGTCATCTGTTCCTGCCGACTCGATCGCATCTTCAATGTTATCGATCAGGTCCTGCTCTTCTTTGCTCATCTTTTGCTTGGCTGCCTGCTGACGCTTCTGACGTTCGCGCTGTTCAAGGTTTTCGGTATAGATAAACACGTCGCAAGCGGATACAAACGCGCGTGGGGTCAAATTTTTTCCGATCCCGACCACAAGTTTGCCGCTCTCGCGCAGCCGTGTAGCCAGGCGCGTATAATCACTGTCGCTCGAAACCAGGCAAAAGCCGTCCACCTGGTTTGAGTGCAAGATATCCATTGCGTCAATGATCATTGCCGAGTCGGTCGCGTTCTTGCCAACTGAGTAGCTGAATTGTTGAAAAGGCTGGAAGGCGTATGAGTTCAGCGTGTCCTTCCACGATTTCATACTGGTCGAGGTCCAGTCACCATAAATCCGCCGAATGGTCGCGTTGCCATAGCGGCTCGATTCGACCACAATTTGCTCAATTAAGGACGCCTGGGCATTGTCACCGTCGATTAATATCGCGATGCGCTTTTCCCTGGCGCCATTTGGGGTTTCGAAGTTTGTTTCCATCCCTTAATTATAACTGTATTGCATCTATGCGTTGTTAACAACAGATGTCAGTATCTATCGAGATATTGTGCTTGACATAATAGTTTTGGTGATATGTTTCAGCCAAATAAAACTCGGATGCCGGGCGCACACTGGTGATAACCCTGCAGTCATATTCACCGCTGCGCTTCAGCTTTTTGATCACATCTCTGGCAATTTTGTTTTGCTCGTCATCCATAGTGAAAATGACCGAGTCATACTGGTTGCTTTGGGACAAGCAATTATCTTTGCAAAGCGTCGGATCGTGATATTGGAAGAACGCTTCCACTATTTCCTGGTAACTTACCTTCCCAGGGTCAAACTCAAGCCGAACCGCTTCTACATGCCCGGTTGTCTCCTGGCAGACCTGGCGATAAGTTGGGTCTTCGACATGACCGCCCGTGTAACCGACTTCGGTTTTAAGGACTCCGTATAGATTCTGGAAGTTCGCTTCCATCCCCCAGAAACACCCCCCCGCTACGATTGCTGTTTGATTCATATACTCTGACACTCCTGGAAATTTCCTCTGACGTCCATTATCGTTTTGTTATTATTTGAACGTGCTTCTATTATACGAGTGCCAACATGTAATTATATGTTTTGTTTAACCTTTGCACTTGGCAATTTTCACAAATGTAGCCATTCGCATGGAACAGGAAGTGGGAAGTAAAAAAGAAGAATCCTCACCCCGTTGCCGCCCCAAAAGAGGCGCAGGATGACAGATTAAAGGCAGATTGCTTCGCTACGCTCGCAATGACAGATTACAGACCCGTCACTGAGAGCCCCCGTTAGCCGAAGAGCAGGAGCTATTGAATCACAACAAGGGGGCGCGGCAGTCTGCTTTTGATTTCTTATTCTTTTGTTCTTCATTCTGACAAGAGGACTGTCATTCTGAACGAAGTGTAGAATCCAACCGTTTCAGCAGAATAGCCATTGTGGTTGAAGCGTCAGGATCCTTCGCAAAATAGGCTCAGGATGACAGATTAAAGGCAGATTGCTTCGCTACGCTCGAAATGACAGATTACAGACCCGTCACTGCGAGCCCCCGCTATCCGAATAGCAGGAGCTATTGAATTACGAAAAGGGGGTGCGGCAGCCTGCTTTTGATTTCTTATTTTTATTCTGACAAGAGCACTGTCATTCTGACATAAGCACTGTCATTCTGACATAAGCACTGTCATTCTGAACGAAGTGAAGAATCTTAACGCTTGCGTAGAATAGCCATCGTGGTTGAAGCGTCAAGATCCTTCGCAAAAGAGGCTCAGGATGACAGATTAAAGGCAGATTGCTTCGCTACGCTCGCAATGACAGCTTACAGACCTATCACTGCGAGCCCCCGTTAGCCGAAGAGCAGGAGCTATTGAATCACAACAAGGGGGCGCGGCAGCCTGCTTTTGATTTCTTTTTTTTAAATATTCATTCTGACAAGAGGACTGTCGTTCTGAACGAAGTGTAGAATCTAACCGTTTCAGCAGAATAGCCATCGTGGTCGAAATGTCAAGATCCTTCGCAAAAGAGGCTCAGGATGACAGAGTAAAGGCATATTCCTTCGCTACGCTCGCAATGACAGATTACAGACCCGTCACTGCGAGCCCCCGTTAGCCGAAGAGCAGGAGCTATTGAATTACGAAAAGGGGGCGCGGCAGCCTGCTTTTGATTTCTTATTCTTTTAATATTCATTCTGACAAAAGCACTGTCATTCTGACATAAGCACTGTCATTCTGAACGAAGTGACACACAGTGTACTTCGTAAGAATCTACCCGTTTCAGTAGATTAGTCAATCTGGTCGAAGCGTCAGGATCCTTCGCAAAAGAGGCTCAGGATGACAGGGCAAAAGCTGAGAGCTCGTAGGAAACAGCTCGTAGAAATCGTTCAACCTTCGATGTCACTCTTATAATTGTCATTCTCTCACCCCCCTGCCCCCCTCTAAAGAGGGGGTAAAACTGCGATCCCCTCTACAGAGGGGGTAAAACTGCGATCCCCTCTAAAGAGGGGGTAGAACTAAGAGCCCCTCTAAAGTGGGATAAGAAAAACGACCCCGCCGCAGAGGGGTCGTTGTATCAATCAAACATGGGCCCGGAAGGATTCGAACCTTCAACCAAGCGGTTATGAGCCGCCTGCTCCGCCATTGAGCTACAGGCCCCGATTGGTGAGTATTCTACCATATTAGCTCATGGCTGACAGCTAACAGGTAGAGAAAAAAGCTGCCAGCTGGCATGGACAAACCGGAGCTATCAGCTATTTATGCATCTTTGCCCAGGTGTCAACCAGACCAATCGTGCGGTTGAAGACCAGCGCGCCAGGTGCGGAATCTTCACTGTCGAGCGTGAAATAGCCGTTGCGCACAAACTGGAAGACTTCGCCAACCCTTGCCGCTGCCAGCGAAGGTTCAAGCTTCGCCATGAGCACTTTTTTGGAATCGGGGTCAAAGTTTTCCATGAAGGTTTCGCCCTCGGGCAGGTCTTCGGGGTGTTCATCGGCGAACATCTGTTCATAGAGGCGGATTTCGGCATCAATGGCGTGATTTTCGGAGACCCAATGGATGGTGCCTCTGACCTTGCGACCATCAGGCGACATGCCACCGCGCGTTTCGGGGTCGTAAGTACAATGGACTTCCAGCAGGTTGCCCTGGTGGTCTTTGACCAGGTCGGTGCAGGTGATGTAATAGGCGTTCATCAACCGTACTTCACGTCCAGGTGCGAGGCGGAAATATTTGGGCGGTGGGGTTTCTTCAAAATCGCTGCGCTCGATGTAGATTACACGCCCAAAAGGCACTTTGCGCGTGTCGGAGTTTTCGGGGTCATGCGGGAAATCGGGCACATCGAATTCCTCTTCCTGATCAGCGGGGTAGTTGTCGATGACTACTTTAAGCGGATCGAGCACAGCCATACGGCGAGGCGAGGTGAGGTTGAGCTGGTCGCGAACGATGTGTTCGAGCAGTTCAACCTCGACAAAGCTATCGGATTTGGCTACACCAATAGTCTCGATAAATTCGCGGATGGCGCCGGGCGGATAGCCGCGGCGGCGCATGGCGGCGAGGGTCGGCATGCGTGGATCGGTCCAGCCGGAGACGTGCCCTTCTTCGACAAGTTTACGTAGTTTACGTTTGGACATGACCGTGTGGGTCAGGTTGAGGCGGGCAAATTCGATCTGCTGCGGGTGGAAGATCTCAAGCTCATCGAGGAACCAGTCGTAGAGCGGGCGATGGTTTTCGTATTCGAGGCTGCACATTGAATGGGTGATACACTCAAGCGAATCTGACTGCCCGTGGGCGAAGTCGTACATCGGATAGATGCACCATTCGTTCCCCGTGCGATGGTGTTCGGCGTGGAGGATGCGGTACATGACCGGGTCGCGCATGTTCATATTGGGCGATGTCATGTCAATTTTTGCGCGCAGGGTCAGGCTGCCATCGGGAAATTCTCCGGCACGCATACGCTGGAAGAGGTCCAGATTTTCGGCGATGGGGCGCTCACGCCAGGGGCTGTTTTTTCCGGGTTCGGTGAGTGTGCCGCGATACTGGCGCATCTCGTCGAACGAAAGTTCATCGACGTAGGCTTTTCCTTTGTTGATCAGTTTGATCGCCATCTCGTAGAGCGGTTCAAAGTAGTCGGAGGCGTAAAATTCGCGGTCGCCCCAGTCGAAACCAAGCCAGCGGATGTCTTCCTTAATGGCATCAACGAATTCGACGTCTTCTTTGACTGGGTTGGTGTCGTCATAGCGCAGGTTGGTGAGCCCACCGTAGTCTTCGGCGATGCCAAAATCGATCACCAGCGCCTTGGCATGCCCGATGTGCAGGTATCCGTTGGGTTCGGGTGGAAAGCGGGTGTGAACGCGCCCATCAAACCGACCGGTGCGGTTGTGTTCGTCGATGATATCGCGGATAAAGTTGGTTTTGGTTGGGCTCTCTTCTGTCATGTTCTTGCTCCTGTAGTTGGTTGGTGAATTATATCAGTTGAACGCCCAAAGCCGATAGCTGATAGGAAAAGTAACAACGATTACGACGCGATATTGGTTTGCGCAGGGGGCGATTGTTCTGCTTGCTTACAAAGTACACTTACGAAGTGCGTTATGTCACCCCGGCATCATGATCATGCCCGTCCAATTTGGGAGAGCGTGCTCATGATGCCTGGGGCGTAGCGAACCGTACAGATTTTCCCTGTTAAAAGGGAGAACTATTTGATAAATTCGCGGACAGCGGGGAGTTGACCGGCGCTGCCGAGATATTCGTTCTTTTCGGCGATGAATTTGGCATATTCCGCCATAAAAATCTTGCCCGGGTCGCGCAGGTCAAACTTTTCGGGGTGCGCATTAAAGAACTCACGATGTACACGAGTCCAGACCAGGCGACCATCGGTGTCGATGTTGATCTTGGTAACGCCCAATTCGGCTGCCCGGCGGAATTGAGTGGCATCCACCCCCTTGGCGCCGGAAATTTTCCCGCCAGCAGCATTGATGCGTTCAACTTCTTCCTGTGGCACGGAGCTGGAGCCGTGCATGACCAGGGGGAAGCCGGGCAGGCGCTTTTGGATATCCGCGAGGACGTCAAAGTGCAATGATTGGCTGCCGGTAAACTTGAAAGCGCCGTGGCTGGTGCCAATCGCGACTGCAAGCGAATCACAACCGGTGCGCTCGACGAATTCTTTTGCCTGGTCAGGGTCGGTAAGTTTCGCGTCAGACTCGCTGACTGAGACATGTTCTTCCACACCGCCGAGCATGCCCAGCTCGGCTTCGACGACAATCCCTTTAGCGTGTGCTGCCTCAACTACACGCCTGGTGATGGCGATATTTTCTTCAAAGGGATGGCTGCTGGCGTCAATCATCACAGAACTATAGAAACCTGACTCGATACAATCGTAACAGGTGGCTTCATCGCCGTGGTCGAGGTGGACCGCAAAAATGGCATCCGGAAAAACAACGTCCGCGGCACGGATAAGACCTTCGAGGAAGGCTTTGTCGGTATAACCGCGGGCACCTTTGCTCAGTTGAACAATGAACGGAGCCTGGGAATCCAGGTTGCCTCTGAACAAACCAACAATTTGTTCGAGGTTATTGATGTTGTAGGCACCGATGGCGTATTTTCCATAGGCATGTTCGAATAATTTCTTGGTTGTGACGATCATATCAGACTCCTTGGTCGGGATTTTCTTTTATTATACTTTAGTCCCTTGTCATCAAAGAGTGTGTAAGAGGGCAGAAAGAAGTCAGTTCAGAGCTTCATGGTAAATTTCGCGAAGTCTTTGAGCATACGAATCGGGATTGTGCATTTGCCGAATACGTTCGAGAGCGGCGAGACCTTTGGGGTATATCACGGATGGGTCGGCAGCTATGTTTCGAACGATAACTTCCAGCCCGGTCTGAATTTGCTGTGATAGTTTTTCGCGTTCTTCGGGGGTATGATAGAGCGCTTCGCCTAAATCGTTTTTAGGCACCCGGATAAGCCAACCGACATCGGTGTTGTTGATCTCGGGCAAAGCACGCACGTCGGTAGTGATGACAGGGCAGCCACACGCCTGGGTTTCGAGCACGGAAAGACCGTAGGTATCCGCCCATGTGGGAAGCAGCCCCACATCGCAGCCTTTGATCAGGTCTAAAGTATCGCTGTTTGGCAAGCCCTGGTAATGCTCGATCCAGTCAGAATTTTCAGCGACTTCCAGCCTTGCCTGCAACTGGTCTTCCACAGTTTCGTGCGCGGCATAATGGTCAAGTCTGAAAGAAGTAACCAGGACCAGTTTCACTGGCAAATTCTCTTCCCTGACCAATTTTTTAAAGGCGTGGAGTATCTGGATACCGCCCTTTCTAAAGAAAGCATCTCCGATCAGGATGAAGCGGATGGGTTGCGAATTACTGTATTCTCTCTTTTGGGGTTGTTCGACGAGCAGTTCTTGCGGTGGATGAAGGACAATCATTTTATCAAGGATAGTGTCACGCGTGTCGGATGGGAGCTCTGAGAGCAGATCTCGCTGCATATCCGCGGCGCACTGCGACCAGGCAATAATCCGTTTACAGGAAGATGAGAGCAGGGCATCAAACCCCTTCTGGAGCAATGGCGTCATATGAAGTGGCTGTCTGAATTGACCGTGGTAACGCGTCATCAATTCAGAAAAGCGAGGCAGGATGGTCTCAAAATGAGACACCCATGGAGTGCGACCGAAGCTGATTCCATTGGAGAAATGGAGCAAGTCAACTTTGTTAAATTCAAAGTCGTCAAATTGATTGTTGAGGTCGAAAGTTGGGAAGAGGGGTCTGCCAAGCCGGCGATTGGCGAAGTTGGCAGCGCGCCGGAGGAGGCTGTACCAATCTCTGACCGGCACATATTCAGCTTCGGGGAGTTTGTAGAGTATGTTTCGCAGATTTGTATAAAAATCAAATCTATATGACAGTACACCGATTTTCATAGTTGTATTATACACCCTGAGAAAAATCAGGTTTTTTGCGTCAACCAACGGTTGACAACAATGAGTAAAACAAGGAAGTTGCTCTTTTCATTTGCCCAATAAGTTTTCAGGCTGATAATCTCTTTGCAAAAAGCCTTAACCAAAGCGACCGGTGATGTAATCTTCTGTGCGTTTATCTGCGGGGTTGGTAAAAATTATCTTGGTTTCGTCAAACTCGACCAGCCGTCCTGTGCGAGTATCGTCAGTATAAAAGAAGGCGGTATAGTCCGAGACCCGACCAGCCTGCTGCATATTGTGGGTGACGATGACGATGGTGTAGTTTTCGGAGAGGGTGTGAATGAGATCTTCAATTTTCTGAGTGGCAATCGGGTCGAGCGAGGCAGCCGGCTCGTCCATAAGGATTACAGTAGGCTGAACCGCGAGCGCCCTCGCGATGCACAGGCGCTGCTGCTGCCCGCCCGATAAAGCCAGCCCCGATTTCGCGAGGTCGTCTTTGACTTCATCCCACAAGGCAGCGGATCGCAAACTCGATTCGACAATTTCTTCAAGTTTTTTATGGTCTCGCAAGCCGGTCACCCGGGGACCGTAAGCAACATTTTCAAAAATCGATTTTGGGAAAGGATTGGGTTTTTGAAAAACCATCCCGATATTCTGTCGAAGAGCAACCGGATCGATTTTGAACAAATCGACATTGTCAATCAAGACATCCCCATGCGTACGGACACCGGAGATAAGATCATTCATCCGGTTGAAAGTCCGTAAAAATGTGCTTTTACCACTTCCCGAAGGTCCAATCAGGGCGGTCACTCTCTTTTCGGGAATTTTCACCGAAATATCTTTTAGCGCGTGGAAGTCGCCGTAATAAAGGTTAAATTCAATGGTTTCTAATTTGGTGTTCATTTCCCTCCACGTATTCTTGCGGTTAATTTGCCTGAGATTAGGTTGATTGAAAGGTTAATCAGAATAATAAGAATAACCAGAACCGCACCTGTACCCATTGCTTTATCAAACGCGTTGGTATCCATGGCAAGATAATAAAGGTGCAGCGCCAGCGTGCGACCGCCATCCATAATCGAGGAGGGCAATCGGTGGCTTCCACCGAGCGTGACAAAGAAAACGGCGGTTTCGCTGATGATCCGCCCGACACTCAGGATGATTCCGGTGATGATTCCCGGTATAGCTGCCGGCAAGACCACTTTATAAAGCGTTTGCCACTTCGTGGCACCAAGCGCCAGGCTGCCGCGGCGATAGTCGTCAGGAACAGTTAATAACGCTTCCTCAGTAGTGCGGATGATCGTGGGTAACACGAGGCAAGCGCCAGCCAAAGCGGCGGATAACAGTGACCACCCAAACTGTAGCGTCGAGACAAACAGGGCGTATCCAAAAAGTCCATAAATGATCGAGGGGATTCCAGCCAGGGTTTCAACGGCAAAGTTAGCGATGGAAATCAAAACTCGCATAACTGGTGAGGTCAAGCCCAGCTCACCAGCATATTCGATCAGGTAAATGGCTGCACCGACACCGAGTGGCGTGGCAATTAATAGCGTGAGCGCTACCAGATAAACTGTCGTACCGAGGGTTGTGGAAATCCCGCCCTCTCCAGAAAGACCACCTCGGGGGGGGGTAGTGAGGAACTCCCAACTAAGCGCTTTGCCGCCCTGGATGATGACATAGCCAATCACCAGCAATAAAATTATCAATGTTACCAAGCCTGCCAGCCACATGATTGAGAACCAAACGTTTTGGGTTGTGCTACGGATTTTAAGATTTTTTAGAGATTCAGGGTCGTTATGCAGGGTAGAGATGCTCTTGTTGTTGATCATGTCGTTACTGCCTTGTAGTCGGAATAGATGATTGTCGCTTTATGAACCATCTCGCGCTGGCGTTGACAATGATGATCAGGGCAAACAAAACTACACCGGTGGCAAAAAGCGCGCTCTCGTGGATACCAGTGGCATAGCTGATTTCAACAGCAATGTTGCCGGTTAACGTTCTTGCCTTAGACAGGTAAAAAGTAAGCGGGTTGGCTGTGAGAGGCTTTGGGAACTTCACTGAATTGCCAATGACCATGATCATCGCCATGGTTTCTCCCAAAGCGCGCCCGACTCCAAGGATAATTCCAGCAATAATGCCGGATCTTCCTGCCGGCAGAACTACTTTCGTAATCGTCTGCCACTTGGTTGCGCCTAACGCGAGAGAGCCGGAGCGATAGCTATCAGGAACCGCCCGGATTGCGTCTTCGGCGATGCTGGTGATCGTCGGAAGAATCATAACCGCCAGGACAATTGAAGCAGCTAAAAGTCCATAACCAGAATTACCGGGTACGTTGATCCGCCGAATGATGGGGACCAGCACAACCATCCCAAAGAGACCATAGACCACAGAGGGAATGCCTGCAAGCAGCTGTACAGCCGGACGCAGGAGAGCCTGGACGCCTTTAGGCGCAATTTCACCTAAAAATATAGCCGTACCAAGCGCCAGGGGAACGCCCAAAACAATCGCACCGATCGTGACTGCAATTGAACCAACAATCATGGCAAGAATGCCATATTGGTCTTGCCCGGGGCGCCAGACGCTCTTCAGAATTATGTTTGTAAAGCCGATTTCTTTCCATGCCTGGATGCTCTCACGAAAGATAAAATAAGCGATAGCCAAAACGATGATGATTGAAAGAATTGCGCTGATAAAAAGAATGTACTTGACGGTTTGATCCGCGATCATTCTGCCGCTTTTTTCTTTCAAATTTCCTCCAGGCATTTTCATAATTTGAACGCCGCGCAACCGTTGCGTGAGCGGCGTTTTTTATTATATTCTATATTAATCGGTCACAATTATTTGACCGGAAGGTAACCTTCGTCGACAACAACTTGCTGCCCTGTTGGGCTGAGCATGAAATCGATGAACACCTTCAATTCGCCAGTGGGTTCGCCGAAAGTGATCAGATTGAGTGAGCGGACGAGAGGGTAAGTACCATTGGAAGCATTCGCTTCTGTGGGCGCAACCCCTTCAACACGGATCGATTTCATGGTGCCACCGAGGTAACCAAAGCTGATATAACCAATCGAATTGGTCGTGGTTGATACGGTGGTGCGAATCGAGCCATTGGATGGCTGCAGAATCGCGTTTTCGGTTATCAGGACTTCTTCACCAAGCACCATTTCTTCAAATGCCGCACGGGTGCCGGAACCTTCTTCGCGGGAGACTACAATGATGCTGGAATCTTCACCACCAACTTCGCGCCAATTGGTGATTGTCCCACCGAAAATGCCCTTTATCTGTTCAATTGTCAGATCGCCAACTCCGACTTCAGGATGGGTAACGATGGCGATCCCATCACGAGCGAGGACAATCACATTGATGTTGGGAAATTCAGTGAACTCCGAATCTTTGATTTCACGGGAAGCCATGCCGATATCCGCGGTTTTTTGACCAGCTGCCTTTACACCAACACTGGAACCACCACCCTGGACATCTACACGCACATCAGCGTTATTAGCCATAAAGGTTTCGGCTAAAATTTCGGCGAGGGGCTGAACAGTGGTGGAGCCCGCCATGGTGAACCTTGTTTCCTTTGGAGCCTCAACGTCAGGGGCTGGAGTCGTTTGAGCACAGGCAGCTGCAACTGCCAGGACCAGTATCATAATAAGACCAGTAAAAATCATCCTCTTGAAATTTTTCATTTTCATTTTCTCCATTTTTTCGATAAATTGTTACTCAACTATGCTACCAAACATAGGTTAAGGGCTCGTTAATTCGCAATTAAGAGCGGTTTAGGAGTTTGCTATGGTTTGTGGGTAACGAAGATTGTTTTTGATAACATCGGGTTGAATCCAGATATCATCCTGCTTGCGAGAACAGTGTCAGTTTTGGCCAGACCAGGCAAAAAGCATTGAAAAAGAGGCTGTCATTTTGAGCAGCCTTTGCGAAGCATCCTGTCGTTTGTGGACAAGATCCTTCGCAAAAGAGGCTCAGGATGACAAACTATCTGTCATCCTGAACGAAATACACTATGTGTCACTTCGTAAGGATCTTACCCTTCCAATCGACAAGATCCTTCGCAAAAGAGGCTCAGGATGACAAAACCCAATTCCTGTTCCCTGCTCCCTATTCCTGTTTCCTGATCGTTTTCGACCTAAGCACATCCGCTTTGAGATTTGTTGCCATCCCAACGATGTCACAAACCCAACATTTTTGAGTGCTTTGGTCAAATTCAAAACAATAATCTGTTTGCCATCCCTTGGGTTGAGATACAACCCCCGTGATAAAATCATCATGATGGGAAGAATAAAGCAAATCTTTTCAAAATATTGGTGGCTTATCGCAGGCATGGCTCTGCTTGCAGCTATTCTTTTCCTGACTATTCCAGCATCTCAAACTATGCCGCCGATGATTACGCCCGTTTTGACGCTTGAAAAAAGTCCCGCCGCTCTGTCGCCTGATGCGGAGTTAACCCAAATCGCCATCCACGCCACACCAACACCAATACCGACAGCAACACCATGGGATATTGCGACGCCTACAAGCCAGGAACCCACCGCCACCATGGTAAAGCCAAGGATAATCAACCCTCTGACTGGACTGCGTGTTGCTGACAGCGAAATTTTACAGCGCCAGCCCGTATTGGTTAAGCTTGCCAACTGGCCCCGCAGCCTGCGTCCGTTTAACCAGATCATCAACGCAGACCTGGTCTTTGAATATTACAACGGACACCAAACCAACCATCTGCTGGCACTGTTTTATACCAACGATGCCACAGCGGTCGGACCGCTTGCCCCTGGACGGCTGATTGATGCGCGCCTGGCACGGCATTACCAGGCAGACCTGGTTGTCGCCAGCGCGGATGACATGGTCACAGGTGTTTTTGAGAACACTCTGGCTGATCGGGTTTTTTATCGCGGATATGCGCCCTGCCCGGGAATCTGTACCGAGACAGCGGCTCAAGGCGGAAACACGGTTGTAAACACAGCGGCAATCAGGGCTTTTGCGCTGGAGAACCGACCTCCCCGAACGGCAGTCCAGATGGAAGAACAGTATTTTGCTCCCAACTTTAATGATTGGGATGAGATCGCCACCCGTTTTAGCTATATGTATGCCGATTTCTCAGTGATGGATTGGCGATATGACCCTGAGTCGGGCAAGTATCAGCTCTGGCAGGAAGTTGAAGACGAAAATGGTGTCCTTTCGCTTGCCCAGTCTTTCGACCGGGATAGCGGAGAACCAATCGCTTTTGATAACGTGATTTTCTTGATGGCGAATTATATTGAATACAACAGCACCACCTACGACATCAACATGCGCGAAGGTGACCCAAACCAGGTCGCTATCCTGCTGCGAAATGGCAAACTGACCTATGGCACCTGGTATTCCGAAAGCTTATCTGACCCATTCCAGTTCTACGTTGGCGGGGATCCCTACCCCTTAAAGCCAGGAAGATCGTGGATCACATTCGCGACCACGATCTCAAGACCTGAAGCCACCGTTGAAGGAGAATGGGACCTGGTTTTCAGGCTGCGCTGATTTCAGGCACAGCCAAGCCCGTTTCGGGTTCAAAGCGCAGCGCGCGGGTACCATTCAGGGTAACCAACAGTGAGATTCCAATATCCGCAAAAACTGCCACCCAGAGCGGTGTCAGACCGAGCAAGGCGATCACTGCTATTAAAAACTTGACACCAAGGCTGATGACAACATTTTGCCGAATCAGTTTGTTCACAAACTTTGACAGGCGGATGGCAAAAGGAAGCTTTCCAAGGTCATCATCGAGCAGGACCACATCAGCAGTCTCGAGTACCTGGGCGTTGCCGGCACCGCCCATACCGATACCCACTTCAGCGCTGGCAAGCGCGGGGGAGTCGTTGATACCATCACCGGTCATGACCACTGAGCCAAACTTTTCTCTGAGCCCGCTCAGCCAATTCAGTTTGTCTTCGGGCAGCAACGAAGCATGATATTCCTCAATCCCAACCTCGTCAGCCACTTTTTGAGCGACCGTTTTGTTATCACCGGTAAGCATCACTGGGTGGATACCAGCTGCTTTGATCTCGCTGATAACCTCACTGACGCCCCTGCGAACGACATCTTCAACGCTAAGGAAACCTCTGACTCGGTCACCATCACAAACCAGCATGGTGCTTTTTCCCTGGCTTTCAGCAGCGAGAACTTCGTCGACCAGCTGCTGGGGAGTGTCATGTTCTTCCAGGAATAGCGCCAGGCTGCCGACTGTGCCGGATTTGCCGTTGACCGTTCCAACCTGCCCTCTGCCTTCCAGGACGACCAGGTCCTGCGCAGCTGGGTAAGTGGAAGCGACCCCTCTCAACTTGGCTTCGTTGAGAACTGCCGAGCTTAGTGGATGGCTGCTATGAGCTTCGAGCGCGCTGGTAAGAGCGAGCAGATCGTCACAAGGGGGACAGTATTGAGCGCCTTCACAGTCAATTGCCCTCACCTGGCTTACCACGGGTTCACCGCGGGTTAGGGTACCGGTTTTGTCAAAGGCAATCACTTTAGTCCGCGCTAATTCTTCGAGGAAGATACCTCCTTTGAAGACCACCCCGGCTTTGGCTCCCCGGGTGAGCCCGCTGATCATCGTGATTGGTGTGCTGATTACCAGGGCGCAGGGGCACCCCACCAAAAGAAGGGAGAGCGAACGATGAAACCAGCCGTAAGTACTGCCGGCATTCCAGAACGGTTGATTAAAAAAGAAAACCGGGATGGTAGCAGCCAGCAGGGCAATAACAAAGACAATCGGAGTGTAAACAGCAGCGAAACGGTCGATGAATTTGACCTGCCCGGCTTTGTTTTCCTGGGCTTGCGTGACCAGCTCGATGATGCGTTGGATGGTATTATCCTGGGCATACTTGCTGACCTGCACCTGCAAAGCGCCCTGTCCGTTGATGCTGCCGGAGAGGACTTCATCACCGCTGGATTTTTCAACCAGTTTGCTCTCGCCGGTGATTGGAGCCTGATTGACTGAACTGCTGCCGCGCAGGATTATGCCGTCCATCGGGATGCGGTCGGCTGGTCTGATTACGATGACATCGCCAGGCTGCAAAGTGCCGACAGGAACAACAGATTCACGCTCGTCTTCAAGAAGCAGGGCTGTTTTGGGAGCGAGGTCTGCAAATTGAGCCAATATTTGGCGGGCATTATCGTTTATATAGTCTTCCAGTGCTTCCGACAAAGTGAACAGAAGCAGCAGAACAATGGCTTCGTAGGTTTCTCCGAGGATAACCGCTCCGATGGAGGCAATCGACATCAGTGTGTTCATATTGAAACGGTGGTTCTTGACAAGCGAGCGGAATCCGTCCCTAAAAATAGACCAGCCAGCGATTGGAAGCAAAACCAGCTGGATGATCATGATCCAGGGCTGCTGTATACCAAGCCGGTCGAGAAAGAGGCTCAAAACCAGGAGGATTAAGCCAATAATGACGATTTTCAAATCCGGTGTTTTCCAAAACGAGCTGAGAAAACCTCCAAAGCTGGCTTTGGCGGCGCGGGGGCGCTCTTTATCTGGCTCGGGTTTGATGGAACCGGTCGATTCGCAGTCGCATCCACAGCCCGTCGAATCCGGGTTTTCGATGCAATCGGGGGTTTTTGATAAATTGGTATTGTCAGTCATTAATTCCTCGGGTCATCAAGATGAAAAGTGTGCTCGAGAGCAAGGTTGTAGAGACCCTCGATGTGCTCATCATCGATATGGTAAAAGATTTGCTTGCCCTCTCGGCGGGTGGAGACGAAGCGGAGGTGGCGCAAGACACGCAATTGGTGTGAGACAGCGCTCTGGCTGATTCCGGTGGACTCTGCCAGGTCTGAGACGCAGGTGTCACCTTCCAGCAGGATTGCGAGCAGGCGCAGGCGTGTGCTGTTTGCCAACCCTTTGAAGGTTGTGGCGATCAATTCTGCGGTTTTGAGATCCAGTTTTTCTTCCATGGATATTTCCTGTAACAATTTTCATATGAATATTTGTTCATGTATTCATATTACCATGAATGAGCGTTTTTGACAAGAGGTTAGCACATATGTTTAGCATTTTAAGATGAGAAGTTGTGGATCAGGCAATCCACTCCCCGGCAGCGATAAGAACACCTCGTCCAATACGACTGGATACCATAAAGCCTCAATCATTACACCCCACCACCCTCTTTAGATGTGGTGCAACAACGACCCGCTTTAGTGGGGGAATTAAAGGGGGTAAGAGTAAAACGAATCTAGAAAAACACTATAAATTCAAGGTGGGGGGCAAGAGCGATATCACGTCCGCCCGTCGAGGGTACCGACAGGAATACAAGGCGTCACTGCGAGCCCCCGTTAGGTGGAAGGCGGGGACTTTTGGATCACGTTGAGGGGGCGCGGCAGCCTGCCTTTGATTCTTTGTACTTGCCAAATAACTGCAGATTGCCACGCCGTTTTACACCCACCTTGTAATGCTCTCACCCCCCTGCCCCCCTCTACAGAGGAGCTCCCCGCTCCCAGCTCCCCGTTCCCCACCCCCCTGCCCCCTTCTAAAGAGGAGGTGGGGTGCGCGGTGAAAAGGGGTTGTGGTAGCAACAGAAGTCCTTCGCCCTGCAAATTCGGCATTCGCATCGACATGTCAAATGAAAAAATACCCGTGTTGTGTCATACTTTTAACAAAGAGTCCAATTTCAATAGTAGAATTGCCATCATGAAAAAGACCAGTCTTCGTGCCCTGCCAGAAATAAAACTCGCTCAATTGCAAACCCTCCAGGTTGGTAATGATTGCGCGGTGCATTCGATCGTCGCAGCAACAGAGCTGCTCACCGGAACCAAACTTGACCCCGCGGAAATTATTGACGAAATAAACCACATCTGGTGGCGGGGGCGCTTTTATCGCCTTGCGCCAAACTCGGGCATCACTCCACCACTTCAGGTGCGGCTCACGCGCTACCTGGCAAAGAAGCACAACCTCCCATTAACAGCAAAACAGCTTCACCTGACCCCGGAACTCCTGCGCGCGACTGCAGAAGCAGAAAACCTCGCCTGCCTGGTGACCATTTACTGGTGGTTTGGCAAAGCGCCTGCGATTTATTACAAAGAACAGCCAAGAAATTTCAACCAACTCAGCGGAGCAGGTGGTCATACCATGCTCTTCGCTGCTTACGATACGGAACACAGAAGCGGCGAAGCGCAGACCCCCTGGGGCTTCATCAATTCATGGATAAACGCCGGAACGGGCTTATTCTGGATGGAAGACGCTGGTTTTCGTAAAGCCTGGGGCTTGCCCATCCCGCGCTGGGGTAAAAATGCTGCGGTAATCATCTCACTTGAAAACGGAAATAAACTTGAAACCATTTAATCTTCTCGGCAAACTCGCCAAAAAGTATTGGAAATTAATCCTCGCCACATCCCTGACCATGCTCGGGCTGGTAGGCGCACAGCTTTTGATCCCCTGGATCATCCGCCTGCTGATCGACAGGCTGACCAACCAACCGCTCGGTCAGGAAACGATCGATTTTATTACGCGCATCTCTGCCATCGCGCTGCTCGTCTTCATTGCCCGGGCAGTGATGCAATTTATCCGCTCTTACGCTGCCCACAAGGCAGGCTGGGGGGTGGTATCAGACGCCCGCCGGATGGTTTACGAACACATCCAGAAGCTCTCACTACGCTTTTATGAGGATAAGCAAACCGGGCAGTTGATGTCGCGGATTATCAACGATACCGACCTGTTCGAGCGCATGGTCGCGCACGCACTGCCTGATATCATCGTCAACACCATCACCCTGGCAGGGGTTACTGCCATCCTGCTTTCAATGAATGTGCGGCTGACACTGCTTACGCTCATCCCTATTCCGCTGATCGTCGCAGCCGTGATTGGTTATAGCAAAATTGTGCGTCCTGCTTTCCGAAACCGGCAGCATTCTGTTGGTGAGTTGAACGCGATTCTGAACGACAATCTCTCTGGCATCCGGGAAGTAAAATCCTTTGCCCGGGAGGAGGACGCGCTCGACAAGGTGGACGGCAAAATTCAGCTTGTTTTGCACAAAAACCTGCACGCTTTGAAGCTGATGGCGATCTTTAATCCGATTTTTGATTTCGCAGCCGGCATTGGACAGCTGCTGATAATCTATTTTGGCGCACGCATGGCAATCGCCGGAACGCTTTCGATTGCTGACCTGGTCGCCTTTTTTCTATACCTGGACAGTTTTTATACCCCTGTTCGCGGTCTGGGCAATTCGATGGAAGCCGTCCAGGAATCTTTGGCTGGATTTGAACGTGTCGCTGAAATTCTGACTGTCGACCCTGAAATCGCCTCCCCTGCGAATCCACATATTTTTCACGAACCTTTGAAAGGACGTATCCACTTTGACAAGGTCAGTTTTCATTACATTGAAGGAGAAGAAGTCCTCTCAGATATCAACCTCGAAATTCCCGCAGGCGCCACAGTTGCCCTGATTGGTCCCACAGGTGTGGGTAAAACCACGCTGGTAAGCCTGATTCCCCGGTTTTACGATGTGATCAGCGGCAGTGTCAGCGTGGATGGTGTGGATGTGCGGGAGATTGACCTCGACCAACTGCACCAATCCGTCAGCATGGTTTTACAGGACGTTTACCTCTTTCACGGCACCATCCGCGAAAACATCCTTTTCGGGAAAATGGACGCAAGCGAAGAAGAGATGATCCGGGCAGCCCAGATTGCCAACGCCTCCGAATTTATCGACCGAATGCCTAACGGGTATGACACGTTGATCGGAGAACGGGGGGTTAAGCTCTCTGGTGGACAAAAACAGCGCCTCTCGATCGCCCGGGCGGTTTTGAAAGATAGCCCGATTCTGATACTGGACGAAGCGACTTCCTCTGTTGATACAGAAACTGAAATGCTCATTCAGCAAGCGCTAGACCGCCTGATTGAAGGGCGCACAACGATCATTATCGCTCACAGGCTTTCGACTGTGCGCAATGCAGACCGTATTGTTGCCCTGGAGGGGAGCAGAATTGTCGAAGCCGGAACGCATGCTGAATTATTGCAGGAGAAAGGGCTGTACTATAAGCTCTATACCGCCCAGCAGCAATTGTATTAGGAAAATTGGTTACACTGCGCTTGCGATGGCGTGGATCGGGTGGGCATTGCTGCCAGCTCAGCATCAATGATTAAACTAACGGAAAAACACTTTCGGAGTTCTGTTCGATGATCACCAGCTCAACCTGACCTGCCGAGAGATTGCCCAGGTCGTTGCTGAACTCCTCAACTGCCTCATCCTTGAAACGTACGGTTACAGTTATTTCTTCCATGAATTCAGTGTCGACTACCTGCCCACCGCTGGCTTCCATCAACCTCACAACCTGGTCATACAAACGATAAGGAAGCACGAACATCAGCGTGGTCGTTGGAACCAACACGGCGAATTTCACCTCTTTCAGCACCTCTCTGACAGCATCACCATACGCCTTCACCAGCCCACCGGTGCCCAGCTTGGTGCCCCCAAAATAACGCGTAACCACAACAACCACGTTACCCAACCCGCTGCCCTGCAGGACCGCCAGGGCTGGTCTGCCGGCGGTGCCGGAGGGTTCGCCGTCATCAGTACAATGGGTGATGATGCTCTTGCCATGTCCAATGATGAAAGCCGGCACGTGATTCGATGCATCGTGATAACGCTGCTTGATCTCGCTGACAAAAGCGCGAGCTTCTTCCACACTCCCAGCGGGAGATAAACTGGCGATAAATCGACTATTGACGACCAATATTTCATTTTCTACAGCTTCAAGTGGAATCAGGCGGTTTTCGGGGTTCATTTTTCTCTCCACAGTTAATGATAAGCTATAATTCCCAATTGTTTGAAAAACGCAGGAATAATAATGGACCGGTTACTCATCCCAATCAGCTTCATCACCTTTTTAACGCTTGGTTACGACAAACTGCAGGCCAAAGCAGACGGACGCAGAATCCCGGAAAAGGTACTGCTGTTGTTGGGCGTTTTCGGTGGGGCAATCGGCGGCTTGGTGGGGATGAAGGTTTTCCGCCACAAAACCCGCCACTCGTATTTTTGGATCATCTACACCCTCTCAGCCGTTGTTCAGCTGCTGGCTGTCACCCTGCTCGCAAGATAGGGTCATTCACGCATCAATTCTCAATACAGAAAGATTTGTTTGTTTTGTAGGGGAAGGATGCCATGCCGTCCCACGATAAGCCGTAGAGTGTGACGTCTGTTCCGGCGAAGCCGTGTATTGAGGGGGTTGTGACATTGGTGGGACGGTGATGTTGCTCCCCCCTCAATCCGCCGTTCACAA
>DHRN01000088.1 GCA_002411175.1 Anaerolineaceae bacterium UBA5311 | reverse complement strand
TTCATATTGAGAATTGCTGCAAGCAAGCGGGATGTTCCCCGTTGAAGGTATAATAAGCTATACTGATACGCTTATGGAAAACATTAGAAATTTTTGCATTATCGCCCACGTAGACCACGGCAAATCAACCCTGGCTGACCGCATGCTGCAGCTGACCGGAACGATCTCAGACCGGGATATGACCGAGCAGGTGCTCGATTCCATGGACCTCGAAAGAGAAAAAGGGGTAACCATCAAAGCCTCGGCTGTACGCATGGTTTTTACTGCGCCAGATGGCAGGGACTATGAATTTAACCTGATTGATACACCCGGACACGTCGACTTCAGCTATGAAGTCAGTCGGGCACTCTATGCTTGCGAAGGAGCCGTGTTGGTAATCGATGCCACCCAGGGTATCGAAGCCCAGACATTGGCAAACCTCTACCTCGCCCTGGATGCCAACCTGGTGATCATCCCTGTATTGAACAAAGTCGATCTGCAGTCTGCAATGGTCGAAGAAGTCACCCGTGACCTGGTTCAGCTGCTCGGTGTTGACAAGAGCGATATTATCGCCATAAGCGCGAAAACCGGCGAGAATGTTGACCTGGTTTTGCAGGCGATTGCTGAACGAATCCCCGCGCCGGTTGCGGACAAAGAGAAACCACTGCGCGCGCTGGTCTTTGACTCACACTACGATTCCTATAAAGGCGTGATTGCTTATATCCGCGTCTTTGACGGCAAAATCAGTCCCTCGGACAAGCTCAAGATGATCGCGACTGGTTCCAGGATTGAGCCAGTAGAAATTGGCGTTTTCTCACCGGGGATGAAACCGGTGCAGCTGCTTGAAGCAGGCGATGTTGGTTATGTAGCCACCGGATTAAAGACGGTTTCGGACTGCCGCGTTGGAGACACGATCACGCATGCCCTGAAGCCGGCTGAAACCCCCCTTCCCGGCTATCAAAAAGCCAAACCCATGGTTTTCGCGGGTGTTTACCCAACCGAAGGCGAAGATTATGGCAATCTTAAAGACGCTTTGGAGAAGCTGCAGCTCAACGATGCTTCGCTCACCTACGAACCGGAAACCTCCGAAGCGCTGAATTTCGGATTTCGATGCGGTTTTTTGGGTTTGTTCCACATGGAGATTATCCAGGAACGACTAGAACGGGAATATAATCTGGATGTCGTTTTTACAGCCCCATCGGTTGAATATAAGGTGGATCTGAGAGATGGCAAGACGATCATCATCGATTCCCCCGCAGATTTGCCCGACGAAGGGGAAATCGTGGATATTTACGAGCCATGGATGGAACTGGAGATCTTTACACCAACCGATTATTACGGTGTGGTCATGGATCTGGTCAAAAAACGCCGGGGTATCTATGTTAATCAGGATTATCCAGCCGCCAACCGGGTTCAACTGAATTTTGAAATTCCACTGTCTGAAATCATCATCGACTTTTTTGACCTTTTAAAGTCAAGCACCCGCGGCTATGCCTCGATGGATTATAAGTTTATCGAGTATCGCGCGGGTGACCTGGTCAAACTGCAGATCCTGCTTAATGAAGAACCAGTAGACGCGCTTACAGCCATTGTCCACAAAGGGGACGCGTTTCACAAAGGACAAGCCCTGGTTAGCAAGCTTAAGGGGATTATCCCCAGCCAGATGTTTGTCATTCCCATCCAGGCGTACGCCCAGGGCAGGGTGATTTCGAGGGCGAACGTCAAAGCTCTGCGCAAAGATGTGCTGGCGAAGTGTTATGGCGGCGATATCACCCGCAAAAAGAAACTGCTCGAAAAACAAAAGAAGGGCAAAAAACGAATGAAAATGGTTGGCAATGTTCAGATTCCGCAAGAAGCCTTCATGGCAATCTTACGCCTGGAGGATTAATGCCCGCGACCGAGTCGAACAAAAAAGCCAACCGGTTTTTACAAATCGCTGTGGCGATCATCATCAGTGTGGTGGCGATCTGGCTGGTTTTTCGCAAACTCGATTACCAGGCGATGCTGGATGCCTTCAGGCAACTGACTTTTGGATCGGTTTTACTGATCCTTTTATGCTTTTCGGCTGGATTGCTGCTGCGTGGTGTCACCTGTAAATTGATTTTGGGACCCAAATTCAGTTTTGCTGACGCATTTTGGGCGATGAATATCGGATATTTGCTCAACTCCATCATACCGTTGAGATTGGGAGAGTTAGGACGAGCCGCGGTATTGGTCGGGCAAAGTAAAGGTTTTGCGACTTACATGGAAGTCCTTGCGGCAATCGTTGCCGAACGGTTTTTGGATTTATTTGTCGGTTTTGTTTTCTTATTGGTCAGTTTGTTACTCTTTATTGAAAACGTCACCTTGAGGACTATCGCCTGGTGGGGGTTTTTTGCTTTGATGGCAGGATTGATCATCATCATCCTGGCAGCAAAAAACCAGCAAAGTATCCGATCATGGCTGACTGCCCGATTTTCGAAATCGATGTTTATGCACCAACGAGTGATTCCCGCCCTGGATCATTTGCTGGACGGGTTTCAATTTTTTTTAAAACCATCCCGCCTGATCCCCGCGTTTCTAATCCTGGCTCTAAGCTGGTCCTTCTCCATGGTGGAATTCAACATCCTGCAAAATGCGATCCTGGATACTGCCAAATGGTGGTGGCCTATGCTGGTCATTCCCGCCAGCGCATTTGTGAACGCCTTGCCAGCCGCACCAGGCGGGCTGGGTGTGTTTGAGGCTGGCGCAGTTGGCGCCTATGCCCTCGTAGGTGTCGATAAAGCCCCTGCCCTGGCGATGGCTTTGGTGGTGCATGCTGTGCAGATCCTGGTTCCCGCAGTTCTGGGTGTGATCGGTTTGTTCATCACTGGCGAAAGTTTTCGTTCTCTGGTCGACCGGGCGATGGCATTCCGGCAGCGAAAGGATGAGCTGACATGAAAATTCTGATCTCAACCACTTATTTTCACCCTTACAGTTCCGGTTTGTCGGTTTACGCTCTGAGGCTGGCTGAAGGTTTGGCAGAGCTTGGACACGAAGTCGTGGTGTTAACTTCACAATATGAGAAAGACTTACCCCTGCGGGAAGTCTATGGCAAGTTCCTGATCGTCCGCGTTCCAGTGACCATGCATCTCTCAAAAGGGGTAATCATGGCAGGTTTGCCCAATGCAGCACGCGAGTGGGTTGACTGGGCGGATATTGTCAATTTGCACCTGCCCCAGTTTGAAGCTCTTGTTCCGAGCACGATTGCAGCTTCACTGGGTAAACCGGTTTTAGCAATGTATCACTGTGACCTGGTGATGAGCGGAGGGTTGATTAACAAGCTGGCTGGGGTTATTACTACCGCGCTTGGAAAAATGGTTCTCGACAAAGCGGCGTTAATCGTTCAAAATTCTCTGGATTATGCAGAAAACTCAGCGGTGCTATCGAAGTACCTCGAAAAAGTTGTTGCCTCTCCAACGCCGATTACAGTAAAGACCGTATCCAAAGAACGAGCGAAACAATTCCGTTCAGAGCATGGATTCGATGAAAAAGACAGGATAATCGGTCTGGCGGGGCGCGTGGCAACCGAAAAGGGCTATGAATACCTTGCCCTGGCTCTCCCCAAAATACTGCAGAAATTCCCTGATGCCAGGGTTGTACACGCCGGGGCATGGAAATCGGTGGTTGGTGAGCAAGCCTACCAGGAACAAATTGAAGAGTTTATCCGACCTTTTGGTGAAAAATGGCAGTCCCTTGGATTTTTGCCCGATGAAGTTTTTGAGACTTTTTTTTCGGTTTGCGATGTATTGGTTTTCAGCAGCCTGAACGCGACTGAATCGTATGGTATCGTCCAGCTTGAGGCAATGACCCAGGGCACACCTGTTGTTGCCAGCAATTTGCCCGGGGTGAGGCACCCAGTTAAGGTAACCGGCTTGGGAAAGATCGTTCCAATCCGGGATGCAGACGCAATAGCCGGGGCTGTCATTGCCATTCTTGAAAAAGGCGAAAAAGCACGATTTGTACCTGCCGAATTCCTGGCAGATTATCAGCAGGAAGCCGTCGCGCGGCGCTACGAAGCCTGGATGGAGGCGATTCTTAATAATGAATAATCTGACCCATGAGCAAATTGAAAGAATTTGCGAGAGGCAATTGTTCCATTTGCCCTATTTCAGGGGGATGCTGCGAGCGGTGGAACAAAGCTTGTACGAACAAATTGAACTGGCTGAACCGATCTACGATGTCGGTGCCGGCGATGGTCATTTTGCCTGGGCGTTGTTCGACGGGCAGGTTGTCGTAGGGCTGGACCCCTGGTGGCAGCCCTTGCAGGAGGCGGAGGCTCGAAAAACCTACCCGCTTTTGGTGCAGGCAGAAGGACAGGCAGCTCCGCTTGAGGCTGAAAAATTTGGCAGCGCAATCAGCAATTCGGTGCTCGAACACATCGCCGGGGTTCAACCTGTTCTCAACGAAGTTGCCCGCGTTTTGCGACCAGGTGGAGCTTTTTATTTTACCGTGCCCAACCAGCGCTTTCGCACCCAGTTGTGGGGGATGAAAATATTAAAAAGGTTTGGACTGGGGTTCTTATCAGAAAGGTATTCACGCTTTTTTAACAAAATCTCCCGGCATATCAACCTCGACCCTCCACAGGTATGGATTGACAGGTTAACAACCGCCGGGTTTGACACGGTTGAATACAGACATTATTTCCCGGAAAAAGCGTTACACATCCTGGAACGCGGACACGCGGCTGGATTGCCAAACCTGCTTTGGAAGAAGCTCTTCGGAAAATGGGTCTTGTTTCCGAGCCGGAAGAATCCCTTCATCCATTTCGACAGGGCGGTCAGGCTGGTCGAAGATCCATTTGACGATAACGGCACCTGCACGTTTTACATCGCGAGGAGGAGTAGTTGAATTTCTTCCGCAAGTATTCATACTACCTTTCTTCAATTTTTACCCTCTTAAAAGGGGTAAAGAATTGGAAGGTCTTGTTTCAAATCTTTTTAGGCAAACCGTTTGACGGGGTTAAATGGCTTGAATTACGGCGCGATAATCTGAGAATTGGCGTAGGCAGCAAAATGGAAGCCTGGTCTGTTAAAGAAACGCTGCTGGATTGTTTATACATCAAGTATGGCACGCCGGTGCAAAGCGACTGGATCGTTGTCGATATCGGGGCAGCAATTGGTGAATTTACCATTGACGTCGCTTTGGAACTGGAAGAAGGGGCTGTACATGCATTCGAGCCCAATCCTGGATCAATTAATATTCTCAGGCAAAATGTTCGTGTGAATAAGCTGCCATGCGTACAGACTTACAACCTGGGCGTATGGAGCCGGGCAGGAGAGATCCCGCTGCGTTTCCTGAACAACGAACCGTTGCAGGCGATCAGTGGAAACGGGAATGGCACTGAACCTGCAGTGAAGGAAACCACGATCCAGGTAATTACCCTGAACGAATTGGTTGAGGAAAAAGTAGGAAGGCAAATAGACTTGCTGAAACTGGATTGTGAAGGCGCGGAGTATGAGATCTTTTTTTGCGATGATCATGAAGTCTTTCAACATATAGACCGGATAATCATGGAATATCACGACCTCGATGAGTTCAACCATCACACCAGGTTAATCAACTTGTTCCAGAGGAACGGGTACGATGTGATCAAGAACGAAAACGCTGTCCATCCCGAACTGGGGTATTTGTATGCCAGGAAAAAACATCTGAAAGCATAGGTTCATAAAGAGCGATCAATGGAAGAGCAAGAGTTACCTATTAACGATGACCCTACGATTCTCGAGTATCTGAGAAATTTGCTCAGTGGCGCACCATCAGGCGGCGTCGCGCAGGTGACTGAAGCTGAGGATATAGTTGACGAGATACCTGGGCAGCCAAAGGCAGGCAAATTCTTTTTAACATCGCTGGTGTTTTTCTTGCTCGGTCAGTTTTTGCTCGAGAGCTTTCGCAACACACTTTCAATAGTGGCAGTTGCCTTTTTCCTGCTGGGGATATTTCTCGCGCTGGTCTCAAAAAGGCAGCAGGAGACCGACTCGTTACCGTTTTGGACTAAAGATGTCCAAACGCAATTATCTGAACAGAAATTCCGATGGACCTGGTTATTAATTGCTGTTGTTTTGGCAATCGGCGCTTTCCTGGTCTATCAAGACGGGAAAATGAATTTTGCATCTCTGCTCTTGTGGGCGGGCAGCATCCTTGCGGTAGTCGGATCGTTTTGGCAGCGATCAGGTGGAAGAGAAGCACCTGACTTGCGGGAGTATTTCACACGACTTGTCGCCGATAAGCCCAGGCTGATTCTTGGCGGGTTGGCGCTTTTGGTTGTTGTGTATTTTCAGTTTATGAAGCTCGATTCCATCCCATCTGAAATGATAAGCACCCAGGTGGAAACCTTCCTGAGTGTCCACGCCATCCGCGGTGGTGATTGGGGCTTGTGGTTTCCGAGGAATGTAGTCTCCGAGCCGCTTGGTTATTACTGGGCGGCACTTGTCTCAACGTTTTTTGGCGCACCGTTAAGCTACCTGGCATTGAAGGCTGCTTATGCCCTGTCCGGGTTAATCGCTGTTTTTTATACCTACAAACTGGGGAAATTGTTCTTCGACGATAAAACCGGGTGGATTGCAGCTTTGTTGATGGGTGTGAGCTTTTGGGCGATTTTGCAGCAAAGGGCAGTGGTCGGCTATGGTCTGGTATTGGCTTTATTGGTTCCGGCTGTGTATTATCTGTTCAAATCGCTTGAAGAGGACGATTTTAACGCCCTCCTGGTCGGCAGTGTTCTGACCTGTTTTGGGATCATGACCAATAAAGTTTTCCTGGTTCTGCCGCTGGTAAACATTTTAGTTACGTTGACATATTTCACCAGGAAAAACCAGGCGAACCGTCGTAATGCAATCTTATTGCGTGTAGGCTTAGGGTTGATAGTTAGCGTTATCGTGCTGTTGCCTTACCTGTTCGTGGTGTTTTCAAATTTCAAAGCCTGGGCGGCACCTATCACAACTGGGTTTCTGCTTCCTCAGGGCTCAGCGAACGGGATTCTCATCTTTCTGCGCAACCTGTTAAGCGGGATGGGCATCTTCATCTGGAGCAATCAGAGCAGTTGGGTTGATGGGCTCCGAAATCGTCCGGCACTCGACTGGGTCAGCGCAGCTTTCTTCTTGTTTGCCCTTATTCTCATGTTGATTCTCACGAAAAAAAATAACAGGCACCGTTTGCTTTCGATGTTAATTGGCATGGTGTTGTTCCTGGTTCCTTCAGCAATTAATCTCGCCTTTCCTGCGGAGCATCCCGCGCTGGACAAAAGCCTGCCGCTGTTATTATTTGCTATTTTGTTGGCAGCCAGGGGCATGTCTTTGGCTTATGAACAATCCAGTACGCTGCGCATTGCCACTGTGAAAGCCTGGAAGTATGGCTTAACAGCAGTTATTTTGATCCTGGTTGTGTTTATCAACTATCAGCTGATTACTGAAGACTATGCCGTTCAGTTTACGAATTCTGCCTGGAACACCAGGGAAATGGCAAGCGCCATAGCCAACTTTGATGAAGGTCAGGGTGGATATAGCCAGGGCTACATCGTCGGTTATCCGCACTGGGTTGATGCCCGCGCGATCGCGATTCTACAGGGGAAACCGGATGAAAACCTGTCCATCCTCCCGGAAAATATTGAACAGACGGTGGAAACTGCCATCCCGAAGATATTCTTGTTGAATCCTTTTGATAAGGAAGGGATTGGCAAGTTACAATCGGTCTATCCTCAAGGGCTCATCACTACCTATCAAAGTGCCAACCCTGATAAGAATTTTGTTATTTATATTGTAGGTCAATAAGCTTATGAGTGATCAGCTGCCACATTCCGCGACCAAAAAAAACAAACAGCTCAAAAAGTCTGTGGTCATTTTGTTATTGCTCGTGATCATGGTGATCGGAGCTTCGTTCCGGGTGATCAATGTGAACTGGGACGAAAGTTTTCATTTACATCCAGACGAACGTTTTCTCTCACAGGTGATCGCCCAGATTCGACCGGCAGACTCTGTTTCTGAATATTTCAACACGGAATCATCAGCGCTCAACCCGAACACGCATGGATTCACTTTTTTTGTTTACGGGACTTTCCCGTTGTTCCTGATCCGCTATGCTGGAGAATGGACCGGTCAGACTGGCTATGACCTCAATACCCTTCTCGGCAGGCAGCTTTCAGCAGCAGCGGATATTCTGACCATTCTTCTTGTTTTCCTGATCGCCTTCAGGCTTTACAACGAACGGGCTGGTCTGATCACAGCGGCTCTGTATGCCCTGGCAGTTTTCCCGATCCAACAGTCTCATTTCATGACCGTTGATACCTTCACAAACACATTTGGGATGCTCACCGTGCTGGCAGCTGTCAACATCCTCAAATTGAAAACAAAACCAGCTGAAGGTGACAACAGAGCGCTGCTGTTATGGAAGCGTTTCTGGCCATATATCTTTTTCGGGCTGGCATTGGGAATGGCAACCGCGTCCAAGATCAACGCTGTTTCCCTGGCTTTGTTATTGCCCCTCGTCGAGCTGGTGCGCATCAGGCAGATGGACGAATCTGAACGCGCCGGCAGGACTGGCGTGGCGGTATTAAATGTTGTGATTGCCGCTGTTGTCAGCTTTTTGACGTTCCGCGTCCTGCAGCCATATGCTTTTGCTGGTCCGGGGTTTTTTAATTTTGGAATCAACCCGGACTGGTGGAACGGTCTCAGGAACCTGCAGCAGCAAAGCACAGGGGAGGTCGACTTCCCGCCGGCATTGCAATGGATACGACGACCGGTCACATTTTCCCTGAAGAATCTTTTGATTTGGGGTGTGAGTCTACCCTGGGGGATTACGGCTGTGATCAGCTGGTTGGCGATGGGCTGGAAGATTTTCAAGCGAAATGAACTTTACCACGCGCCGATATGGGTCTGGATGTTGCTTTATTACTTGTGGCAGGGCACAGCCTGGGTGAGCTCGATGCGCTATCTCTTGCAGCTTTATCCGCTGATGGCAGTGGTTGCCGGCTGGGGGTTAAATTTTCTTTTGAGCAACAAGCAGGGCTTGAGGGTTAAACGATTCAAACTAACCGCCGGTTCAATTACACGAATCGGCATAGTTTTAACCGCCCTAATCCTTGTCGGCACAGCTGCCTGGGCTTTCGCTTTTACACAAATTTACACCCGACCAGTCACCCGGGTGGAGGCAACCGACTGGATTTATGAAAATCTGGATGGTCCGGTCAATCTTTACATCGAGACGGAAACTGGCGATGTGAAATTGCCCGCGCAATACCGGGCTTATACAACACTGGTGAGCGGTCAGAGCCTGCCCCTGACTTTTTCCATCCAGGAAGCAGCCCACATTGTGGACTTGACCTATCCGGACGTTCAGTCGATTGGATCCTCACTGGAAACTGTTGAATATGAATTAACCATCCTTGACGCTGAAACGAATCAGCCGCTGCATGAAAGCCCGTTCACCAGCTCAAATCCGCTTGCTCCAGACGGCAACAGCCGCCAGAGCTTCCTGGTTTTTTCCTTTGAAGAAGCCATGGAATTGAAAGCAGGCAGACGCTACCAGGCAGTGCTAACCCTGGTGAGTCCTGATTCGCAGAGCTATCTTTCCGGAGTGCCGACTGCAAATCTATATCGGAATAACGGCGAAATGATCCAGGAGACGCTGCCGAAAATCAACGAGATAATCAACCAGCTGCATCCCTACTCCATGCGCGTTAGCACTCTCAACACCGGGTCGGTTACCCGGGTGGAAATCCCTTACTTGTTGGACAATTCTCTATCTGCTGGTCAGAAAAGTCTTCGAATGACGCTCACAGCAAATAATGACAGCGAGGTCGTATCAGCAAGCAGCGTTGTCAGCGGAAGCTTCAACACACCGGGTGATGGTCGCGGTGGACGGGTGGTCTTCAATTTCGACCAACCTTTGGAAGTTACCCAGGCGCAGGACCTTGAATTGCTTTTGGAGCTGCAAACCGGCGAAGGGGAGATTATGGTCTCAACTCCGGGCATCGCCCTGGAGAGCTCCTGGGATGATGGGTTGCCGCTCCCGAGACCGGGCATGGTTCCGTATGACTCCGGTGCAGGTTTGTTCCGGGGTGATTTAAATTTTGAAATGTACTGGCCTGATGAAGCCAGTAAGCGCGAACGCCTATACCAGGTGCTAAACCAGGCAGATTACATCATCATGAGTTCCAATCGACAGTTCGGCACAATTCCCCGCGCTCCTGAACGATATCCGATGAGCACCCATTTTTACCGCGAGCTTATCGGCTGTGGGGAGAACGAAGACACGCTGGATTGCTATTACCGGGCTGAAGAGGGTCAGATTAGCTCAAATTTGGGCTTTGACCTGCTAAAGACCTTCACTTCATATCCAAATTTGGGCAGTCTCGAATTTAATGACCAATACGCGGAAGAAGCTTTTTCAGTTTACGATCACCCCAAGGTATTAATTTTCAGCAAAAATGCCAGTTATGACCCGGAACATACCTGGGAGGTACTCAACGAAGTGGATCTTAGCCAGGCGGTATTCCTGACACCCAGTCAGCTTGATGACCTTAAAGAAGGCGATGATCTGCCTCAAAACCAGCTATTATTGAGTGAAGAGCAGCTTGAGATCCAGCAGGAAGGGGGCACATGGTCTGAGATTTTTGACCGTGACGCTCTTTTCAACCAGCGCCCTTGGACCGGCGTGGCGGCTCTTTACCTTTTCCTGATGTTTTTGGGCTGGGTGGTGTATCCTGTTGTTCGGCTGGCTTTTTATGGTCTGAGAGACAAGGGGTATGGGTTTGCCCGGATCGTCGGGCTGCTGCTTTTCACACTGGCGGCATTTAATCTTGGTTCGGTGAATGTTGCCATCACCAGGGCTTCCCTGATCTATTGCCTGTTGGCGATTGTGGTCTTGAGCATGATTGTCGCCTGGTTTACGCGACAAAAGCTGTTAGCAGATATCAAGGAAAATTGGAAGCAGTTCCTGGTTGAAGAGCTCATTTTCCTGGTCGCGTTCGCCTTCTTCCTGTGGATACGTTATCAAAACCCCGATTTATGGCATCCATGGCGGGGCGGTGAAAAACCAATGGACTTCAGCTATCTGAACGCGGTCATCAAAAGCAGCCTTTTCCCGGCATATGACCCCTGGTACGCGGGGGGGTATATCAATTATTACTATTACGGGCAAATTATTGTCGCCCTGCCGATCAAATTGCTTGGGATTATTCCATCCGTTGCCTATAACATCTTGCTGCCGTTATGGTATGCCATGCTGTTTCTCGGGGCGTTCACTGTTGGCTGGAATCTTGCCTGGTTTGTCCTTAAAGACAAACTTGATAACGATAAGAAAATTTTCGGATGGGCTTTCTGGGCAGGTATTGCCAGCGCACTTCTGCTGGCATTTATCGGAAACCTCGGTGAAATCAAGGTAATCAGCGATGGTCTTGCCGCTTTAGGCTCAGGCGGAGCTGACATCACGCAGGTAAATCTGAGCCAAAAGTTAGTTTGGATTATCAAAGGTATTTCATTATCCGCACAGGGGATGGAGCTGCCCATTGGCGCTGGAACGTGGTATTGGAACCCCAGCCGCACCATTCCCGGTGAACCGATCACGGAATTCCCATTTTTCACCTTCCTTTACGCCGATTTTCATGCCCACCTGATTGCGATGCCAATTGTCATGGCGGCTGTCGGCTGGGGATTGTCGCTCCTGATGGTAAAACAAGGCTGGCAGCAGCTTGCCAGACGGATCTGGTGGGTGGTCATCCCGGCGTTCTTTATTGGCGCGATGGTCATCGGCGCGCTGCAGCCAACAAATACCTGGGATTTCCTTACTTTCGCGGTATTTAACCTCATCATCGTCTTTTATGTTGGCTGGAAGGATTTTCCTGCTCTGACCAATGCAAAGATCCCCCGATGGTTGCGAAAGTTTGCCATTCCCCTGGCTGCCTCAGCAGCGCTCCTGGTTTTTTCGCGGTTGTTGTATGCAAATTTTTCAAACAACTTCTTCCCGGGATATAGCTCGGTTGGTTTCTGGCAAGGTCCAAAAACGCCAGTTGCCTCATATTTGTTACATTGGGGCTTAATATTGTTCTTGATTGCTTCCTGGTTTGGTTGGGAGCTCTACCATTGGATGGCGAACACCCGTATGTCAGCGTTACAACCCTGGAGAAAATACAAACAGGTCATCATCGGCGCGGGTATCGGCATACTTGTGGTTCTGTTTGGATTACTTTTGCTCAAAGTATCGATCGCGATCATCGCCGTACCTTTGGCGAGCCTGGCGCTGTTTTTGATTTTCACTACTCAGAACGATGGCAAACGGCTGGCATACTTTATAATTGGAACTGGTTTGCTGCTGACGATCGTGGTCGAATTGGTTTACCTGGTAGGTGATATCGGCAGGATGAACGTGGTCTTTAAGCTTTACCACCAGGCATGGATGCTCTTAACCCTCCCTCTCGGTCTGGCGGTTGTGATTTTGTTCAGCGAGTTACGCTCCTGGAAAACTCGAAACCAGGTTCTTTTTCAAGTTCCCCTGGCGTTGTTGGTATTTATCGGATTACTCTTCCCGCTGCTTGCCAGCAAAGATAAAATCCTCGACCGGATGGACGCAAACGCTCCTAAAACGCTTGATGGAATGAAATATATGGAAACTTCCAGTTACCAGATGAATGGCGTGGACATGAACCTGGGGCAGGATTATCGTGCCATTAAATGGATGCAGGATAATGTAAGCGGATCTCCTATCATCATGGAAGCCCAGGCATATGAATATGGCTGGGGAAACCGCTACACGATCTATACCGGTTTACCGGGCGTGGTTGGCTGGAATTATCATCAACGTCAGCAAAGGGCAATTTTGGCGAACAACGACGTCTGGTCCAGGGTTGAAGAAGTTAACGCTTTTTATCAGAGCGTGGATAAAAGCTTTGTCACCGATATCCTGGATCGGTACGATGTGGAATACATCGTGGTTGGTCAACTCGAATTTGCCATGTATTCCTTTGAAGGCTTGTCAAAATTTGAAGAATGGAATGGGGAGCTTTGGGACGAAGTCTATCGTGAAGCCAGCACGGTGATCTACAAGGTGAGGTAAAGCATGCTCGATTTTTTGAAATGGTATCTCTTTATCCAGTTCCTCGGTTTGATCAGCCTGCCGCTGACCCATACGGTTTTTCAAAAACTGCGGTCAAAAGGCTTCTATCTCGCCAAACCGCTGGGCTTGTTGTTGTGGGCGTTTGTGTACTGGTGGCTGGTTTCAATTGGTTTGTTACGCAACGACCTGCCCTCGGCAATTATTGCGCTGGGTGTCATCCTTGTGGGCAACCTCGTGGTTCTTTGGCGGACTGGGATTGGACCAATCAAAGAGTGGATTAAGGATTCTCGTAAATTAATAATTGCAAGTGAGGTTGTTTTCCTGGTTGGTTTTGTTTTTTGGGCTGTTGTGCGGGCAGCCAACCCGGAAATCATCCATACTGAAAAATTCATGGAAATGGCATTCATTAATGCGATTCTCAAATCCCCGGGGTTTCCACCGCACGACCCCTGGTTATCCGGTTACAGCATCTCTTATTATTATTTTGGATACGTACTCTCAGCGCTTTTAATTCGGGTTACAGATGTGGCTTCATCCGTTGGTTACAACCTTGTTTCTGCATTATGGTTCGCCCTTACCGCGGCAGGAGCTTATGGGTTGTTATGGGACCTGCTCGCCCAGCGAAAAAAGCCCCGCGAAGATTCAATGCATATCCCTGATAAATACTATTGGCTGGCACTGCTGGCACCGCTGATGATGCTGGTCGTATCAAACTGGTTTGGCGTGCTTGATGTCCTGCACGCCAGAGGGATTGTATCGCCCGAAGCGCTGCAGATGTTCAATTTGCCGGCTTTAAGCACAGATCCTGTCAGGCTTTCCTGGTTTCCTGATCGCGGAGGATGGTCCTGGTGGCAAGCCAGCCGGGTTTTGCAGGATTTTCGTTTAAACGGCACGGCGATTGAAATTATTGACGAATTCCCTTTTTTCACCTTCCTGCTTTCTGATAATCACCCACATTTGCTGGGCATGCCCTTTGTTCTGCTGGCGATTGCACAGGCTTTCAATGCCTTTCTTGGAGGATGGGCTGGTCGATTTATGATTTTTGGCAGGAGCATCCCGCTCAACTGGAAGAACGTATTGATAGCTGTGCTGACTCTGGGCGGACTGGCTTTTTTGAACACCTGGGATTTCCCTTTCTACCTGCTCCTGATCGCCTTTGCGCTGGTAAGTTATTGGACATACCAACAAGGCTGGAGCGGCAAGCGCATCGTGCAGTTGATTTTACTTGGGCTGGCTGGCGGCATCCTTAGCATCCTGGCGTATTTACCCTTCTACCTCAGCTTCTCTTCCCAGGCAGGGGGTCTCTTTCCAAGCCTGGCGTTTTTCACCCGGGGGGGCAACCTGTGGCTCATGTTCGCACCTTTACTTGCAGCGATCATGATCTGGTTGGTTTTTAAGCAGGTAAAGCGAAAAAAACTGCCAGGCGGCAAGTCTTTCTTCTTGACACTGGGGCTGTTCGTCTTCTTGTTCCTGGTCGGTTGGGGGTTGGGCTTCGTGGGCAGCCAGGCAGAGTCACTGGCACCTTTACTTAATGGACTGCAGGGTGCCGAATCGAGCCAGCAGCTTTTGATGGGCTCGCTGCTTGAGCGGGTTAAGTATCCGGGCGCTTTTCTGACCTTGTTTTTACTCGCCTGGCTGGGTTTGGACAGTCTGCTGAACAAGCTTCATCCCGAACCTGAACACACTGAAGAGCAAGGCGAAACTGCGCGACCGAATTCTGGAAGCTTTGTAATCATGCTGATTTTGCTTGGCGCCTTGCTGGTTATCGTGCCCGAGTTTTTATACCTGCAGGATCAGTTTGGCACGCGCATGAACACGATCTTTAAGTTTTACTTCCAGGCATGGATCTTATGGTCGCTTGCTGGAAGTTTTGCGATCAGCGATTTACTATCGGATTCAAAAGCAAAGGTGAACAACTTTTTCGGACCTCTCTTGCTTGCAGTTGGTTTGATCAGTTTTGGCATCTCAGTGCAGCAGCGGCAGGTTTCACTGGCGGAAAATTTCGGCAGCAGCGTGCTTGATGCCATTCTGTTGATTATCCCGCTGCTTTTCCTGGTCTGGATTGGTTACTATCTTTTGACCAGGCGACCCAAATCTGCCCTTGGTATTCTCTGCCTGGCAGCCATGGCGGGCGGTTTGGTTTACCCGGTGATTGAACTTTGGAACAAAACTGAAGGGTTTAATCCGCGTGATGGCTATTCACTGGATGGAAAGCAGGAATTTTATCTTTCTTCAGCAGACGAAATGACAGCCGCTGCCTGGCTGGCAGATGCCCCATTGGGCGTGATGGCTGAGGCGGTTTCCGATACCGGGGGAAGTTATACTACCTACAACCTGCTTTCCACCTTTTCCGGGATGCCCTCGGTGCTGGGATGGATAGGGCATGAAGCCCAGTGGCGGGGTGGCTATGAGGAAATTGGAACCAGGCAAAGTGATTTGCGCGAATTGTACAGCTCGTCCAGTTGGGAGAGAGCACTAACCGTCATCGACCAGTATAATATTCGTTATATCGTTGTCGGCGAGTTGGAACGCCAGACTTATTCCGTGGAAGCGGATAAGTTTGATGACAATCTTGAAAAGGTTTTTGAAACGGAATCGTTGGATATATACGAGGTGATTCGACCCTGATGAGCACAGAAAGCAGAAGAATTTATCAAAAATTCGCCTTGGTACCAGACAGCCAGTTCGTCCTGGTGATGATCGCGTTCGCGATCGGGATGGCAGTGCGCCTAGTCTCTCTGGGCGCGACATTATTCACAGGCAATGAAGTTTCGCTGGCTTACCAGGCTCTCCAGGTCTCCCGGCACCTGGCGGTATCGAGCAGCGCTGTCCCGGCGTATACCGGGTTGACCTCTTTATTGTTTTTCTTATTCGAGCCGAGCGGATTGGCGGCACGCTTGCTACCGGTTGTAGTTGGGGCGTCTCTGGTCGTAATTCCCTGGTTTTGGAAAGATCGGCTGGGCACCAGGGCAAGCTTGATTTTGAGCTTTGCTTTAGCCCTGGACCCAACCTTTGTCGTTTTTTCAAGAGCGATCAATGGAGGCAGCCTGGCACTGGCTGGGATCCTCTGGGGTCTGACTTTTCTCCGGACCAAAAAACCAGCTTTGGCAGGCATCGCCGTGGGAATGGGGTTCCTGGGAGGGGTTAACTTTTGGAATTATTTGGTTTTAATTGCCATTATCCAGCTTGTCGCCAGGTTAATAGAGCCCTCTTTTAGTTTAAGGGAATATTTTGAAATGGAAAGCAAATCGGTAAATTGGGCTGCTGCTGCGGTCGCTTTTGTGATCACAATTGCCCTGGTGAGCACTTCTTTTTTGCTTGACCCGGCTGGATTGGGCGGGGCAGGCAGCGGCATTTTGGGTTATTTTAAGCAATTTTCAGAACCCTTCGAGAAACCAATCTATCATTCTATTTACCTGATCTTTGCGCATAGTTTTTTGCCGATGGTGTTATTCCTCCTCGGGTTAATCAAAGCGAGAGGAACCAACACGCAGTCGGCTTATTCAATTTTGGGTATCTCTGCCGCAGTAAGTGTGGGCTTCTCAATAATTGTCAGCCGTTCGAGTTTTGAGCTGCTGCTCTTTCCGACTTTACTGTTTTGGGTCGGTGGAGCGATATGGCTTGGTGGGTTTGTGTTCGAAGAATCAGAGCGGAACCTGGCAACCATCGGAAATTCACTGTTTATCTTTGCCCTGCTAATATTTATTTCTCACAACCTGCGCCGGTTGGCACCGCTCCAGGTTTCAAGCCCCCAATTCGTCAATTTCAGCCTGATGATCATCGCTGGAATTGTATTGCTGGTCTTGTCGTGGTGGTTGGTAAGTTTTTCCTTGACTAAACCGAAAAGCAGCCAGGTGCTGCTCGTAACCTTGCTTCTTTTTCTTGCTGTGCTTAATTTGTCCAGCGTTTTCAGGGGGGTCAAGGTCGACCAGGCATTTCGCTGGAATGAATACCTTGGCAGCCAGGTTTTGCTGCCAAACCAGAATATCGGGCAGATCCAGGCGGAGTTTGCCCTGGCGGGAAAGTCTCCAGCGCAGCTCGGTTCTTATGATATTGCTGAACTGCCGGAAGCTCTCGGGTGGTATTTTAGCAATTTTGCGATCGAACGAAACGAAGAAACCCCCAGCATGGTCCTGACCCGTTCCTCCGAAATGCCGGCTGCCCAGGTTGAACTCAGGGGTATGAACGTTGTGTTGGAACGATCGGTCAACTGGTTCTCAAACGCGCCAGCCAATTACCTGCGATTATTAATCGGAGCTAAGCCCCAGTTCGTTGACCAAAACGCGGTTTTGTGGGTGAAAACAAATTTGTTTACAGGAGCTAATCAATAGTATGTGTGAAAGAGAATTTCAAAACCTTCCGGATACAATTTCCATTGATGGTCCGGCAGCATCCGGCAAATCAACGATTGGCAACCTGATTGCCAACACGCTGGGCTACATTTGCCTCGACACTGGCATCATGTACCGGGCTGTGACCAGCCAGGCTTTGAAAGAAGGTTTGGACATTTCAGATGAAGAGTCGATCAGCCAGCTTGCGGAAAGAATTGACATTGATATTCTCCCATCCAGCAGCGACGATGGTCGCCAGTTTGATGTCATCATCTGCGGAGCAGACCACAGTTGGGAAATCCGCTCAAACGATGTAAACCAAAATGTATCCGAAGTTTCGGTCTATCCCCGCGTACGCAGTGCCATGACCGAACTGCAGCGCAGCATCGCGAAAAAAGGCAAAATTGTAATGATCGGCAGGGATATTGGCACGGTTGTACTACCGCAGGCGGATCTGAAGATTTACCTGGAAGCCAGCGCGGAGGTGCGGGCACAGCGCAGATATATCGAAGATCTCGCCCGGGGTAAAAAGATCTGCTTTGATGATGTCCTCAATTCAATCAAACATCGCGATGAACTCGACTCGGGCAGAGCTTTGGCTCCCTTAAAACCTGCAGACGACGCGGTTATCGTTGATTCTGATCGGATGACCGTTTACGAGGTCGTTGAACATGTTTTGGACCTGATTGCTCGCAGATAGCCTGTTTATTCTCCATTCAGACATTCTGCCATGCTATAATTCTTTATCATGGTTTACCAGGGTTTAATCACAGAAACCAGGCTTTTTATTCTGCAAGGACAAAACGCGAACAGCCTGAAACCGGCTGCATTTTTGCTGCCAATTCTTACGCTCGTTTTCGTGGGATTCCAACTGTACAGAATGGCGAAAAAGCCTTTCCATCAGAAATTCTACACAAGCCGCTGGTTTTATATCCTTCTTCTGAGCCTGATCCCATTGCTTTTTACAAATGCGACCCCATTTGACGGCACGGTGTTGGGGTTCACCGGTGAATCGTACCAACCGATCATGCCGCTGCTTGCTGGTATTCCCGCAATCCTGGCGGTCGGTGTGGTTGGTCCTGTAGCCGCTGTGATTATCGCGATTCTGACCGGGGCAGCACAAGTTCTGCTCTTTCAGCAAGACTTGTCACTGCTTATGTATTATCCGGTTTTAGTAACCCTTTTTACTTACCAGGTCAACGAAAGTCTCGAAGATACAACCAATCCGCGGGTGGTGATTGCCAAGTTGATCGAAACCGCAATGCTCTTGCTGCTATTCTGGATGCTCTACCAATTCGGACTGGCGTTTGTTTATGGTCTCAGGGATGCGATCGCTGTTCTGACGCAAGCAATCTTCCTGTGGATCATGCACTTGCCTGAGATTATCCTGGCGGCTGTCGCCCTGTCCTTCTTATTGCGTTATTTTCCAGCGGAATGGAAGCCGAAAACGTACCTGAACGAGTCTCGAAACTCAAACCTGGTCACCAGCATCATTGACCAGGTATCAGAACTGAGCAAAGGCAATTATGACCACAAACCAGCCAATTTCAACCGTACCCAGGGTGAACGTGCGATCAACGAAGCGATCGAAGATCTGAGAAAGAGCTTGCAGGTCCGCACTGACACGCAATCGCGCCTGCTTTCATTGGACCCTTCCCATTATTCCCGGGAAGGGTATGACCTGGTGATGTCTTCCATCCTCAGAGCCGCGCTCACAAGGGATGCGAGCGCGGCACGTCTAATTTTGCTCGGGAACATCGGGCAGTCAGCCAAACCAGAGATGCGCCTGAGGATCGGACAGGGTGAACACACGCGCAATTATGCCTATCTTGATGTGCTCATCCTGGAGAAAATTGCCGATCAGGACCAGCTGGTGTTGAGCGATATCAAAATTGACGATTACTTCGGGCTCACACCCGGCACCCCCTATCCAAAATCGATTGTCGCTTTACAGCTGCGCGGAAATGAAGGCTCGCGGGGAGCGCTTTGGGTTGGTTTTGAACAAAACCGCTGGTTCAGTAACGAAGAAATCGATTTTTACCGCGAACTGGGTCTCAGAGCGACCGCCGCATTGAATACCAAGGATCAGATAACCCAGGTTCGAAAGGAGAAAACCTGGTTGAACGAAGTGCTTAATTCGATTCCGGATCCAATTGTTGTTGTCGATGTATCCGGGGAGGTCGTTTTTGAAAACTTTGCCGGGCAAAATTTGTCCCAATTGCCGGCAGGTCTGGTCATTGCCAGCCAAAACCAAAAGTCTATTCCACAATCCGTGATGGTTGAGCTGATGCAGAAGCACAAAGCCGCCAACGACAAAGAAAAGACCATCCGGCTGGGAGAGGAAGAATATCGGGTTGAAATTCTGCCAGTCAAACTCGAAGGGAAAGAGACAGGAACAATCGTCTACCTGAGGGACAACCGCCAGAATAACCAGGCAGTGCGGGAAAAGAGCGAATTTGTCAGCAATATAAGCCACGATTTACGCTCACCGTTAAAACTGATGGGAGGTTATACACGCCTGATTAAACATATAGGCAATCTCAGCTCGCAGCAAAACATCCTGGTAGACAGGTTGGAATCCGGCATCGAAGACATGCGCAGGTTGGTCAATAAAGTGTTGGAACTGGAGCGGTTGGACAATGACGCCGGGCTGATGTACACCACCTTTGACTTCAAAGAGATGGTCAATGAGAGCATTGATATGCTCGAAGTACAGGCACAGCAGAAGAAGATCACCATCCACACTGATTTTGGTTCTTTAAAGACTCCTTATATTTCAGCGGACAGGATCTTAACCCAGCAAGCCATCTATAACCTGATCGAAAATGCGATTAAATTCAGTCCCAGGGGGGAGACTGTGCTGATCAGGGCAGAAAAAGACGCCTCCTGGATGCATCTGAGCATCAAGGATAATGGCAAAGGCATCGCTCCCCTGGACCAGACCAGGATTTTCAATCGGTTTTTCCACATGGATGATGAGCAAAACTTCGACAACCGGGGACAAGGATTGGGGTTATCTATAGTAAAATCAATCGCAGAGAAACATGGTGGTTCTATCTCGGTAGACAGTAAGTTAGGTTCAGGGAGCATATTCCACCTGGATATTCCTCTTCATCGCCTGGAAGGGCTGAAAAACTTGACAAAGCACAGTGATTAATTATATAATAGTAGTTTGCGTAAACTAACCGGACACGGCATAAACACACTGGAAAAAATAAGTCCAGCGGGTTTTTCGTGTCTTAAGCACCCTCAGCAAATATGGAGGTATGAGTGGAATCTAAAGAAATGAAAGCACTGCGTATCAATCTTGCCTCACCCGAAGTAATCCAAAGCTGGTCATATGGCGAAGTCCTGAAACCCGAAACGATCAACTACCGCAGGTTGCGACCGGAAAAAGACGGCTTGTTCTGTGAAGCAATTTTTGGACCTACCCGTGACTGGCAGTGTTATTGCGGGAAATACAAAAATCCCCGGTATAAAGGAATCGTCTGTGATAAATGCGGCGTCGAAGTGACCAAATCGTCCGTCAGACGCGAACGCATGGGTCACATCGAACTGGCTGCTCCGGTTGCCCACATCTGGTACACCCGACGTATTCCTTCTTACCTGGGTCTTCTCCTTGATATCTCGAGAAAGAATCTCGACCGTGTGCTTTATTTCGCCCAATACATCGTCACCTATGTTGATGAGGATGCCCGACAGAAGGCACTCAAACGATTGGAAGACGAAGACAGCGTTTCAGAGCGTGAATTGGGAGAACAACTGAATGCGAAAATCGCTGATACGAAGAAACAGCGGGATGCCAACCTGAAACAACTCGATGCCGACCAGGCTGCGATTGACCAGGAATATGACGAAAAAGTTGCCAGCCTGTTTGAGCCGGTTATTTCTGCCGGGCAAGACCTGGAACGTGAACTGGACGAAAAAGCTGGAAAAATCATCCGGAAACCGATCATCTTCGCGATTAATGGCGTTGAAAAGACAATCGTTGAACCCGGTCAGGAAGTCACTGCCAAACACGTTTCCGAAGTGCAAACGTTGGTTCGTGATCATATGGAAGAACTTGAACGTGATCTTCGCGCCGAAAAGAGCGAAAGGCTTGAAAAGCTGGGCATGGAGAAAGAAAAAATCCGTGCCGAAGCTGACCTGGCTATGGAAGGTTTGCGCAGTCAGCTCAATGACGAGCAATCGGTAACCAGGAATGAAAACGCGATTAAAAAAGACGAACTTTGGGAACTTGAACCTTTCACATTCATGAGCGAATCCCGTTATCGTGATTTGAAATCCCGCTGGGGCAACGTCTTTAAGGCAGACATGGGCGCTGAAGCTTTCTATGACATCCTGCACAGGCTCGACCTCGATGCACTTTCAGAAGAACTGTGGAATGAAGCCCGCACCACCAAGAGCAAGCAGAAACGAAAGAAAGCCACCAGCCGTTTGAAGGTTGTGGAAGCATTCCGCCGTTCTACAAATCGCCCTGAATGGATGATCCTGACTGTTCTGCCCGTGATCCCTCCCGATTTGCGCCCGATGGTGCAGCTGGATGGCGGTCGTTTTGCAACCTCAGACCTGAACGACCTCTATCGCCGGGTTATTAACCGTAACAATCGTCTGAAAAGACTGCTCGAGTTAGGCGCCCCGGATGTGATCGTTCGCAACGAAAAGCGCATGCTCCAGGAAGCGGTTGACTCACTGATTGACAACTCACAGCGCGGTCGAATGCTCAGCCGGCGCGGACGCCGTGAATTGCGTTCGCTCTCTGACATGCTAAAAGGCAAAAAAGGTCGTTTCCGCCGCAACTTACTCGGAAAGCGCGTTGACTATTCCGGACGTTCGGTTATCGTGGTTGGTCCGCACCTCAAACTCTATCAGTGCGGTCTGCCCAAAGCGATGGCGTTGGAACTTTACCGCCCGTTTGTGATCGCTGGTCTGGACAAACACGAATATACAAACAACATCAAAGGCGCAAAAAAATATATAGAACGCAACCGACCCGAGGTTTGGGAAGTTTTGGAAGAGGTAATCAAGGATCGCCCGGTGCTGCTTAACCGCGCCCCAACGCTTCACAGATTGGGTATCCAGGCGTTTGAGCCAATACTCGTTGAAGGCAGTGCCATCCAGCTGCACCCGCTGGTTACCACGGCATTTAATGCCGACTTTGATGGCGACCAAATGGCAGTCCATGTTCCTTTATCTGATAAAGCGGTTATGGAAGCCCGCGAGTTGATGCTTGCAAGCAAAAACCTGCTCAAACCTGCCAGCGGCGAGCCCGTCATTTCCCCAGGAAAGGATATGGTCCTTGGTGTTTATTACCTGACAATGGACCCTCCACAGGAACCCAACAGCAATATCAGGGTGTTTGGTGAAATCGACGAGGTTTTACTGGCGTATCAGCTCAAACAGGTGAAAGTACACACCCGCATCAAACTGCGCGTGTCGACATTCTTCGATAATGAACATAATCGACTCGAACATGCCGAAGTGCGCATCATAGACACCACTGTTGGGCGTGCGATCTTTAACGATATCCTGCCCAAATCGATGCAATTTACCAACCAGGTTCTGGATAAGGGCGGCGTGCGCGATTTAATCAGTGAAATCTATAACACCGAAGGTCTCGACGAGACCACCCGTATCGCAGACAGCGTCAAGGACATCGGTTTTCGTTATGCTTCTCAATCCGGTTCCACACTGGCGGTTTCTGACATCACTGTCCCACCGGAGAAAAAAGGCTTGATTGATGACGCTCTGATCGAGGTTGAGAAAATTCAGAGGGCTTACCGACGAGGTTTGTCTTCAGAAACAGAACAAAACAACAACATTATCAAAGTCTGGCAGGATACCACCAATAAGGTCGGTCAGGCTGTACGCAAACACCTGGACCCCAATGGCAACCTGTCGACGATGGCGCTTTCCGGCGCGACAAAGGGCGGTTTCAGCCCGATTTCGCAGATGGCTGGTATGCGTGGTTTGATGGCAGACCCTTCCGGTCGTATCATCCCCATGCCGATTCGCTCCAACTTCCGCGAAGGTCTTTCCGCATTGGAGTATTTCATCTCCACTCACGGAACCCGTAAGGGTCTGGCGGATACCGCTCTGCGTACTGCTGAAGCCGGTTATCTGACCCGCAGACTTGTTGATGTCGCCCAGGATATCATTATCAATAACGAAGATTGTGGTACCGAAGATGGTATCTGGATCAACGCCAAAGAAGATATTGCTGGTCAACCGTTCGGAGATCGCCTGGTTGGTCGCCTGCTCGCTAAACGGCTTGCCGACCCGGAAACAGGTGAAATTATCGCTGATCGTAACGATCTGCTTACCAATGATCTGACCCGGAAAATCGTGGATGCCGGCATCACTGAAGCATTCGTACGCTCCCCGCTGACCTGTGAATTGGTTCACGGCATTTGTGCTTATTGCTATGGCACCGATCTCGGTCGTGGTGAAATGGTCAAGCTCGGTTCCGCTGTAGGCATTGTAGCCGCGCAATCGATTGGTGAACCAGGCACCCAGCTGACGCTGCGCACCTTCCACACTGGCGGTGTTGCCGCAGGCAGTGATATTACCACTGGTTTACCCAGGGTTGAAGAATTGTTCGAAGCCCGCAAGATGCCCAAGGACGAGGCAGTTATCACTGAAATTAACGGCATAGCCCGGGTTTTGCAATCCGAAAAGAATCCCGACCAGCGCACGGTCCAGGTTGAAGATATTGTCATGGTCTCTGACGACTATGCCATTCCTGAAGACTGGGAGATCATGGTGGCTGAAGAAGATGAAATAGCGAAGGATGCAGTCATCGCGACTCATGGCGAAACCACCATCACGGCAAAAAACGCGGGGCGTGTCCGTTTCGAAGGAGAGCGTGTAATCGTCTCCCACGAGGATGAGCTCAAGGAGTTGTATGAAATTCCTTCCACCTCCCGACTCAGCATCAAGGACGGTCAGCAAGTGGAAGCCGGACAGCCTTTGACAGAAGGCTCCCTGAACCCCCATACCATCCTGAGGATCAAAGGTCGTGAAGAGACCGAAGTTTATCTGCTTAAAGAAATCCAGCAAGTCTATCGCACCCAGGGTCAGAATATCAACGACAAGCATTTCGAGGTAATTATCCGAAAGATGCTCAGCAAGGTTCTGATCACCCGTCCTGGCGATACCAGGTATCTTCCCCAGGACCTCGTGGACAGGCTGGAGATTCGTCGTGAAAATGAGGAACTGCTCGCCAAGGGATTAAGACCGGCACGATACGGTGAGATTCTGCTGGGTGTTTCCAAGGCATCTTTGAGCACGGATTCGTTCCTCTCAGCCAGTTCCTTCCAACATACCATTAAGGTGTTGGCAGGCGCAGCAATTGAATCCAAGGTTGACCCTCTCTATGGTCTCAAGGAAAATGTGATCATCGGTAAGTTGATTCCGGCTGGGACCGGTTTTGTACCTGGTCGCTTTGAAGAGCAAACCGAGGAAGCTGTTGAGCCAGGCAGTACTGATATCCAGGTTGGTCAGCTCGATATCTTCCCGGATGAAGAGATTGACGACTTCGATGAAAATGAGGACGAACACCTCTTCGACGAAGATGATCTTGATACTCTCGACGAATTCGAGGCATCAGTCGTTGGCGAGTCTGACGCTGAAGAAGAAATCGAGGAGGAAGATGTGGAGCTCGATTTCGCAACTGACCTTGAAGATGATGACTTTGACCCGGATGAGGATGACGATTTCCTCGACGTCGATGATGACGAATAAGGTCAGATAAAAAAATTAACACCCGGAGAATCCAACTCTCCGGGTGTTTTATGCTATAGTTAAAGGTCGTAATCTACCTGTATTGACGATAATTAGAAAGAAAAAATGTCCATGGTTTCTGCCAATATAAGTAAAATCAATATCAATGCTGAAATGCAGCAAAGCTACCTCGATTACGCCATGAGCGTAATCGTTTCGCGTGCTTTGCCTGATGCTCGCGACGGACTGAAGCCTGTGCAGCGCCGAATTCTCTATGCCATGTATGACATGGGCATCCGTGATAACACTCCCCACAAAAAATCTGCCAGGATCGTCGGTGAAGTGTTGGGCAAATACCATCCCCACGGCGACTCTGCAGTTTATGATGCCATGGCAAGAATGGCGCAGGATTTTTCGCAGCGATATATGCTGGTGGATGGTCAGGGGAACTTTGGCAGCATCGACGGCGATCCCCCAGCGGCAATGCGCTATACAGAAGCCCGGCTTTCACCTGTTTCGATCGAACTGCTGCGTCAGCTTGACATGGAGACCGTCAATTTTTCCGACAATTTTGATGGCACCCTGAAAGAGCCCTCGGTCCTGCCGGCTGCGATCCCAAATATGCTGGTAAACGGAGCTTCTGGTATTGCCGTTGGCATGGCAACCAATATTCCACCGCACAACCTGGGCGAAACCATTGATGCCCTGGTGATGATGCTTCAAAACTGGGAGAAGATCGAAGATATCACCGTCGATGACCTGATGGTCCATATAAAAGGACCCGACTTCCCGACCGGCGGTTTGATTTTACAGGATGACAGCCAGGAACCACTCTCTCAAATTTATGGTTCCGGGCATGGCACCGTGAAAATGCGCGCGCAGACACGCCTCGAAGAAATGTCGCGCGGGCGTATGCGCATCATCGTAACCGAGCTGCCCTACATGGTCAACAAATCCAGCCTTATTGAGAAGATCGCCAGTATTGTCCGCGAAGGTGGTCTGGAAGGGGTTACCGATTTACGTGACGAGTCCGACCGGCAGGGGATGCGCATAGTCATCGACCTGAATAAAAATGCCGATACGGACGAAATACTGACAACGCTCTATAAACGCACGCAAATGCACAGTACCTTTGGGATCAATATTCTGGCATTGGTGGATGGCAGCCCCCACCGTTTGTCACTAAAACAAGCGCTGCGAGTTTTCGTGGAGCACCGCCTCGAAGTTGTGCGGCGTAGAAGCGAATATCTCTTGCGAAAAAATGAAGAACGCCTGCATATTCTCAAGGCTTTGCGCATCGCCATCCAAAACATCGACGAAATTATCCGCATCATTAAAAAATCGAAAACGGTTGATGACGCCAGGCAAACCTTGATGACCAGGTATAAACTGGATGAAATCCAGGCAAACGCGATCCTGGAGATGCCATTACGCCGCCTGGCATCGTTGGAACGCCAGAAAATTGAAGACGAATACAAAGAAGTCAGCAAGTTGATTGCGGAGCTTGAGGCTCTTTTGAAATCTTCCCAAAAGATGCGCCAGGTTGTGATCGATGAATTGAGTGAAGTCAAGGATAAGTTTTCGGATTCGCGGCGAACGCAAATTATCAAGCTGGGTGAAGGCGAAAAAGCCTCGGATTTCCTGACTGTTACGGATGTGCTCCCCCTTGAGCATTATTGGGTGGAACTCAGCGAAGACGGGCTGCTTTCACGCACGGAAGGGGACAAATGCAACCGCCTTGGAGGTGAGAAAGCTCCCTGGAGCCTCGTGAGGACGAATTCGCACCAAACAATTTTCCTCGTGACCACGGAAGGACGCTCTGCGGCGATTGCATCGCTATCAATCCCGATACAAAATGGGAAAGACAGCGCTGCTCCCGCGCACAAGATCGCTCCACTGCATGCCAACGACATTTTGCAGTCGATTTTTACTGTACCAATCGAATCCAAAGACCTGCCCGAAAGATTTGTGATAACAATCAGTCGGCATGGAATGATCAAGCGCTCGGCTGTTGCAGATCTGCCGGGTGTGTCTGCGAGTGATTTTGTGTTGACAAAGATCAACCAAAACGATGAGTTGTTCCAGGTGCTGATATCTGATGGTACTCAGCACGTGTTGTTGACCACAGCCCAGGGCATGTCCATTCGCTTCGATGAAAATGACGTGCGTCCGATGGGTTTGGTCGCTGCGGGCGTGAATGCGATCAAGCTAAAGGAGAATGATTACATCGTTGGCGCTTCCCTGGTTTCCGACAGGGACGAGGTGGCTCTGCTGACACGCCTGGGCATGGCAAAGCGTGTTCCCGCGACGGATATTCCCAAACAGGGGCGTTATGGTCAGGGAGTGATTGGCTGGAGATTAGCTGGTGATGACCTGGTTGCCGCGCAATTAGTTGGCAAACTGACCGACAGAGGAATTGCGCACTTCAGCAAAACTGCCAGCAAGGTTTTCACCATAACCAACGCGGTCAGCCGTAAACGTAGCGGAAATGGTCAGGTGATGTATACACTCAAGCCGGAGGACGAGGTGATCGGTTTCACCACGCTGGTGGACTACAGCGAATATTGGGGTGATAACAAGCTCTGATAGCTTCAGGGGAAAATCGGTTCAAATTCACCCAAAATGGGCAAAGGTTTCGTGATCAGGACGTCTGTCCAAGCTATTATGCTGGCAAAAACCTCCCTTACATTCCAAAACAAGAAGCGGGAACGAATATAACGGGATTGCTCAACCGGCACACCAACCACATCGATTCCGGAATTTTCGCACAAAAAAACCGCGCGGGGCAGGTGGTAAGCCTGGGTGACAACGATCAGCTCATCCATGCCAAAAATATGCCTGGCACGGTAGCAAGAATCGTAGGTGCGGCGCCCGGCATAGTCCGGAACCACGTCTTCCTCCGGGATACCGGCTTCGATGGCATAGGTTTGCATGGCTCCCGGTTCATTGTAGTAGACCGAGTCGTTATCTCCCGAAACCAGAAGTTTCTGCACTTTTCCAGCCTTGTAGAGCTGAATGGCAGCGTCCAGGCGGTCCCTTAACGGGAGCGATGGACCACCGACTGCATTCAACCCAGCGCCGGGTACCAAAACGACAGCTTTCGATGGGACTGTATCCAGGTTATAAACTGAATCCTGGGTAAGCAGGAGCATCGCAATTCGTAGCCCTCCTGTAAGAAAAAAGAGGATGCAGGCTGTAATAATCAGGAAACGAAAAATAACTTTCACGATTATCATCATCTTGCCAGGTCGACCAGGCGAACATCCGTGGTAGAAAGCAGATCACGCAGTACCTGGTAGCTGGTATCGTGTATTGGCTCCAGTTGAGCGATTTCATAGTCCAGCATCTGGCTCAGCAGTGCTTTGCCGATATCTTCCCTCGAAAAGTTGCGCAGGTATTCCGACAGCTGGTTTTGCAAGGTCAGGTCTATCTGCGGGCTGACCGATAAATTGATGTTCGGGATGATAGCCGGCGAAATCCAGAGGATCGGCAGCGTTTCGATAACATCTGGCAGGTCATGGATTACTTCAGAACTTGTGCGCGGGTCAGCTGAAATTGCATAGGTGGAAGTGTAGGCGCAGACTCCTTTTATGTAAAGGGCGCGCATGCTGGCACTAAAAGAAAAGGTGAGCACCGGACGCAGGTAACTGATTGAATTCTGATTTAAATAACCGAGCGGCACCCAATAGCCCGCTAACGAATCTTCTTGAGTAAGGCAGGGGCGCATCCCTGCCAGCTGCGCGAGTGCCTGCCCTGCTGTTGATGGTGAGGTGTTTGTGGCTGCATCAAAGTGACTTTCCAGCTCGCCGTCTTTGTGTCCCAGAAACTGAATTCCATATGCGGTAACCCCGAGATGGTTGGTTACCAACAGCGAGCTGGCGAGGTTTTTTTGACTGGCAAGCAAATATTCGGGCGCGGTCAGCCAGGCAAGCTGGACCTCTGACCTTTGCAGGGCAAGCTCGAGGTCAACGTAATTTCCAAAAGCTCTCGCCACGACTTCCAGACCAAGCCCTTCGCTCATATGCATCATCACCGATTGCACTGCTTCGTTTTGACCGGCGACAAACTCATCAATAATTATGCCCATAACCAATGGGTTACCCTCCGAGCCAATTGGAACAGTCGTGGGTGTGTAGGTTGGTAAGGGGGTCAGAGGCAGGGGCTCAGCAGTTAGGGTGACTGGATTAAAGTCCAGGGTGGGCTGCTGATTTAAAAATCCTGAACAAGAACCAAGCAAAATCAGGCAGAGGAGCAAGCCCCCATAAACAAGAAATCTTGTCTTTAACATGGCTGAATTTTACCTTATTTGCGCCAAACGATTACCGTTGGTTTCATTTTTCGAAAAACTGAAGGTGGAGTATGTTAAAATTTGGAAAACACGGAGGCTGGTATGAATATCATAATCGAAATAATTAACAAGCCTGAAGAGATGAATTTCATCCTTGGGCAGTCACATTTCATCAAAACCGTTGAAGACATTCACGAGATGATGGTTACCTTTGCCCCAACCGCAAAGTTTGGACTGGCATTTTGCGAGGCTTCCGGTATGCGTCTTGTCCGCTTTGCTGGCAATGATGAGAGCCTGATCGAGCTGGCGAAAGAGAATGCCCTCCGAATAGCTGCGGGTCACTGCTTTATTTTGTTCCTGGGGGAAGGGAGCTTCCCGATCAACATCCTGACTAATCTTAAAACCGTTCCCGAAGTGGTCAATATTTTTTGCGCAACTGCCAATCCGACCGAGGTTGTGTTGATCGAAACCGACCTGGGCAGAGGTGTTTTAGGTGTGGTGGATGGGTTTTCGCCGCATGGCATCGAAACAGAAGCGGATATCACCTGGCGGAAAGATTTCTTACGGACAATTGGGTATAAGTTTTAACCCCTACTGATTTGCCCATTGGTGAAGGGCAGTCAGATTTTTTAACGCATTGGCACGGTGGCTGATCGTGTTCTTAATTGCCGTGCCAAGTTCAGCCATCGTTTTGTTGTAAGGCGGTATAAAAAACACCGGGTCATACCCAAAACCTTCTTCTCCCCGAAATTCTTCGATGATTTCTCCGTCGACTGTTCCATGATAATGGGTCCATGTGGTCGGGTTTTGGTAAAACACTGCAACGCAGTTAAAGCGAGCCAGCCAGGGTTTGGGCATTCCTTCCAGCTTTTTAATCAGGTACAGGCAGCGATCGCGGTCATTCGCTCCCGGCTGAGGGTTAAAGCGGCGGGAATGGATTCCCGGTGCCCCGTTAAGCAGCTCAACTTCCAGTCCGGAATCATCAGCAAGCACAGGCAAACCACTGGCACGATGAAAAGCTTCTGCTTTTATCAGTGAATTTTCCAGGTAGCTACTCCCGGTTTCTGCAACTTCCAGCCTGATACCAAGATCCCCGGGTTTGATCATCCGCAAGGGCAATCCGGAAAGGATCGCGCTGATCTCTTCGAATTTATGCTGGTTGTTACTTGCAACTAAAAGGTTCTTCATACTTTGTCCATATGCTGGAGTCCTGGCGGACCACATGATATAATCACGAAAAATACTTTAACAATTGTAACTGCCATGGAAAACATTAAGTATTCCCTACGAACAAATATCGGTTTTTTCCTAAATAAGCCTATCGGATATAGCCGAAATTTCGAAATAAACTTCCCAGAAATTTTTATCGAACCGGATTTGCTCGCTCGAAATTTGATTGGGCACTATTCGTTCTCCCGGACGAGTGAGGGTTTGTTGCTGCAAGCTGATCTCGAGGCGGACATTGACGGTCAGTGCAGCCGCTGTTTGGAACCGATGCAGGTCCATATCCATACGAATTTTGAGGAATTGTACGTCTTTGAACTCCGCATGATCGAAGAGCTGGACGAAGAGTTGGTTCCTAAAGATGGCTATATCGATTTGGGCATACCCTTCCGAGACTATATACTGCTGGAATTGCCGATAACATCACTTTGTAAACCTGATTGTAAAGGTATCTGCCTGGAATGCGGGCAAAACCTGAACACCAGACCCTGTGAACATAATCACGGTATAGATTTTTCTTAAACAACGGGCTTTTGTATAAAAGCACGACAAGGATGGTAAAATTTGCCGATGCTTTCTGATAGGAGTTAACTTTGAACGAGAACATTTTAATCGCTGTTGCCTGGCCATACGCAAATTCTGATATCCACGTCGGTAACATCACCGGCTCTCACTTACCTGGCGATATCGTTGCCCGTTATCATCGCCTGAGAGGCAATCGAGTGCTGATGGTCTCTGGTTCTGACTCCCATGGTACGGCGATCACGATCAAGGCTGACCAAACCGGGCAAACTCCTTACCAGATCTATTCGCATTATCACCCGCGTTTCATCGAATTGTTCCAGCGACTGGGAATAAGCTATGATCTGTTTACATCCACTCATACCGATAACCATTTTTCTATCTCCCAGAAGGTTTTCCTTTCTCTATTGGAGAACGGCTATCTTAAGAAGAATGTATCCAAACAATGGTACAGCCCGGCGCAGAATCGTTTTTTGCCAGACAGATACGTTGAGGGAACTTGTTATATTTGCGGCTATGAAGGCGCGCGCTCTGACCAATGCGAGCACTGCGGCAACGAGCTGGAAGCCGAAAAACTGATCAACCCCCGCTCAAAAGTTGATGGCGCCACCCCCGAGCTTAAGGAAACTGAACACTTCTACCTGGACCTCTCAACTCTGGAACCGCAAATTCAGCAGTTTCTAAAAGATCGTGAAGACTATTGGAGACCAAATGTTTTACGCCAGTCTCTGGGCACAATCCAATCAGTGGGTTTGAAACCAACCTCGATCACGCGGGATTTGGAGTGGGGGATTCCGGTGCCGCTGGGAGGTTGGGAGGGGAAGTGTCTGTATGTCTGGTTTGAGGCTGTGATCGGTTATTTGTCGTCAACCGTTGAGTGGGGTCATTTGCATGAGCAACCCAATGTCTGGCGGGATTGGTGGACGAATAAGAAGGCGAGGTCTTTCTACTTCATTGGTAAAGATAACATCACCTTCCATGCGGTCACCTGGCCCGCAGAACTGCTTGGTATGGGCGAGGATTTTGACCGCCGCATGGGCAGCGAGGCTCCGCAGGCACTGGTTTTGCCTTACGATGTGCCGGCAAACGAATTTATGAACCTGGAAGGTCGCAAGATCAGCGGCAGCAACAATTGGGCAGTCTGGGGTTTGGACGCGCTGGACCGTTATGACAGTGACGCGCTGCGCTATTATCTGACTGTGGCTATGCCCGAAAACCGCGACACAGACTGGGATTGGGAGGAATTCTTCCAGCGCAATAATAATGAGCTTGTGGCAACCTGGGGCAATTTGGTGAACCGGGTTTTGTCGTTTACCTGGAAAAACTTTGATGGAAAGATACCGAACCCAGGAGAATTACGCGCTCCCGATCATGTATTATTAGATACGATCACGGCAGGTTTTGAATCGGTTGGAAACTATATCGAAAAGGTACAGCTGAAGTCAGCCCTGGCAGAAGCGATGCGATTGGCGACTGAAGTGAATAAGTATCTTGACGTGCAAGCTCCCTGGTTTGAGATAAAAACAGACCGCGATGAGGCGGCAAAATCACTTTTCACTGCTATCCAGGCGATTGACTGGCTGAAAATTATTTTTTCACCATTCCTGCCTGAAACGAGCGAAAAGCTCAACAAAATTCTGGCTAACGATTATTCCTTGTTTGAGACGCCCTTCACCTGTGAAGTTGAAGATTCTTTGGGAACCCACCTCGTTTTGGGGCTTGACAGCGATTTTTCGTTGGTAAGACCAGGCGCTGATGCCTGGGTGCCTCTGGAATTGGAAGAGGGTAAACCCTTTAACCAACCGCTGCCGTTGTTCAAGAAGCTCGACCACAGCATCGTTGAAGAAGAACGCGCGAGACTGGGCAAACCTTCTGACTAACCTTTACCGATTACCTGGACATGTAATTTTTTTGGTGTAATTATCAATAATTTTATAAATAGTATGAAGACCTTAGCTTCAAACTGGCTCTTCAAGAAAATAAGCTATTCCATAATCTTGATATCCGATCGACCTGGCTAACGCAATTGAAGCAATGTTGTCAGCGTCACATTGCCATTGTGGGCAAATTCCAAGTTCGATCAAATGATGAGTAGCCAATCCGACTGTCCGCTTACCAAATCCTTTCCTTCGTTCTTCTTTCAACGTGCTAATACCCGTATGCTGAATTTTTGACTCTAAATAGGGCATATCCGGGGCATCAGACACCGATACCAATTTGGAATTTATACAATAACCGGCAAAATACTCTTTACTTACTTTTTCTGAAAAATACTCAAACAACCAGCTTTCAGGATCCGCCATTGGATTATTCGCACGGAAAAAGGTTTCAAACAGCGAAAAATCACCAAGATTTAGTATTCTGGCTTCTCCAAATTGGTGAATAACTTCCCGATGAAATATCATGAGTTGATTTTTCTTCAGCTTAAATGTTTTAATCATCTGAGCAATGACTCCATAAGTATCATTATCAATGAGGTCGTTAATCAGATGTTGGTGTTTAGGCGAAAATGAGACAATGCATAAATCATCCTTGACTAAAACAAATATAGTGATTTTGCATCCATATCCCTTAAGTTCAAGATCACGTTGCGAAGTGGGTACAAAATGAATTCCTGGCTTCGTAGTAGAAATGTTCATTCCACAAAAGTGAGAATAATATGCTTCTGTTGTTTCGAACATTTCTTCAGATGACATTTTTCTTGTCATTGATAACTCCGTATCTTGATGCCAGCTTCGCTTTAGAGTTAAAAAGCCCTATCTTGCTTTTGAAAACTCTTCCAGGTAAAACGGAAGAACCTCAAGCAATTTTTGCATGATCCCCTTTACCCTCGAGCGCCAGAGGAGGTGGTTGTTATCGGTTTCAGAACCGATGGGGGTGATGATGTCACTGACCGACCGTAAAATCAAACCGGGTACATTGTTCGCATTCAACACCCACGCAATCGCACTCGATTCCCAATCTGCAGCTGGCACCGCGAATTCTTCAGATAGAACAGAAAAATTTTGGAAGTCGATATCCTGGTCAGCAGAAGCCAGTGGAGAGCGGCGGGTGTTAGCGGGCAGTTCGTCACCAATCCAGTCGATATTTAATGAACCGCGGTAATAATCGACCGCCAGCTGGCGGTTACCCATGCGCTCAACCACATCGTACATGACGGTGTTTGTTACCAGAAGTGTCTCACCCAGAACGGTAAAACCTTCCAATCCTCCACAGGTTCCTAAATTGATCACCAGATCAGGCTTCCAGCGGTCGATCACATATTGTGTGGCGGCAGCACTGCGGGTTTTCCCCCAGCCGGAATGGAAAAACAACAGTACAAAGCCTTGAATCCGGGAGACGAACCAGTCTCCAGGCGGAGAAGAAGCAACATCAAGCGGTTGCAGGATATCAAGTGCAGCCTGCCATTCGGAATTGGCAGAGATCAGAACAACAAAAGATAGTAATTCAACTTTTTTTGCCATGGTGCTGGTGTCGTCGAGGCAGGCATGAACCTACGATGGGAGCTTTTTACCAACAGACGCTCCGTAGACAACGAAACGCTGCTCTCCATCCGCTGCGAATAAACTGTTTACCAAATGATCATCAAAAGCCCCAATCGCGCAGACGCCATAATCGATCGACTCCGCGCATAAATATAAATTTTGGCAGACGTGACCGGCATCCAGGGTGATGTAGCGATAGGCTCTTTCAGCATAACGCCAGCTGGTCCGGTAAACATCAGCAACCCAGAAGAAGGTCACAGCAGAGGTGATTACCTGCTTCTGCTTAAAGACGCCATCATAAGCAGAATCAATATCCTCATACCTGAAACTAAAGGGTTCCAGGGCATGGTTTTGGGCAACATAATGATAAATTCCCGTACTGAGACCTTCAACCCGCTGGATCAACAGATAAGTCTCGAGCGGGTGGCGCGAACCGGCAGAAGGCACAAACCTGGTTGTCAGGTTGCGCTTTTCGTCTATCTCGCGAACTCCTTGCGTGTAGGTAAGCAGATATGACAGCTCTTCAAGCGTCATCAAATCGTCAGGGTTATACCGCCGGACTGTCCGCCTCTTCCTTACAACGCTAAGCAAGTCTGCGTCTTTCAGGATAAACCCGCTGATATCCGGCAAGGGGATCAATTGGCTCTCGTCTTTGATCTTGTCCAGGTATTGCGGGTATTCCATCTTCAGTTCATGCGGTGACGCGCTCAAATTCTCCCGGTAAGATGCCTGGTGCATCTGCTGAATGTGTTTATTGAGGTCTGTCATCGCTGCTCCTAAAACCTGATCATTGACAAGATCATAGCCAGAACAATAATGATCGCCAATACCGCCATGGCGATTTGATAAATCCTCTGTGAAGAACTTTTACTTTTCTTTGCCATTTTCACTCCAGTTCCGCCTTTATTTGGTTTGCTTTATCGAGGGAAATTCCCCGTATTTTCGCTATTTCACTTGCATCCGCATCAAGAATCCCCTGAATGGAACCAAACCGGTTAATCAGCTCTTTTCGACGGGCAGGACCAATTCCATGGATGGTATCGAGCCGGGATGCCAATCCGATTTTACCACGCCGGTTGCGGTGGGCGGTGATCGCGAAGCGGTGGGCTTCGTCCCGAATGCGCTGAACCAGGTAATAGCCCTGCGAGTGGTCATCGAGCCGAAAAGATTCCGGATTCCCTGGTAAAAATATTTCTTCCTCTTGCTTTGCCAGACCGGCGATGGTGAATTTCTCATCCAAACCCATCTCCCGGACGACATCTATTGCCTGGCGCAGCTGACCTTTGCCGCCATCGACGATCAGAAGGTCGGGCAGGATGCTGAAAGCCAGGTCTGGCTTGTAACCAGGGTTTTCTTTTGCCTCGTTTTCTGAAAAATAATTTTTGAACCGACGGGTAAGCACTTCTTTCATTGAGGCGAAATCGTCCGGACCGGTGACGGTTTTGATGTTAAACCGCCGGTAGAGTTTTTTGTTGGGCACTCCCTGCTCAAATACAACCATGCTGCCGACGCTTGCCGACCCCTGGATATTGGAAATATCATAACATTCGATGCGATTTGGCGGTTCTGGCATGGAAAGCAATTCCTGTATCTCTCCGAGGGCGTTTCTTTGTCGGTCGGTGTCGGCTTTCCAGCGGACTTCCAGAGCGCGCAGAGTTTCAGCTGCGTTTTCCGCTGCCATCTCAACCAATTCTTTGGACTGACCTCGTTTTGGCACTTTTATTTGCACTTTTTCCCCACCTCGCCTTGTATTGAGCCATTCTTTGATAATGCGAGCTTCTTCCACTTCCTGCGGTAACAACACTTTATTGGGAATGTAAGCTGCCTGCGAATAAAACTGCTTGATAAATTCTTCCAGGATGGCGGCGTTTTTTTCTTCTTCAGTTCCTTCGAGGATGAAGTATTCCCTGCCGATCAGCTTTCCGGAGCGGATAAAGAAAACCTGAACGCAGGCTTCGCCGTTATTCCGTGCCATGGCGATCACGTCCGAATCTTTACGTTCATCCGAGATGATTTTTTGCCGCTCAACAACCGTTTCGATCGCCTGGATCTGGTCACGCAGCGTGGCGGCTTTTTCGTAATTCATGGATTCTGAAGCGGTTTCCATTTCTGCCTGCAAGCGTTTGAGCACCGGGTCACTTTTACCCTCGAGGAAACGCATCAGATCTTCGATCATCAGGCGGTAATCTTGTTTGTTGATTGCTCCAATGCAGGGACCAGAACAAAGCTTGATGTCATAATACAGGCACGGTCGCGGGTCATTTCCGGTGATTTCCCGGGCGCAGGTCAGGTAGGGGAAAATTTTGCGCAAAATATCCAGGGTCTGGTGAACCGCCCATACTGATGTGTACGGTCCAAAGTAACGCGAACCGTCCTGGACCATCTGGCGGGTGACTGACACCTTGGGGAAGTCGTCTTGCCAGTGAACTTTGATGTAGGGGTAACGCTTATCGTCCTTTAGGCGCACGTTGTAGAATGGACGATGCTGTTTGATCAAATTCATTTCCAAAATCAGCGCTTCAAGCTCCGAAGCTACCACGATCCACTCGATATCGTCGATATTCCTGACCATCCTGATAGTTTTGTAACTATGGTCACTGGATTTCTGAAAATAAGACCTTACCCGGCTTTTAAGGTTAATTGCCTTGCCGACATAGATGATTTTCCCGTGTTCGTCCTTCATCAGGTAACAACCCGGAGAATCCGGCAAGCTGGTTAAGATGTTATTGATCTTCTCATCTCTTGTCATGTCTATATTTTAACCTATAGAAGTAAGAAATATATTTTAGCCTTGGGTATAATCAAAACAGGACCAGGACTCATGCGAATTCACAAATTATCCGACACAATCGCCTCACAGATCGCCGCTGGCGAAGTGGTCGACCGACCCGTTTCAGTGGTAAAGGAATTGATTGAGAATGCTATCGACGCTGGCGCAGACGAAATAAGAACTGATATCCGACTTGCTGGCAAGGAATTGATCAGAGTCAGCGATAACGGCATTGGCATTCCGGCAGACGAGCTGGAGCTGGCAGTCAGCCGGCATGCAACCAGCAAATTGAGCCGTACCGACGACCTTTTTGACATTAAAACGCTTGGCTTCCGCGGGGAAGCGCTGGCTTCGATCGGTTCTGTTTCACACCTGACGATCATCTCGAAACTTGATGGTGTCGATGCGGGTGCCAGATTGAGTGTTGACGGCGGCGACAACTCCACCGTAAGTCTGGTTGCCGCGCCGACCGGCACTGAAATTTTGGTTGAAGATCTTTTCTACAACGTCCCTGCCCGGTTAAAATTTTTGCGCAAAGATATCACCGAGTCCAGGCAGATAACCGGTCTGATCACCCGTTATGCCATGGCTTATCCAAAAATTCGCTGGACGTTAACCCAAAATAATATCGTTGACTTTCAATCCACAGGCAGCGGAGATCGTTTCGAGATATTGCAGACGCTGTTTGGCACGCAGGAAGCCAAATCTTTGATGCCCATTTCATTCAAAGACAGAAACCTGGCTATTGAAGGGTATATCAGTGACCTTACACTGACTCGTTCCAATCGGAAGGACATAACTTTATTCGTCAATGGTCGCTGGGTGCAGGATGCCAGCCTGACTGCGGCGGTGATCCGGGCATACAACACCATGCTGATGGTCGGGCGTTATCCTGTTGCAGTGCTGTTCCTTGAGATTCCCACTCACCTTGTCGATGTCAACGTACACCCTTCCAAGGCGGAAGTACGTTTTAGAGAGCAGGAAGATGTGTTTAGCGGAGTTCAAAGGGCAATTCGCCGGGGTTTGCTGGCGTACACACCCGTGCCCGACCTGGCGAGCCTGAACTTGTGGGGTCGTACCAAGCCTTCGGATGTGGGCGACATGCGCTTTGACAATCACTGGCAAGCAATGGAGACTTCAACAGAAACCGAACAGGTGCAGAAAAGGCTGGCAGGACCGGCATCCCAGCAGCAAACACTTCCCGGGACATACCTGCCACTGCTCAGGTTGGTTGGGCAGGTCGCCTCCACCTATCTGATCGCAGAAGGACCGGACGGACTTTACCTGATCGACCAGCATGCCGCGCACGAACGGGTATTGTTTGATCAGATGATGGCACAATACCATGCCTCCATGACTCCTTCCCAACAGCTCGTGGAGCCGCTGACAGTCGACCTGAGCCCTGAAAAAGCCGGCACCCTGGAAGAAAACCTGGAGATTCTGGTCGGGTTGGGGTTCGACATTGAAAATTTTGGAGCGAACACGTTTTTGATTCGGGCAATCCCGACCATAATTGACCGGGGGGACCCGCGTGAAGCAATTCTTTCAGTAGTGGAGGCGTTTGAAGAAGACGAAACGCCATTGTTGAATGAAGCCCAGGCGCGCATCGCAGCCCGGGTGTGTAAACGCATGGCAGTGAAGGGTGGGCAGAGCTTATCCGAAGCCGAACAGCGCAACTTGCTCCTCAACCTCGAAGCCAGCCAGTCCCCGCGTACCTGCCCGCATGGACGCCCCACAATGATTCATTTAAGCGCGGGATTGCTGGAACGCCAATTTGGCAGGAGAGGGGCGAGATAATGAAAGCACTCTGGCTCGATGATCGCAAAATGAGCTATCGCACCGATCTGCCAATGCCGGTTCTGGAGGCAGATGAGGTGTTGATCAAGGTATTGCTGGCGGGCATTTGCTCCACTGACCTCGAGATGCTCAGGGGATATTATGCATTCAGTGGTATTCCCGGGCATGAATTTGTAGGTGAGGTTGTGGATGCCAATGGTCATGAAGAATGGCTGGGCAAACGCGTGATTGGCGATATCAACATCAGCTGCGGGGAATGCGAACGTTGCCTGCACCAGGAGCCGAGCCAATGCGCGCACCGGCGAACACTGGGCATTTTTAATTACAACGGCGTCTTCGCTGAATATCTCAAGCTGCCGGTGAAGAATCTGACTGTTGTACCCGGGTCGGTTTCTGATGTGCTCGCGGTATTCGCCGAACCAACAGCGGCGGCTCTCAGAATTCTGGACCAGGTGCAGGTCAGACCCAGCGACAGGATCATCCTGGTTGGAGCAGGCAGGCTCGGACTGCTTATCGCCCAGGTTCTGAAAAACAGTGGCTGCGATTTGAAAGTCGTTGTCAGACGGGCGGAAACGGCTTCGATTTTGGAAAGTTTGGGCATCAGAGCGGTTTATTCCGATGAGGTCAAAGGCGAATTGGCAGATATCGTCGTGGAAGCAACCGGTTCACCGGAAGGTTTCGAACTCTCCCGCTCACTCACCAGGGCACGAGGAACGCTGGTGTTGAAATCGACCTTCGCTGGCGATGTCAGCATGAATTTATCGAAGCTGGTTGTCGATGAGATCACGCTGGTTGGCTCACGCTGCGGCAATTATCCGGCGGGCTTACGCGCCCTGGCAACCGGGTTGGTTCAGGTTGGCGAAATGGTTGATTCCGTCTTTGCGCTCGAACAGGGTCTGGACGCGATTTCCCGGGCTGGCGAACCAGGAGTGTTAAAAGTTTTAATTAAGCCCTAAATTAAGAGAAACTATAGTATCATTTTAACCTTCAACCTATAAAGAATTTTTCTAACTGGAGAATAGATGAGAATTTTTGTCTGTGAAAGATGCGGGGGAAATGATTTCCGTCAAGAAAAAGGATTCCGAACATGTCAGTATTGTAATACTAGCTATGTGCTCACAGCGGAAGAAATGCCTCAAAAACTTTCTAACATCTCTTTAAATGACGACATTAAATCTTTGTTGAATAAGTGTAAAAACGATCCAACTAATGCTCGTAGATATGCAAGTTTAGTTTTAGATATTGACCCAACTAATAGTGAAGCTAGAAGATTTTTGAATAGATGAATAAGGGAGTTTTCATGAAGGCAAAAGATATTGCAAATCAATATGGACTAAAAAAAGAAGGTTTTGAATCATTTTTGAGGCAATCGAACTACAAAGTTAATATTAGCTTGATGGGAATGAGCCTTGATGATGATGCCGACATAATCAGTATCGTTTCCGAATACAAGAAGTATGAAATCCGACTATCAGAAGAACGCGCAATAAGAGAAAGATCCCAGAGAGAGGCAGAAGAACGGAAAAGAATAGCCAAACAAGAAGAAGAGAATAGGATAAGGCAAGCAGCGTTAGATAAAAAAGCCGCTTTAGCAAGTATGCTTATCACTTCGGGTTTTACGTTTGACGGCTATACAGTGATCAAGTATTCAGGGTATATTTCTGGAGATGATGCAATTTCTGTAGATCGAGGCTTTTCTATTTTTGGTGGTGCAGGTAATGTTAAAGATAAACTCATGGAAGCTCTCGTCCATATTAGGAGGAATGCTTTGGTCGAATTGAAAGAGGCAGCCTACGCTTTAGGATGTAATGCCGTAATCGGTGTTGATTACGATTATATAACTTTAGATCCTCAGACTGCTAATCTCTCTGGTGGAACGGTTTATCAACCATACGTTTTTGGTGTGACTGCGAATGGAAATGCCGTCGTAATCGAAAAAAATAAATAAAGACTCATTATTTTTGATATGAAATCGAGGTCACGATTAATCAAAAGGTGCTATAATAACGGCTCACGGGGCGTGGCTCAGCCCGGATAGAGTGCGCGGTTCGGGTCCGCGAGGTCGACGGTTCAAATCCGTCCGCCCCGACAAAACATGCTTTCAACGAGGAGATTTTGCAAATTTCCCACCGTAGTATGCAACGGATAGACACCGTAGCATGCACGGATAAAAGCAAAAAAAGGTGCTGATAAAAAAAAGTCAGCACCTTTTTTTTCACATTACGGCTGGGCACATGTGCCCGAGAAGCAGGGTATCTGGTTCAGCCTTTGATTGAGATTATGTGAATGCTTGCAGGGAGCCAGGGCAAAATCGTCCGCCCCGACAAATTAACCTCCCATAACGGAGTTAGTGTGTTTTTCCACAGTTGTTGTGCGGAAAAGTTGTTTACTGCTTGTGTTAATCAATACCTAAAGAAATCTTTGTTACAATCAAGTTCATCAGGTCAAAGGAGATATATATATATGGCATCAGACACACAAGTCATCTTCTCAATGGTCAGGGTGGGCAAAATTTATCCGCCAAACAAAAAAGTGCTCAAAGATATTTCGCTTGGCTTTTACTACGGAGCCAAAATTGGAGTATTGGGTTTGAATGGTTCGGGCAAATCTTCCTTACTTCGCATCATGGCTGGTAAGGACCAGGATTATATCGGAGAGATCGCCCGCTCAAAGGGTTATACGGTTGGGTTGATGGAACAGGAACCAGAGCTGGACGAGGATAAAACTGTGATTGAAGTGATTAAAACAGCAGTGCAGCCTATTGTCGATCTTTTGGCTGACTATGATGCTGTCAACGAAGCTTTTGCCGACCCGGATGCTGATTTTGAGTCCCTGATCGAAAAGCAGGGCAAGCTTCAGGAAAAACTTGATCATCACGATGCCTGGAACCTCGATAGCCATCTCAAACTGGCGATGGATGCCCTTCGCTGCCCGCCGGCTAATACGCCCATTCGTGTGCTCTCCGGTGGTGAACGGCGTCGGGTGGCGCTGACCAAGATTCTCCTCGAAGAACCGGACATTTTGCTTCTTGATGAGCCCACCAACCACCTTGATGCTGAGTCGGTTGCCTGGCTGGAGCATCACCTGCACAACTATAAGGGCACAGTTATCGCGGTTACGCATGATCGCTACTTTCTCGATAACGTTGCCGGCTGGATCCTTGAGCTCGATCGCGGCGAGGGCATCCCCTGGAAAGGCAATTATTCCTCCTGGCTGGAACAGAAGCAAGAGCGCCTGCGCCTGGAGGAAAAGACAGAAAGCAAACGTCAGCGCACTTTGCAACACGAACTGGAATGGATTCGCATGTCGCCTAAAGCCAGGCAAGCCAAGGGGCAGGCTCGCGTGACCGCTTACGAAAAGTTGCTCAGCCAGGAGCACGAAAAAGTGCGCAAAGATCTGGAAATCTATATCCCCCCCGGACCCCGGCTTGGGGATGTGGTTATCGAGTTGGATGGAGTCACCAAAGGGTATGGCGAACGGATCTTGCTTGATAAGCTCGACCTTTCGGTTCCGCCGGGTTCAATCGTTGGCGTTATTGGACCAAACGGCTCGGGAAAGTCAACACTGATTAAAATCATTTCTGGGTTACTGCAGCCTGATGGGGGTACCGTCACCCTCGGAGAGACGGTCAGGTTGGGTTATGCCGACCAGATGCGCAGCCTGGATCCGGATTCGACCGTTTTTGAAGAAATTACCGGCGGCGCGGATAACCTGCAGCTCGGCGATACAACCGTCAACGGGAGGGCTTACTGCGCTTCCTTCAACTTCACCGGCTCAGACCAGCAGAAAACGATTAAAACGCTATCAGGAGGGGAGCGCAACCGCGTTTTCCTGGCTAAAACGCTGAGCGTTGGTGCGAATGTTTTGTTGCTGGACGAGCCTACCAACGACCTGGATGTGAACACACTTCGGGCGTTGGAGGCAGCGCTCGAAGAATTTGCTGGCTGCGCGGTTGTCGTTAGCCATGATCGCTGGTTCCTGGACCGCGTCACAACCCACATCCTGGCGCTGGGTGGAGAGGATAAGCCAAAATTATTCCTGGGCAACTGGTCTGATTATGAAGAATATCAGTTGAAGCAATACGGAAGGAACATGGGTGTCAGCCGAAAGGATACCATGCGTGAATTGCGGCGGAATTGATCGTGATCGGTTCGAATTCGTTGCAAACCTGTTTTGAGCAGTACTCGGCGTGTGAAGCATTCTGAAATGTCGACTAGCAAAGCCCAACAGCTGATGTGATGTTATTGTAGAGAATGTGGCAGTGCGCGTTCCGGTGAAACCATCTTTCTGTTGTGATTATGGTCATGTCCTCTTCCTTTTTCAATTGCGTTGATTGTGGAATTTGCGGAAGGTGCTTGCTCCTATAATACTGATGGTCGATATTGTTTCGTACGCCGCAACGAAGTATTATTAAAACGTAATGGCTGCCCAGCGGACAGCCATTTGATTATTAATTCGAATAATTACTCCAGAACTTTGACGTCCTGAGCCTGGGGACCTTTTGCCCCGTCTACAACACTGAATTCGACAGCTTGATCTTCTTTCAAGGTGCGAAAACCATCGCCGACGATTGCACTATAGTGCACGAATACATCTTTGTCATTGGATTTTCTGGCGATGAAACCATACCCTTTCTCACCATTGAACCATTTGACAGTTCCAACTTCTCGTTCAGACATGCTTAAAAACTTCCTCTCGTAAAATAAACCGTTTGTTTTTCGTTCTGGATTTCACACCGTGGAAAATGACCTTCGTTTGCAAACTTCCATAAACGATATTAATTTACTACACAAACCAGCTTTCGTCAACTTGTAATTCCTCGTTGCGCGGTAGATAACCTCTCTTTGGGGTTCCCCGGCAGCGCATAATTAAGCAATAAATTGCGGCAAAAAGTTCTTATTATTCGTGATGATTTCGTCCAGAATCAGTTCTGCCTGATCAATGTCATCGATCACCGGGTCGAGCAGCAAGCTCTGCAGTGCAAGATTGCGGTCGCCTTGCACGACGGCATCGATATTCAACTGGCTGGTTGCCACCTCGCGCTGCAGCAAAGAAAGCACGCCCACAGGCATGGCGAAGGATTCAAGCGCATGGAAACCGCTGCGGTCAACCACCGCGGGGACCTCAACGATTGCATTCGCAGGCAAACCAGGAATGGTGTTACCGTTAGGGATGTTGACTGCCTCCCAGTAGAGCGGTTCGCCAGTTACCATCGCCTCAATAATTTCGAGCGCTCCTTCTGAATGTGCCTGGTATTGGTTGGGGTTGGACTGATTATTCACATCTGCTGTGATTTTTAGCCACTGTCGGTCACGACTGGCATCGTAGTAAGCCCAGTCATAAAGCGACAAATCATACTTTAACCAGGGGCAGGTCCGGGAGCAACTCAACCATGGGAGGTACTCACCCAGGTGCTCATCACCAGGAATGGGGAAAATATCGAACGACTGGAAAATCTTTCGAGTCAGTGGTTCGAAAGAGCCCGGCAGTTTCGACCAATGGTGACGGAACAATGGGTACAAATCCTCCCCGCTTTTGCGATCTTGCAGCTGAGTCATCCAGGTGAAATGATTCAATCCGGCTGCTGTAATCTTAAAATTTTCCATCCCAAGAAATGCCATGTGCCTTTGTGGGAGCTCATTGGCAGGGTCGGCATGCGTGCTGAGAAATTCTTCAGAACCCTCAAAACCGTATGACGGAGCCAATGCTTTCGCGACCATCGCGTAACCCATCGCGAGCTGATGGCATAAACCAACGGATTTGATCCGCGTATATTCATTGATCAGGTAGCAGATCCGATGCATCGGATTGGTAAAATTGATAAAAAGCGCCTCCGGACAGTCCTTTTCCATATCCCGGGTAATCTCGAGGATGCTGTTTACGTTCCGGGCAGCGTGGGCGAAGCCACCAGGACCGCCATTCTCGGCATATGGCTGGCGGATGCCGAACTTCTGGCTCAATTCAAAATCTTGCTGCCATAACTTCTCCCGGGGCTGCACTTCTATCGCGCTGATCACAAAATCTGAGCCTTTTAACGCGGTTTTGTGGTTGGAATGACTGCTTATCTGTTTCCCGCTGTTCCATTCCGAATTCAACCAGTTTGCCAGTGCGCTGATCAGGTCCAGCGATTCCTGGTTCGTGTCCACTAAAGCCAGTTCTGCGCCTTTGAGCACCTCACTCTGCAGCAGGGTGATCAGCGTGCTTAGACCAAACGAGTAACTGCCAGCGCCTATACAAGTTATTTTTGTCATAGTTGGTAGCCTGATTCCTTGAAATATTCAATGATCGACGAGGCGGCTTTTCTGCCGGCACCCATCGCCAGGATCACCGTGGCGCCACCTGTGACGATATCGCCCCCGGCATATACCCCGGGCATGGTGGTAGCCAAAGTCTCCTCGTCAGCAAGGATATTGCCCCATTTGCTCACTTCGATATCCGGTGTCTTGTTGTGGATAATTGGGTTCGACGCGTTCCCAATTGCGATCACCGCGACATCTATGGGATGATCAAATTCAGAATCGGGGATTTCGATCGGGCTCCGCCGTCCGCTTGCATCGGGGTCTCCCAGCTCCATCTTAAGCAGTCGGACTGATTTGAGGTTGCCTTGTTCGTCTCCGATAAAGGCGACCGGATTGCTTAAATAAGCAAATTGAACGCCTTCCGCTATCGCGTGCTCGATCTCTTCCTTACGCCCTGGCATTTCATCCTGGCTGCGCCGGTAAACGATGTAAGTCTCTTTCGCGCCCAGTCGCAAGGCAACCCGGGCTGAATCGAGGGCGGTATTGCCGCCGCCAAATACTCCCACCGTTTTACCATGCAGATTGTGAATGGGCGTATCGACGAAGGGATATTGGTACGCTTTCATCAGGTTCACCCGGGTCAGAAATTCGTTAGCAGAATAGATTCCGACCAGGTTCTCGCCCGGCACCCCAAGAAAACGGGGCAGCCCGGCTCCTGACCCGATGAAAATCGCCTTAAATCCATAATCCTCGAGCAACTCATCCACGGTAAATGTGGCACCGATCAGCGTGTTGGGTACAAATTCGACCCCCAGTTTTTTCAGTTCATTCACTTCCTGACTGACGATTTCTTTGGGCAGGCGAAACTCAGGAATGCCATAGCGCAAAACGCCGCCAAAATCGTGGAAGGCTTCAAATACTGTGACTTCCACACCTGCTTTTGCCAGGTCACCGGCACAGGTCAAACTGGCTGGACCCGAGCCGATCATGGCAGCTTTGGGTGCCTTTTCGGATTTTACAGGAAGAATTACCTCTAATTCCTGCTCTGCCAGCCTGTCGGAAGCGAACCGTTCCAACGCGCCAATCGCGATTGGCTGACCTTTCCTCAGCAGGATGCAAGCGCCTTCGCATTGGTCAGATTGTGGGCAGACGCGACCACAGACCCGTGGAAGCGAGTTGTCCTCCTTGATTTTTAGACCAGCTTCTACATACTTTTTCTCTTTAATTAAGCCGATAAACTGGGGTATATTCACGGATACCGGACAGCCTTCAACACAAAGCGGTCTGCGACATTGCAGGCAGCGTTCGGCTTCTGCAAGAGCCTGTTCCTCAGTAAAACCCAGCGCGACTTCCTCGAAACTCTTGATCCGGTCAGCAGGCAGCAGTTCCGCCATCTCCTGGCGCTGCTTTTCGTGGACAACAACTGCTGCCAGCGCTGCTTCATCATCCAGGTCGGCAATTTGGACATCCAGCCGGCAATCGTCATCGTCCTTATATGCACGGTTGCGTTGGATAATGCTTTGATAATCGACCAGGTGACCGTCAAATTCAGGTCCTTCCACGCAAGTAAAGCGCGTTTTGCCATCCACCTCGACCCGGCAGCCTCCACACATACCTGTTCCATCGACCATGATGGTGTTCAGGCTGACAGTCGTGGGAATATTGTAGGGGCGGGTCAGCTCACTGACAGCTCGCATCATGAACAAGGGTCCGATCGCCAGCGTGTAATCAAAAGTTTCTCCGGAATCGATCAGCTCCTGCAGCTTACCGGTCACAAATCCGTTGTACCCATAACTGCCATCATCGGTTGTGATGTAAAAATGGTCGCTAACCGCTTCAAGTTCTTCCTTGAGGATTACCAGGTCGACGTTGCGGGCTCCCACAATGGCAGTAACTTCGTTTCCGGCTTGCTTCAAAGCCCGGGCGACCGGGTAGGCAACAGCTGCTCCTACCCCTCCGCCAACTACACAGACCTTGCCATAATTTCTAATTTCAGATGGGTTTCCCAAAGGTCCCAGGATGTCGTGGATCGTCTCTCCAACCGGAATTTCGTCCAGCTTACCGGTGCTTTTACCAACCGTCTGCACGATCAGGCGGATCGTGCCCTTTTCCGGGTCGTTATCGACGATGGTCAGGGGCACACGTTCGCCCGATTCACCCAAGCGCAGGATCACAAATTGACCAGGTTGGGCTTTTTTGGCAATATATGGCGAAAAAACCTGGTATGACAGGATTTTTTCAGCCAAAACAGACTTTTCAACGATCGTATTTAACTTCATCAAGAACTCCAGTGGGAATAATTTTGATTATTCGGTTAGTTTTCAGTGATTATAAGGCACCAATACAAATTTTGGCTTTGATTGGACTCAAATAAATATGCCAGGCAGTATCTGCCGGGGTTTAATTCTTCATCCGGATTAAGCACGCTAATGTTATCTCCAGCCGGAGTAACGCTAAAAGAAACCGGATTGTTTTCTTCATCCAACAATTGCAGGGTCTCCATGTTCACCCAGGGCAGGTAGATCACCATCGAGGCGAGCCGGTCGTTTGTCGCTGGCATTCCGCTTTGGTCGTCGGGGACTTCTATTCGGAACATCTCCATGCTCTCATAGTCTCCCTCTTGCATAAGGAAGACCCCGTTGTCTTCGGGCAGCGTTGCCAGGACAGTTTCGGGTCGGGAGAGGAAGGGGATTTCGATATTGAGCAGCGTTGACCCGATCAGGATGCCGATGATTATGAAAACCATCAGGGTTAACCCATAAAGCATGATATCCAGCCAGGGTTTGCGCTGTTTGGCAGGTTGAGCGGAGTATGCCGCGCCATCAGCCGTGGACGTCAAACCAGGTCCTTCAGCAGCCGCTTCCGGCATGGGATTTTGCGCAGAAACATGCGCGGCGGCCTGTGATGGGCTGACTGCGGGGTCGCTCTTGAAAACCCCGATCGGTCTGGTGTAGTCTGACAATTTTTCACCAGGTTTTGCAGGAAGATACTTTTTCCGCTCGATGAAGGCAAGCCCGCGCTGAGCAGGGCGGTTGCCTGGGTCTATCTCAATCGCTTTCTTCAGGAAAATGGTCTGCTTGTCTTCATCTTCAATGATCGCGGACAGCCAGACCCACACATTCGCGTTTTCAGGTTCTTCGACGATGGCATCTTTCAGATGGGCAAGGGCGTCTTCCATCAAACCTGCTTTGGCTGCTTCAATTCCTTGTTCAAGTGATGATGCCATAGTCTCTCTCCATTTGGGATCTTAGTTGGTAAAATTTTACCATACAGAAAGTTTAATTCGTAACCACATCTACAACAGGAGACGGAATGA
>DHRN01000030.1 GCA_002411175.1 Anaerolineaceae bacterium UBA5311 | reverse complement strand
GTACAGACGTCACGCCCTACGGCGGTTCTCGGGACGGCGTGGCAGCCGTTCCCTACACCATAAAAATAACCAGATTTTTCCATATTGAGAATTGCTGGTGTTTGTCGGTCTATTGCAAGCAGAATCGCTTATACTTTAAGCATGGAAGTATTCGATTTTTACCAAACCCCGGTTCTCACCGTAACCGCTCTGAGCAGCTACCTGCGCGAGCTGCTTGAAACCGATGATGTGCTGCGCGATGTCTGGGTGCGCGGGGAAATATCAAATTTCACTCAGCCGCGCTCCGGGCATCTATATTTCACGCTTAAAGATGCCGATGCCCAGATCCGCTGTGTAATGTGGAAAAATGCAGCCTTTCGCCTGAATTTTTCCCCCAGGGATGGTCAGGGCGTGCAGGTGCACGGCAATATGAGTTTTTATGCCAACGCCGGGCAGGCACAGCTCTATGTTGACAGCATGCAGCCACTTGGCGAAGGTTTGCTCTACCAGGAATACCTGCGACTAAAAAACAAGCTTGAGAGCGAAGGGCTCTTTGATCCCGATCACAAAAAACCCATCCCTGAATTTTCACGCCACATTGGCATCGTTACTTCTGCAACCGGCGCCGCACTGCAGGACATGCTAAACACGCTAAACAGGCGCATGCCACTGGCTCGGGTGACGGTCGCTCCCAGCCTGGTCCAGGGCGCGGAAGCCCCAGCCAGCCTGGTGGATGCCCTGCTAACGCTAAACCGAATCCCTGATATCGACGTAATTCTGCTTGCGAGAGGGGGCGGTTCGATCGAAGACCTGTGGGCATTCAACAGCGAAGCGCTCGCCCAGGCTATTTACACCTCCCGGATACCGATAGTGACTGGGGTGGGACATGAGACCGATTTCACCATCGCCGATTTCGTAGCCGATCTGCGCGCCCCAACCCCCACAGCCGCAGCGGAGTTGGTTACCATGATTACCATCACCGACCTCGCAATCGGGCTGCAAAATGCGCGTGTCACCCTGGCAGATGCGATCGAAGAGATAATATCTACGCGCAGTCATCAGCTTGAGCTGCTTGACGCCGGGTTGCGCCGTCTTTCCCCCATACAGCGCGTTAATAACGCCATCCAAACCATGGATATCCTGCGGCAACGGCTCGACCGTACGATGCAAATCCACCTGCAAAAAATGAACATCCACCTGGAAAACCTGATCGCCCGTTTGGAAACGCTCAGCCCCAATGCCGTGCTCCGGCGCGGCTTCGCCATCATCAGCGATTCCACGAGTGGGCAGCTGGTCAGTCAGTCAAAACAGACCCAGGCAAATCAAGCCGTGAACGTCCGTTTTATCGATGGCAGCGTGCCCGCCAGGTTGAATCCAACATCCAAGGAGTAAAATGACTGGAACAGAATCCACCAGCTATGAAGCCACCTTTCTCGCTCTTCAGGAAATCATCACCAGGCTTGAAAACAACGAATTACCACTGGAAGAAGCCCTCAAGCTCTACGAAGAAGGTAAAAAGCTTTCTGACCAGTGTGCCAGACTGCTCGAAAAAGCCCAGTTACGTGTAAACATCCTCGGTCAGCCCACGCTTGATATGGAAATAGACCAAGAGTCTTAATGGGTAACCCGCTCGATTTCTTTAAGAGCCCAATCGCCATCTCAGCGATGCTGGGTTGGATTATCGCTCAGTTGATAAAAGTACCTGTTGGCTTCATGCGCACAAAAAGGTGGGACTGGGCACTGTTGATCAATGCCGGCGGCATGCCCTCTTCACACTCGGCGTTGATGAGTGCGGTCACTACTGCCATCGGGCTCGCCCTGGGCTGGGACAGCCCTCTGTTCATTCTCGCGATCTCATCCACAGGGATTGTGGTCTACGACGCGACCGGTGTGCGCCGGCAGGCTGGCTTTCATGCCGAACGAATTAATCACATTTTGCGAAATGTTGTCTCAGAGCATAAAATCGACGATGCGGAAATGAAGGAACTGCGCGAGATTATCGGTCATTCCCCGGCAGAAGCAGTCGTTGGTATGCTGCTCGGCATTGGGATTGCCATCGTTGTCTGGTTGCTGATGACTTAATGCGCTCATCTCGCTTTTTTCCGGTTGCAGAGATGGAGCAACCCTGAAAAAAGTCTCACGTCCATCCGACCTTCCTCAAATGGATGCCCGCCATTGCCTGCGCCAAATTGAATATTAAATTGGAACTTAAGGCTGGGTTTCGCACCAGCCACCATATTCCAACAATAAGGATGTAAATGGATATTACCTATACCAATCAAAAAGATTTCACTTCTCATCAGGTGCTCGATCTTTATACCAGTGTTGGCTGGAGTGCCTACACCAAAGATTTGCCCAAATTACTGCGCGCGATATCAAAAAGCAGCCTGGTGATCAGCGCCAGGCACGGGGATGAACTTGTAGGATTGATCCGCACACTCACTGATGGCGAGACAATTGCTTACATCCAGGATATTTTGGTCAAACCTGCTTTTCAGGGCAAGGGCATCGGCGATAAACTGATGTCAGGCATGCTCAAAAACCTGACCGGAATTCGCCAAATCGTGCTTATGACCGATGCCGGAGCAGAAAATGCCCGCCTGCACGCCTGGTATCAGATCCACGGCTTCAAACCCTATAATGACCTCGGTGTAGCCGGCTTCGTGATTTTCAATCTTTAAGCTGCATTTGAAAAATTTTTCTGTTTGAATTCTGATTTTTTTCCAACCAACTGGTTGGATCATTGACAATATCTTCAGCCTTTTCGAGCGAGCTTGCTCTTGATTCGCCAAAGGATCGACAGGAACTCCGGCACTTTCTGAAGCCAGAGCATGATTGTATAAGAGACCAAACCAATAATCACCCCCCCAACAAGCACGATATACTTGTTTCGTTCACCAAAATACGAGATCCATCCGAATAAAACCAGCCCCATAACGGCACTGCTGATCAATGCCTGCAAGGCGGTCCTTAATATCTGTTTGCCATCCAACCCCTTCAGGCGTTTCCGCAGAATCTGAAGTAAAACCAGGCATTCCACTGCTGTTGCCAGGCTGTTCGCTAAAGCCAGACCACCCAGGGGCAGCCAGCCAATCTCGCCAAATGCCCAGGCAAAAAGCAGCGAGAGCAGGATGTTCCCGGTCATCGCGACCACGCCCACAATCACCGGAGTTTTTGTGTCGTGCATGGCATAGTATGCCCGGCTGAGCACCTCAACCAGGCTGTGACCGGTGAGCCCGACCGCATACCAAAGCAGCGCCCAGGCAACCAACTGTGTGGAGGTCGCGTCGAAACTTCCCCGTTCATACAAAACCCGAACAATCGGCACACGCAATAAGGTTAAGCCTACAGTCGCGGGCAAAGCCAGCAGCAGCATAACCCGCATGATCCCCGATAGAGTTTGTTTGAACTGGTCGAATTCCCCCATTTCTACCTGAGCTGAAAGCGTGGGCAGCGATGCTGTGCCGGCAGACTGGGCGATGGCAGCCTGGGGCATAAGCATAATGGTAAACGCCCAGGTGAGCGCGCTGGCAGACCCGGCTCCCAAGGAGAGACCGATGATCGTGTTGGCGACAAAATTGAGTTGAACAATACCCGCGCCAAAGACACGGGGGAGCATCAGTTTCAAGACCTGGCGGACAGCCGCATCCTTAAAACCAGCCGCCCTCTCGTAAAATCGATTTGGCAAACGGAACAGGCTGGGCAATTGCAGCGCCAGATGCGCCAGAGCGCCGATCACGGCGCCAACTGCCAGGCGCTGCACGCCCATCGATTCCGGCAGGAACAAGGTGCCGGCAATCAGTCCTAACGAGTACATCGCAGGCGCCAGAGCAGGCCAAAGGAAGACCTGGTGAGCATTGAGCGTGCCCATCACCAGCCCGCTGATCCCGAAAATGATCACAGTCGGCAGCATGATACGTAAAAGCCTGACAGTCAACTCCAGCATTTCCGGATTCGCATTTTCGACCATCGAGAATAATATCTTGTCTACGATTACCGGCGCAAAAACCCACATCAACACTGTTACTGCAATCAATATCACCAGCAGCGCGTTAACCACACCGGATGCCAGCTTCCAGGCATCCTTGGTTTTTTTGCGCGTGAGCATACCGGTGAACATAGGGATAAAAGCCGAACCCAGGGCGCCCCCGGCTGTCAGGTTGAAAAGCAGCTCGGTGACGCGGTTGGCAGCGTTGTAAGCATCCAGCTCCATACTGGTTCCAAAAGCGTGGGAAATCACCATCCCCCGTAAAATACCGACCAACGTGCTAAAGACATAGGCAAGCATAACCGTGGTTGCCGCTCGGGCAATTTGCTGCCCGGCAGTTCGTGTATCAGTTTGGGGTGGGTTTGGGTTAGTGTCAATCATATCCATGGCTGTTCCGGTGAGGTGTATTTTATCATTGTATCTCCAGCAGGCAACGCAGCCATGATGCCAGAAATTCTCAATGCTGTGTAGGGGACGGCTGCCACGCCTTCCCGCGAAAGGATGGCTTCGCCGGAACGGGACAATCACTTCGTAAAGAATAATTCATATGGGTCTTACCTTTCCGATTGGCAAGATCCTTCGCACTCGAAGAGTACTGCGTAAAAGAGGCTCAGGATGACAAAACCCACTTCCTATTCCCTGTTCCCTGTTTCCTGGTCCCTGCTTGCGGCTGCCACGCCTTCCCGCGAAAGGATGGCTTCGCCGGAACGGGACAAGCATTTCTTAAATGTAATTCATAAGGACCTTGCCCTTCCAATCGACAAGATCCTTCGCAAAAGAGGCTCAGGATGACAAAACCAAGTTCCTGTTCCCTATTCCCTATTCCCTGTTCCCTGGTCCCTGCTCGTGGTTGCCACGCCGTCCTGAATGGGGCACGCCCATTCGCTGCATCAGTATCTACGATTTTTGATGTTTCGCTTCTTCCCAAAGGGCGTCAAGCTCTTCAAAGCTGAAATCTTCCACGTGCTTGCCTTGGTTTGCAGCCTGTTCTTCAATATAACCAAACCGTTTGCGAAAACGGGCGTTGGTTTCCCGCAGCGCCATCTCGGGGTCGATATCCAGCCAGCGCAGCAGGTTGACTACCGCAAACAAGACATCTCCGGCTTCAGATTGCTTTCTCTCCGGCGTTTCCGCTTCTTTGAGCTCCTGCAATTCCTCATGAATCTTGGCGATTACCGGCTCGATCGTCTTCCAGTCAAAGCCTACTCGTTTGGCGCGTTGTTGAATCTGGTCTGCCTGGGTCAAGGCAGGCAGCGCGATCGGGATGCCATCAAGCATGCCCTTGCGCTCTTCGCCTTTGGCTTTGCGTTCCTCGGCTTTGATTTGCTCCCAATTGTGCAAAACTCGGTCAACTGATTCGACCTCCACTTCGCTAAAAACATGCGGATGACGCCGCACGATCTTTTCGCTAACGGTTGCCAGCACATCGGTCATGTTAAAATCCCCTTCTTCGGTCGCGATTTGCGCGTGTAACACGATCTGCAGCAGCAAATCGCCCAATTCCTCCACCAGGTGATCAGGGTTTTCCTCGTCGAGCGCTTCCAACACTTCGTAGCTCTCCTGGAGCAGATATGGGCGCAAGCTGAGGTGGGTTTGCTCCCGGTCCCAGGGGCAGCCATCCGGGGCGCGCAGGCGGGCAATAATCTGTTGAAAATCTTCGAATCCGCGACCATTTTCGCGTGCAGGCAGGTAGAGTGTACTCATCAAACCCGTATGCAGACTTTGATCGAGCATGTAAAGCGGAATTTCTTCAACCAGTTCATCTGCCAAACCGGCATTATGAATCAATTTGACCGGGTATTCGTCTGGATAGTTGTTCATCAAGGTGAGTTTTAGGTCGCTTGCCTCCAATCCAGGCTTCAGGTTGGAGATGATCGCAGGTACTGATGCCGGGAAAAAGGGTATTTCGAGAGATGCGAGGTAAAGTGAATCGGTCAGAACCATTTTTGGATGCGGGTCAAGCCCCAGCGCGGAACAAACCGGCTCCAAAAAGCTCATCCCGTCGATTACACGCACCGGGATTTGGCTTCCTGCAACGCCTCGCATGATCAGTCGGACGGTTTCTTCGGAAATGAAGGGACTGCCAGGGACGGCGTAAGTGATCTTGCCTTGTTCCTGGGCAAAGCTAATGATTTTTTTGGCGATTTCGGTGCCAAAATCAAAAGAATTGTATTCATCTTCAGAGTCGAAGCTGTGAATGAGCAAATTCTCTTGCAATTCTGAGAGAACCGGATGATAACGGGTGCGCACCCAAATTTCGTCAAGCCGCGACAGCCAATTCCACGCCTCCCGGGTAAGGTTGTCTGCGTTGGCTGGTCCTAATCCAAGTATTACGATCCCTTTGTAGTCCATCTTCACCTTCAGTCACCATTTTCTCGTATATTTCAATCCGCAAGGAATGCCCGTTGGTCATTCGATTCTACATCTCCACGCAACGCGTGGTGCGCATTCCCTGCTTTGCATTTCTAAAACGCAAAGGCTGCCCCTGATAAAAGGACAGCCTTTTGATTGTAATTGATTCTTACCAAATCTCACACCAGGCAAGCGCTTTCCGGTATTAATTATCGGGGAGACAACAGGTGGTCACCCTAACAATTGTGTCTGTCAGAAAACTAACGCTTGGTGTAGGTCGGGGCTTTGCGGGCTCGTTTGAGACCGGGCTTTTTGCGTTCTTTCACGCGCGCATCCCGGGTGAGAAGACCTTGTTGGCGCATAATCACCCGCAGGCTCTCATCCATCGATACCAACGCACGAGCCAATCCAAGTTTAACCGCATCACGCTGACCGCTGATGCCGCCGCCTTCAACTTTGACGGTAACATCAAAGGAAGTCACCGGGCGTCCGCTGGCTTCCAACGCGCCTAAAATCGCCGGTGCGTCGCCAGTCCGCGGGAAATACTCGACTAATTCCTTGTCGTTAACAGTGAACACGCCAGTGCCTTCAAAAACGCGAACTCGCGCTGTGCTCTGTTTGCGTCGACCAGTTGCTTCAGTATATTGTGCCATGTTACCTCTTTACTACTCCAGATCCAATGGTTGAGGATCCTGCCCCTGGTGAGGGTGATCAGGACCAGCATAGACCTTGAGATTGCTTAAATAGCGCTCTGTCAATCGGTTTTTCGGGAGCATTCCCCGAACCGCGAATTGAATGATCCGTTCGGGATGTCTTTCGAGCTGACGGGTATAGCTAACCTCGTGCAAACCGCCCGGATATCCGGAGTGACGATAATATTTTTTCTCTGCCACACGCGTGGGGCTGACAGAAATTTTTTCTGCATTTACTACCACCACGTGATCACCCAGGACAACACCCGGGGTGAAATCAGGGCGATGTTTGCCGACCAGAAGCTCGGCGATTTTGGTCGCCAGGCGGCCAAGGGATTTACCGGTAGCGTCCACCAAGTACCACTCGCCGGCAACATTTCCTTTAGGATAATATGTTTTTTCCACTTTAACATTCCTCGTTTTCAAAATACATTCCCCGGCTCTTAAGCCTGGGCAAACTTTAATTTTTTAATCCTATGCATACTGCACCTCAACCATGGTCAAGCCCCTGGAAGGTGCGAGGGCTACGATACCTGTGTGCCCGCTTTGCAGTCCTGTCTTAATAATCCCGACAGGCGCTTCTTCCAGACCAACCTGAACCAAAACATAAACGATGCGGCGAACCATGTGGTACAAAAAAGCGTTTCCAGTAATCGAAAACTCGCTTTCGTCACCACTCGTCTGGGTCCACACTGCCTGTTCAATCCGCCTTGTTGTCGTGCCGCCTTCGCTGACTGCCCTGCCAAAAGCAATAAAGTCATGTTCACCCAAAAGGTGATTGGCAGCCTGGTTCATCAAAGCCACGTCCGGAGAGCGATCCAACCGCCAGGCAAACCGGTCACGCAAGGGGTCTCGTACCGGGCTGATATAGAGCTTGTAACGATATATGCGGGCAAGCGCGTCGTAACGGGGGTGGAATTCCGCGTTTACCTGCTCCAGTCTCTGAACCTGGATATCTGCAGGTAGGTTGGCGTTGAGTGCTTTGAGCAGTTTATGGTTTCCATGTTTCCAGTCAAACCGGAAGCTGACCACCTGCCCACTGGCATGAACGCCAGAATCCGTGCGACCGGCAGTCAGGATACTCCTGTCTTGCCAGCCCAGTGTTTTGAGGGCATCCTCAAAAACGCCCTGGACGCTGCTTTTGCCAACCTGCCTTTGAAAGCCGCTATATTGTGTGCCTTCGTATGCGAGGATAAGTTTGTAATGTGCCATGCCCTTCTGTCTTTCCTGAAAGGCTTCCTAAAACCAAAACCTACTCTGATACCAATTCGAGCACGACTATTTCAGCGTTGTCGCCCTGACGGGGACCGAGCTTGAGCAGCCGTGTGTAGCCGCCCTTGCGGGAGGTGAAACGCGGCGCGATATCATCAAATAATTTCTTAACAATTTCTGAGCTGGAGTTGCCAAGCTGGGCGGCAGCCTGGCGGCGTGCGTTCACCTGGTCAATCTCGCTGCCCTTAGTCGCGTATTTGGCAAGGGTAATCAGTTTTTCAGCATCAGGTTGAATTGCCTTTGCCTTTGCCAGCGTGGTTTTGATTTTTTCATGTTCAAATAATTGTTTAATCATCGTCCTGCGCATGGAATTACGATTGCCCATGCTGCGGTTGAGACGATATCCTTTAATCTGGTGCCGCATTATTCATTCTCCACTTCTTCATCCAAATAGCCTTTTTCAAACATCTTGGCTTTAAGCTCAGCCAGGCTCTTGTCACCGAAATTTCGGATAGAGAGCATCGCGCCTTCGCCCTTTTCCAAGAGTTCCAACACATCACCAACAGTAGTGATACCAGTGCGTTTGAGCGAATTAAACACACGCACGCCCAGGTCAAGCTGCTCGATTGGGGTGTCGATTTGATCTCGGCTTGCAGCTGGCTGTTCAACTTCAATCTTTTCCGCAGTTTTAGTCAGCATTTCTTCACTGGTATCGCTGATAATTGCCAATTGACGCATCAAAATATGTGATGATTCGACCAGGGCATCTTCAGGCGATAACGTGCCATCAGTCCAGATCTCGAGAGTAAGGCGGTCATAATCAGTACTGTGACCAACGCGCGCGCTGGTAACTTCCCAATTGACACGTCGGACAGGCGAAAATATCGCGTCGACAGGTAACACGCCGATCGCCAGGCGATCAGAGCGGTCGGTTGCGGGGATATACCCGCGACCGGCTTCGACGTTCATGTCCATCTCGACCCGGGCGTTAGGATCGTTGATGCTGAAAAGGTAAAGATCGGGATTAACAATCTCCACCTCGGGAGGGCAGATGATATCCGCGCCAGTAATCGTGCCGGCGCCTTTGACATCCAGATGAATACTGGCAGAATCGACATTATGAAGCTTGAAGCGCAATAATTTGATCTGCAGCATGACCTGAATCACATCCTCGCGTACGCCTTCGATCGTGCTGAACTCGTGCATAACATCAGTGATATGCACAGAGGTGACAGCGGCGCCTTCCAATGAAGACAGCAGCGTGCGGCGAAGAGCATTGCCCAGGGTAACACCATAACCGCGTTCCAGCGGGCTGATGGTGAATTTACCATAGTCACGTAACTGCTCTGTTCGCTCTACTTTTGGTGATACCAATTCCATAATTCTTGCCACGGTTTACCTCGGTTCAGTCTATCGGATAAGAAAGACTGTACTAATCATCTGATTATCTGGAATAATATTCAACGATCAACTGTTCGTTGAGATTCCCATCGACCTCAGAGCGTTCCGGCTCGCGCAACATGCGACCGGTCAGGTTGGTTAAATCACGAGCCAACCAGGTTGGAACCGTGCGACCTTCTGCTTCTTCGCGCAGGTGCTTGAAGTGAGCATTGGTCCTGGAGCTTTCTTTTACACTAATGACATCATCGACCGATATCCCGTAAGATGGGATGTCGGCACGTTGTCCGTTAACCAAAAAATGTCCGTGGGTTACTAAAATACGTGCCTGGGGACGGCTGGCTGCGAAGCCCAGCCGGTAAACAACGTTCGACAATCGGGTTTCGAGGATCGTCAACAGGTTGGGACCAGTCTGACCACGCATTGCCAGAGCCTGGCTATAGAAACGGCGGAATTGCCGTTCGTAAATTCCATAAACCCTGCGGGCTTTTTGTTTGGCACGCAGCTGCTTGCCATAATCAGATTGACGGCTCGGTCGGGCAGCATTCATCTTGCCATGCATGCCAGGAGCATAGGGTCTCTTCTCAAATGAGCACTTCGGGGTGTAACAGCGTTCTCCTTTAAGGAAAAGTTTTTCGCCTTCCCGACGACACAATCGACAAACTGGATCTGTATATCTTGCCATAATTACATCTTTCCTTTTCTTTTTACTACACGCGGCGTTTCTTTGGAGGTCTGCAGCCGTTGTGGGGCACAGGGGTCAGATCTGTGATTTTAATCACTTTCAAACCCAATCCCTGGACGGCACGAATGGCAGCTTCCCGACCGGGGCCAGGACCCTTTACGAACAATTCTACTTCCTGCAAACCCATTTGCTGGGCAGTTTTGATAGTCTGTTCGGTTGCCAAACGGGCAGCGAAAGGTGTGCTCTTGCGGGAGCCTTTAAAACCAGCTGAACCGGAACTGCCCCAGCAGATCGTATTGCCCTGGAGATCAGTCACAGTGACGATGGTGTTGTTAAAGGACGCAAAAACGTGTACCTGTCCTGTTGAAATCTGGCGCTTAACTCTGCGGGATCCAACTGTTCGTCGCGCTGTACGTGCTTGTTTAGCCATAATTCTTCCTCACTCAATCTTTCAACTCTGACCATCCGTTCACCAGGCTGCCGCTGGGGAGAAAGGGAACCCCAACCCGGTGGACAGAACTGTCAGTTTATTGCTCTTATTTCTTGGTTGCACCGCGACGGCGTCCACGACCGGCAACTGTCCGTTTCGGACCCTTGCGAGTGCGGGCGTTCGTGCGGGTATTCTGACCGCGCAGGGGCAGATTTCGGCGGTGGCGCAAGCCTCGATAGCAGCCGATTTCAACCAGGCGCTTGATGTTCATCTGAACTTCACGACGCAAGTCACCTTCGACAGTTAAGTTCTGACCGATATATTCGCGGAGTTTGGTTACTTCTTCTTCGGGCAGATCTTTAACACGAATGTCAGGATCCACGCCTGTGGCTTCCAATATCTGATCAGAAATTTTGGGTCCGATACCATAAATATATCGTAAACCTATCTGAATGCGCTTGTTGCGCGGGAGGTCAACACCTTCAATACGTGCCATTGTATTATTCCTTATCCTTGTCGCTGTTTGTGTCGTGGGTTGGTACAAATAACGTAAAGACGTCCTTCACGTTTTACGATCTTACACTTATTACAGCGTTTTTTAATTGAAGCTGATACTTTCATCAGTCAGTCTCCTTCTTCTATCCGCAAAGCTCTTATTATAGTACTTTCCCCTGCTATACGCAAGGTTAATTCTTTCGGTTCTCTCAAATCATCTACAAACTTGTCAACACCAGCGGTCCGTCTCTCATGACAGCAATGGTATCTTCCTGGTGGGCAGTTAGCCCGCCATTTCTTGATACTACTGTCCATCGGTCTGCCAAGACCCTGGTTTGCCTGGTTCCAACCAATACCATCGGTTCGATGGCGATGGTCATTCCCTCACGCAGTAAAAAGCCTGTTCCCGGCGTGCCGTAATTGGGCAGCTGAGGATCTTCATGCATTTCACGACCGACACCATGACCGGTGTACGTGTGGGTGCAGTACAAGCCTTCACTGGTAACATACTCTTCAATCGCTGCCCCGACATCACCACTGCGATTGCCAGGAACCATCAGCGCCGTCGCTATTTCGAGCGCTTTGGCGGTCACATCAATCAGGTGTTGTGCCTTCGCCGAAATTTCACCCACACCCACGGTAAATGCGGCATCACCAACAAAACCCTGGTAGACTGTGCCACAATCAACGGAGATAATGTCGCCTTCCTTCAGCTTAAGCTTCCCGGGAATGCCATGTACGAGGACATCATTAACGCTGGTGCAGATACTGCCCGGAAAGGGCACACCATTGCCCGGGTCATAATTTTTGAAAGGTGAATAAATGCCATGCTCTCGCTGGAAGCTTTCGGCAACTTCATTTAGCTCTCCGGTGGTAACACCTGGCGCAATCGCTGCTTTAACTGCTTCCAGTGTCTGGCGGTTCAAACGACCAGCTTCGCGCATAATGGCGATCTCCGAGGTCGATTTGATGTTTACTCTCGATTCAAAATCATACATGATCCCTGACCGCCTTTAGCAAATCTTCGGTGACTGCCTCGATTTTCTGGGTGCCATCGATTTCAACCAACGTTCCCGCCTGTTGATAATAATCTATCAACGGAGAGGTTTGCTGGAAATAAACATCGATGCGATGGGCAACCGTCCCGGGTTTATCATCTTCCCTTTGGTAAAGTTCAGTGCCATCCACATCATCCAGCCATTTAACTTTTGGCGGGTTGTGAAGGGCGTGATACACTCTGCCAGCCTTGCTCATCCAGCGTCCGCTGAGACGCTCGACAAGAGTTTCGGTTGGTACAGAGATAAAAGGTACCAGATCGACTTTGCCGCCAAGGCGTCCGAGTATTGCTTCGAATGCTTTAGCCTGCACTGGAGTGCGCGGGAACCCGTCCAAAATGGCTCCCCGGGCACTGTCTTCCCGGCGTAAACGCTCCTCTACCATTGCAATGGTGACGTCGTCTGGTACCAATTCACCTTTATTCATATAACTTGCGGCGAGCTTGCCAAGTTCAGTCTCTTTTGACAGGTTCTCACGGAAGAGGTCTCCCGTGGAAACATGGATCAATCCGAGTTCCCTGGCAATAATTTTGGCTTGAGTACCCTTGCCGGCTCCGGGGGGACCCAACATAACGATGTAAATAGCTCGCTCGTTCATTTCAAATCCAACAAAACCTAATTAATCAGACGATCGTCATAACCGTGCATGCGCAATTCGGTTTCAATCAATTCCACTGTCTCCCGGATGGTTCCAACCACGATTAACAGACCAGAAGCTTGCATCATTTGCAGACCAGCGCTGTTTTCGGGCAGGAAAAATGCCATGATATATGGAAGCACGGCAACCAATCCGAGGAAAAATGCTCCCGGAAGGGTGATACGCCGCTGCACGCGTGTCAGGTAATCCTGCGTGGGTTTACCTCTGACAACTCCAGGGATCTGTGCGCCTTGTTTCTTCAGGTTTTCGCCGTAATCTTGCTGGGCAAACAAAACATCGGTGTAGAAGTATGCGAAAGCAACAACAAGGAAGAAGAAGAGCAGCGGATACCACCAGGTGTCTCCTCCAAAGGCGCTGTAAGCCCAGTTCGCGAACGTATTTATCCACTTGATCTGGGAATTCAGGAAGAAGGAGGAAAGAATCGCCGGAAAAGTCAAAAAGCTTTGGGCAAAGATAATTGGAATCATGCCTGCCATGTTAACCATCAATGGAAGCTGAGAGCGAACAGGCATGGACATGCGGTTACCAATCCGGCGACCTGGGAAGAGCACGGGGATATTCCTGCGCCCGCCCTGAACATAAACGATTGCCAAAATCGTCAGAGCAAATACAAACAGGACAACCACAAAGACCCACCACGGTTCCGAGCCAGCGACCATTCTGGCAATTGCCACCGGGAACCGGGAGACGATACCAGCAAAGATGATCAGGGAAAGACCCTGATTGCGCAGACCGAATTCGGAGATCAGCTGTCCAATCCAGATACCAAACATCGTACCTGCGACCATCGAAATGATCGCCGTGATCGTTGGCATCAGGTTGGCGCCACTGAATCCCCAGTTCGAAATAATTGAGCTTCCTTCCAACATCTGGTTGAAGATATTGATCTGTCCAAATGCGGAGAGCAGCGCCATGGGGATGGTCAGAATAACCGTCCATTTTTCCATCCAGATACGCCCTTCGCGCGGATCATCCTTCATCTTGCGCTCAAGCGCCGGGATTACCGGTGTGAGCAGCTGCAGGATAATTTGCGCGGTAATGTATGGATAGACACCCATCGCGAGGATAGAGAAGTTTGAGACCGCTCCACCTGACAGAAGGTCAAGCAAGTTGACCAGGTTCCTACCCGCGCCTGTCATCTCGGAAAGACCCCTGACAGCTACGCGGTCAAGTCCGGGCACCGGGATGTTAGCTGCCAAACGATAAATGGCAAGCAGTAATAAGGATATCAACAGTTTATTGCGGATATCCTCAGATTTCCATAAAAAGCGCCAGGCTGATCGTTTCATGAAATGTTCTCCTGTTCCTATGAAAGCTCGAGGGTCTCGATGCTTCCTCCAGCTTGTTCAATCTTCTGGCGGGCACCTTCTGTTACCTTGTGGGCTTTCACTTTCAAGGCGACTTTTACTTCACCGCGCCCCATAATCTTGATCGGTAACATTTTTCCTTTTTTCAACAAGCCGGCTTCTTTGAGAATCTCAGGGGTGATCTCGCTGCCATCCTTGAAATCCTGCAGAGAATCCAGGTTGACCTCAGCATAACGGACGCGGTTGTGCGGTGTAAAACCGACACCACGCAGGAAGGGCAGCTTGCGATAGAACGGCAGGTTACCGCCCATATGGTAGAGACGAACGCCGCCGCTGGTGCGGGCGCCCTGACCCTTGGTACCACGTCCGGCTGTTTTGCCATGACCGCTGCTCATGCCACGACCTACGCGTTTGCGACTCTTTTTTGACCCTTCGTTGGGTTTAAGATCGTGTAACTGCATTTTTACTTCTCCTCATCGACTGTTTCGATTTCGACCAAATGGGAAACCTTATCCAGCATGCCTAACAGGGCGTCATTTTCCTTATGTTCGACGACATCGCCAACATTGCGGAAGCCCAGGGCTTTGAGTGTATTTTTAGTGCGGACGGTGTAACCAATTCCGCTCTTAACTTGCTTGACCCGAAGGATTTTGCCTTTTTTCTTAGCCATTTTTCCTCCGTTCCCAATAAGGGGTTACATCTTCAATCGCCTTACCGCGTTCCGCGGCAACAACCTGGGGCGATTTCAATTGTGAAAGCGCGTCAAAGGTCGCCTGGACGATATTGAGCATATTGGCGCTGCCCAATGACTTGGTCAGAATATCTTTAATACCCGCAGCTTCGCATACAGCGCGGACGCCACCTGCGGCAATCACGCCGGTACCAAGGGAAGCGGGTTTGAGCAGGACTTTTGCGCCGCTCTGGGTGCCGATCACCTCGTGGGCAATTGTTGTCCCCAAAAGGCTGACCTTGTGCATATTCTTATAGGCACGTTCGGTCGCTTTGCGCATAGCATCCGGCACAGCGCCTGCTTTTCCAATTCCCAAACCGACATTCCCGTTATTATCGCCAACGACAATCGTGACCCGGAATGAAAAGCGGCGACCGCCCTTCACAACTTTAGCCACGCGGGCAATATCAATTACTCGTTCGTCAAATTGTGGTTCTAATGATTGAAAGTCATCCATAATATCCTCTTTTAGAACTCCAGTCCACCCTTACGGGCGCCTTCAGCCAAAGACTTTACCCGACCGGTGTAAATGTAGCCGCCACGGTCCATCACCACTGAGGTGATGCCTTTCTCCCTGGCGCGTTTGGCGATTTCTTCACCAACCATCCGGGCTTGTTCCAGCCTGGTTTTTCCCTGGACTGCATCACGCAGCCCGGAATCGATGCTGGAAGCCGAGACGAGTGTAGTGCCGCTGTGGTCATCAATGATCTGTGCATAGATTTCAGTGATGCTGCGGAAAACGTTCAGTCGAGGACGTTCTGGAGTGCCAAAAATCTTCTTGCGCACACGCGCGTGGCGATGTAGTCGAGCTTGATTTCTTGATTTCTTAGCCATTGTCTACCTCTATTTACCGGTCTTTCCAGCTTTTCCAGCCTTGAGCTTAACTTCTTCGCCCAGATAGCGAATACCAGTGCCGTGATATCGTTCCGGCGGTCGCAATTTACGGATTTCGGACGCGATCAGCCCAACCTGGTGACGATTTCGACCCATCACCTTGATCGTGCGGGCTTTGGCATCTACTTCATAAGTGATCCCTTCGGGGGCTTCGACATTGATCGGGTGGGAATAACCCAGGTGCAGGACCATATCTTTCCCAGTTAACTCAGCACGATAGCCGACCCCTTTATATTCCAGCACCTTGGTGAAACCTTCGCTGCAGCCAACAACCATGTTATTGATCAAAGCACGGGTGGTACCATGCAAAGCTCTGATTCGCGGTTCGTCATTGGGACGGGTTACAGTAATGGCGCCGTCTTCAAGCATGAGCTTGATGTCTTGTGAAAAAGTATCTTCCAGTTCACCTTTGGGACCTTTTACTTTAACCGTATTCCCGTCAATTTTTACTTCCACACCCTGCGGCAGGATGATGGGCATTTTTCCTATACGCGACATTTCTTCCTCCTACCAAACCTTGCAGAGGATCTCACCGCCCACGCCGATTTTACGGGCGCGGTGACCGGTCATGATCCCTTTAGGGGTTGATAAAATCGCGATGCCAATCCCGGACAGAACCCAGGGAATTTCCTTCTTGGAAGTGTAAACGCGGCGACCAGGGCGGCTTACGCGTTGAATCCCTGTGATCAGAGAACGGCGTTGGCGTCTTTCGCCGATGTATTTTAGTTTAATCTGCAGGTTTTTGGTGCCTTCAGTTTTACCATCGACGATTTCATAGCTATCGACATAGCCTTCCTCAACCAAAATTCGGGCTAATTCGCTTTTCATTTTCGAATTCGGGATCGCGACCAGGCTCTTACCAGCCGAAGCGGCATTACGAATTCGGGTCAACATATCGGCAATTGGATCTGTAATAGTCATTCTTATACCTCCAGGTCAAATTACCAGGATGATTTGGTCACCCCAGGGATTTTGCCCTGGAGCGCTAATTCACGGAAGCAAATGCGGCACAAGCCGAACTTGCGCATGTAACCACGCGGTCTGCCGCAAACACGGCAGCGATTGACAACGCGACCCGCATATTTACGTCGCATTTCACGATAGATCATAGACTTTTTAGCCATTAATTATCCTTCCTGAAAGGCATGCCGAACTTTCGCAGAAGCTCGCGTGCTTGATCATCAGTATCAGCAGTTGTGACGATGCTGACTTCCATCCCACGGACTTTATCGATTTTGTCATACTGGATCTCAGTAAAAATCAATTGTTCGGTCAGACCGAGGGTATAGTTTCCACGACCATCGAAACTGTCCGCTGAAATACCGCGAAAGTCACGTACACGGGGCAGAGCAATATTGATCAGGCGATCCAAAAAAGCCCACATCTTTTCACCGCGCAGGGTTACTTTGACACCAATCTGGCGTCCCTCGCGTAGTTTGAAGTTGGAAATAGCTTTCTTGGCGGCGATGACAACAGGCTTCTGACCGGTTATGATGGTCAGATCGTTCACGGCAGCGTCCAATGCCTTGGGATTATCCAACGCTTCACCAACACCAATGTTGACCACAACCTTGGCGATGCGGGGGACCTGCATGACGTTTTTCAGCCCGAGCTCTTTATACAGAGCCGGAGCGATTTCGTTCTTATAATGTTCTTGTAGTCTGTTCATATCTGCTCACCTGCACTTATTTGCCTTTGTCATCCGATTTATCGCTGGCTTTTGGTTTCTCTTCTTTGCTTGAGCTGGTACTCTTGCGGCGAGGAGCTTTCTTTTCAGCTTTGGCTTCGTCGGTTACCCTGGCTTTGCGGCGGGTTCCTTTGGCTTCTTTTTCAGAGGCACGGTCAACCAGGGTTACGTTAGACAGATCGATTGGGGCTTCGAATTCACGAATACCTGCCGGGATCGTCTTGCCGCCCGATTGAGTCTGCTTCTGATGTTTTTTTACAAGGTTCACACCTTGAACCACAACACGGTTCTCTTTCGGTAAAACGCGAATAACTTCGCCGATTTTGTTTTTATCGGCTTCATCACCGCGCATCACGCGAACTCGATCACCTTTCCGGATCTTCATCTTCATTTAAACACTCCTGTCATTGACTACAATACTTCCGGAGCCAATGAAACAATTTTCATATAGCCTTTTTCACGCAATTCGCGCGCTACCGGTCCGAAGATACGTGTTCCGCGGGGGTTCACGCCATCGTTATCCAGGACGACAGCGGCATTATCGTCGAAACAAATGGTGGAACCATCAGGTCGGCGGTATGCTTTGGCAGTGCGAACGACTACGGCTTTGATGATTTCGCTCTTCTTAACAGAAGACTGCGGAGTTGCGCTTTTGACCGTACAGGTGACAATGTCACCAACAGCTGCGTAACGCCTGCGGGTACCACCAACAACCTGGATGACCAACAATTCGCGGGCACCCGTGTTATCAGCAACCACTAAACGAGTTTCCTTTTGAATCATTCCGCATCCTCTTCTTCGATTTCCACAACTTCAGCGAGCTCTTCGATAATTTCTTCTTCAAGTTCTTCTTCAAGTTCTTCTTCAAGTTGTTCGACAAGCTCTTCTTCAAGTTCATCAATCTCTTCGGCAAGTACTTCTTCAGCCTCGGCAACCAGAGCTTCAACTTCTTCGATGGCTGCTTCTGTGCTTTCGATACCTTCCTGCCGCAACTCAAGGCGGACGATCTTTTCGACTGCCCAGGTGACGGTTTTGGAGATCGGTTTGGATTCAACGATAACGACTTTATCGCCAACGTTGCAGCCAAGTTCATCATGAGCCTTATAATTCTTCGCACTGCGCACCACCTTCTGGTACAGAGGGTGCTGGTAGGTGCGGATTACTTCAACAATCACGGTCTTATCCATTTTGTTGGATTTGACGGTACCAGTCAGACGACGGCGTTTGTTCATTTCTTACCTTCCTTCTCACTGCGAACACGTTCGTTGAGGATGGTCTGAAGCCGGGCGATATCCCGACGGGCAACCTTGAAGCGGCTGGTGTCGGTCAATTGACCGGTGACAATCTGGAAGCGCAAGTTCATCAGCTCCTGCCGGGTGTTCATTAGTCTTGTTTTAATTTCTTCCGTAGAAAGTTCTCTTACTTCTTTGGCGTTCATGAACCTTCTCCTAATGTTTCTTTAGATACGATCTTGGTTTTAAAACCAAGTTTATAACGTGCCCTCTTCAGGGCGTTAGCCGCGGTTTCAGCATCGGTACCACCGACTTCGAACAAAATTCTGCCGGGGCGAATTACTGCCACCCAGTGGTCCACAGAACCCTTGCCTTTACCCATACGGGTTTCAGCAGCACGCTTGGTATAGGGCTTGTCCGGGAATACCCGGATCCACACCTTGCCGCGTCGTTTCATTTCGTGCACAATCGCACGGCGGGCGGATTCGATCTGGCGCGCGGTCATATAGCCGCAATCCAGGGCTTTCAATCCATATTCACCGAAATTGATGTCTGCGCCGCGATAGGATTTTCCCTTCATGCGACCGCGCATCTGCTTGCGGTATTTAACTCTCTTTGGCATCAACATAATCTGCTACCTCACTCGTTACGATAATTACTCGCTAATATAAACACCCTCGGTTGTTTCAACCTTTTCTTCGGGTTGATCCATGACGATGCCTTTATAAATCCAGACTTTGATACCAATTTGTCCAAAAGTGGTTGAGGCGGCTGCCTTGGCGAAGTCAATATCCGCACGCAGTGTCTGCAGCGGCACACGACCCTCACGCAGGGTGACCCTGCGTGCCATTTCGGCGCCAGACAAACGACCGGCGACCTGGATCTTGATACCTTCAGCGCCCTGGCGTAATGCCTGCTGGATCGCTCGTTTCATTGCCCGGCGGTAGCTGATGCGGCGCTCCAGTTGACCTGCAATGTTCTGGGCAACCAGGTAAGCGTCAGTATCAGCGGATTTGATCTCTTTGACTTCCAAATCGATCTTCTTTCCGGTCAGTGCTTCGAGCTTCTGTCTGATTTCTTTAACGTTTTCGCCTTTGCGACCGATCAGGATACCGGGTTTGGCAGTGTGCAGGGTGACTTTCACCTTGCCCGGATAGCGTTCGATTTCAACTGTCGAAACACCAGCACGTTCGGTCTCTTTCATAACCAAATCACGCAATGCCAAATCCTGGTGCAATTGTTCGGTATAATCTTTTCCTTCGGCATACCAACGCCCCAACCAGGGCTTGTTGATGCCAAGACGAAAACCAATTGGATGTACTTTTCGACCCATAACTTACTCCTTACCTTTACTCGACTTCGCGTAATATGACGGTCACGTGAGAACTGCGTCTCAACTCTGGCTTAAATCGACCGCGTGCACCAAACCGGCGCCACTTGCGGGTGCGGGCTTCGTCCGCGAAAATCTGGTAAACAACGAGGTCATCACGGCTCACGCCAAAATTCTCTTCAGCATTGGACATAGCCGAATAAATCAATTTGCGAACAGGCACTGCCGCCTTTTTAGGGGTCAGGCTCAAAATGTCCAGGGCTTCGGTAACCATCTTACCTCTCACCAGGTCAACAACAAGGCGGGTCTTTTGGGCTGATTCTCTAAAGTTAGAGAGTTTTGCAGTAATTTCTTGTGCCATAGTTCACCTTACCTTGAACCCTTTTCAGCCACATGACCGCGGAACCAACGTGTTGGGGCGAATTCGCCCAGGCGGTGTCCAACCATGTTTTCAGTAACATAGATCGGTACGTGCCGGCGTCCGTTGTGGACAGCGATTGTATGACCCACCATCTGGGGGAAGATGGTGCTGGCGCGGCTCCAGGTGCGAATGACCTTTTTCTCGCCTTTTTGGTTCATGTCTTCTATTCTTTGTAGTAATTTCGGGTCTACAAATGGCCCTTTTTTCAATGATCGCGACATTTCAAAATCCTTTTCTGTCTCTCAACCGCTATCTGCGCTTTGCCTTGGAGCGGTGGCGAACAATCATGTCATCAGAACGCTTGTTACGGCGTGTCTTGTAACCCAGTGCTGGCTTGCCCCAGGGGGTTTTGGGACCGGGCATACCGATGCCGGTTTTACCTTCACCACCACCATGCGGATGGTCTCTTGGGGACATCGCTGAACCGCGCACGGTCGGACGGCGACCCATGTGGCGTTTACGACCTGCTTTACCGAGTTTGATGTTGCTGTGTTCCACGTTGCCAACCTGACCAATCGAGGCGCTGCATTCCTGCAAAACCAGGCGTACTTCTCCGCTTGGCATGCGGACATGCGCATACTTGCCTTCTTTAGCCAGCAGTTGGGCTGATGTTCCAGCCGAGCGCACCATCTGGGCGCCTTTTCCGGGCTGCAGTTCGATTGCATGAATGGTGGTACCTATCGGGATATTTGCCAACGGCAAGTTGTTGCCGGGGCGAATTTCCGCTGTTGGTCCAGACATAAGCTTGTCGCCTACTTTGACACCAATCGGCGCGATAATGTATCGTTTTTCACCATCAACATAATTCAACAAAGCCAGGCGGGCTGTACGATTAGGGTCATACTCAATCGCGGCTACTCTGGCTGGGATGTTTGCCTTGTCTCGCTTGAAGTCCACCAGGCGAATCTGACGCCGGGCACCACCGCCGCGATGGCGAACAGTGATGCGACCCGCGGCGTTGCGTCCGGCATTCTGCTTGCGGATAACCGTCAGCTTGCGTTCTGGCTTCGTCTTGGTGATCTCTTCAAAGGTATAGCTGGTCTTATGGCGCTGACCAGGAGTCTTTGGTTTATATACTTTTACTGGCATTATTCCACTCCTTCAAACACAGGGATGCTGTCACCCGGCTTAAGGGTCACAATTGCCTTTTTGTAACCGCTGTTTCGCACGACCAAACGGCGGGTGCGGGAGTTGCGGTGTGCCTTCGCGGGCATATTAATGATATTTACGCGCACTACGTCTACGTCGAAAGCGGTTTCGACAGCGGTTTTGACCTGTTCACGGGTCACTTCGCTTCTTACCTCAAAAACATACTGACCCAACTTGCTTGCCAGGTAGTTTGATTTTTCGGTAACGACGGGGCGTCGCAGGATGTCAAATACTGAGATGCTCATTCTGCCATACCTTCCTATCCCAGGTAACCTTTGATCACATCAAGTGAAGCAAGCGGGATAATTACTTTTTCACAACTGAGCAAATCACGGATGTTCAGGTAATTAGCCTGCAGCAGCTTGGCGCCAGCCAGGTTGCGACCCGATTTGATCAGGTTTTCATTCTTTTCGCTTTTATCCGACACCAGGATCAAGGTACGCTTGTCACCAGCCAAAGCCTTGAGGGCTTTTGCCAGTTCAGAGCTCCTGGCTTCTTTCATTTCCATGTTGTCAACCATAACGATTTTTTCGTCATTGGCGACCACAGTCAGAGCAGAGCGCAGAGCCGCACGGCGCATTTTCAGGGGCATTGCCTGGGAGTAATCCCGTGGTTTGGGCGTATGGATGCGACCACCGCCAACCGACTGGGCGCTGTTCATGCTGCCGCGACGCGCGCGACCGGTGCCCTTTTGTTTCCAGGGTTTTGCACCGCCACCACGAACTTCACCGCGCCGCTTGGTGCTGTGGGTGCCCAGGCGGGCGTTTGCCATCTGGCGCTGATATGCCTGGTGCATCAGATCGACATTAACCTTGGCTGCGAAGATCTCTTCGGGCAGGTCGATGCTGTCTGTCTTTTCGCCTTTTAAGTTAAAAACGTCAACTTTCATTTTCACATTCTCCATTCATCACAAGCTACTGCTTGCGAGCCGCCTTGATCATGACGGTGCCGCCTTTAGCGCCAGGAACAGAGCCCTGCACACCAATCAGGTTGCGCTCGGAGTCCACCAAAGCCACACGGATGTGGGATGAGGTCACCCGTTCGTTGCCCATGCGTCCCGGGCGTTTCTTGCCCTTGAAAACGCGGCCTGGGGTCGTACCGGATCCGGAGGAACCCGGAGAGCGCTGGCGGTCTGACTGACCGTGAGTAATCGGTCCACCGCCGAAGCCCCATCGCTTCATCGCGCCGGCAAAACCTTTACCTTTTGAGGTGCCAATTACATCAACGAAATCACCCACTTCAAAGACTGAAGCGTCAATTTCATCACCGGCGTTGATACCGTCTAATTTATTGGTGCGAAACTCGCGCAGAGTGCGCACTGGGGGGAGTTTATTGGTCTTAAGATGACCAAGCTCAGCCTTGCTGAGCCGCTTGGGTTTCACCTCGTCAAAAGCCAGCTGCACGGCGTTGTAGCCATCGTTTGCAACCGTCTTTACCTGGGAAACAAAACATGGCCCAGCTTCGATTAACGTAATTGGGACGGCGCGGCCGTCTCCATCGAAGATCTGGGTCATTCCGATCTTTTTTCCTATAAGCCCTTTTAACATGCTATTCTCCTGTAGTTTTAATCTCGCGAGACTGTCAGCCTGGGCTAGCTGCATCATCTCCGCACAATTCAGTTAATGGTCCCTGTGAAGCGGTCTGCCCACACGGGAGGCATTCTTAAATTGTCACAATAAAGAGCTACCCGGTGGGTAGCCTGTCAACTATATCACAAGCCCTTTTTATGCGCAAGGGTTTTTTTTGGATAAATTGCGAATTGCTCGCTAGTTTGACTGGCTGATTATACACGATTATTCCCCTCAGTGATGAAGGGGACGGCTGCCATGCCGTCCCGCAAACATCTGTGTGGCGTGACGTCTGTACCAACCAAGTCGGCAAGGTTCTTATGGGCAAAGGTTCAGATTCTTACTTTGTATACTTCGAATCACTTCGTTCAGAATGACAAAACCAGTTCCTATTCCCTATTCCCTGTTCACGGTTGCCATGCCGTCCCGCGAATAGCCGTAGGGCGAGATTGGAGGTGCCGGTTATTTTGATTGGCGTGATCGTGTCGCACCTCCAATCCGCCGTTGCGTGTGGTCATTGGGTACGGCGGAACGGGACGAGCCGCATTCCCTACGAAAAGATAGCTTCGCCGGAACGGGACGAGCCGCTTTCCCTACGAAAAGGTTACTTCGCCGGAACAAACGTCTCTCTCTTCGATGTGATCCTTGTGAACAAGGAAGAGGTCTCGTTTCAGAATCCTCAATCATGTTATTAATCGAACTCAAAACAATCTTTCACAAAAGCGAAACCGGAATCATCCATTTGTTTTCGCTAATTGGCAGCAAATTTGGCGACATGCTCAAAACCCCACCAAAGCCGACTTCTGCGTTTAGCTTCTCGATTGCCGGGAAGTTTTTCATCGCATGGCTTGGTGACGTACTTTTTTTGATTTCAAAGGGCAAAATTTGCATATTGCGCGGAATAATCAAATCGATTTCCTTCAATAAGCGGTCGCGATAGTAAGTGAACTGTGGCTTTTTCCCGTTGTACCACCAGCTCTTCAAAATTTCCGAAACCACCCAGGTCTCAAATATCGCTCCACTATATGCACTGCTTTGAAGTGCTCTAACATCGCTCCAACCCGTCAGATAGCAAGCCAAGCCGGTATCCATGAAGAAAATTTTCGGGCGTTTAATCAGCCGGTCGCTCAGATTTCCAGAATATGCCGGCATCTCAACAACCAATCCTGTCGCAATCAATATATCAAGCCAGTTGCGGCAGGTATTTGCCGATACAGACAGTTCCCTTGCCAGAGCAGTCAGGTTCAACTCCTGAGCGGTTCTTGCGGCAATCAATCTGATGAAGCGCAGGAACTGAACCTCATCACTGATATTAGTGATTAATTTTACATCTCTTGTGAGGTATGTCTGCGTATATGAGATATAAAAGCTATCTAAATCGATTTCACTTTCTGTGAAGACTCTCGGCATTGAGCCTTGCCAAATAATCTCAAAAATCTCAGCAGTAGTTTTCATTGGCATATTTTTGTAGGCTTCGATAAGTTCTTCTAAAGGGGGTGGAAAAGCGGAAACTTTGCGATTTTCTTTTTCAGCTTGCGAGAAACCATAGAGATTCAGCAAGCTGACTCTGCCAGCCAAACTTTCCTGAACATTCCACATCATTTCAAACAGTTGCGATCCGGTCATCCAAAACAGCCCGTTTTCATTCCGCTCATCGATTATCATCTTAATATATGGGAACAATTGCGGTGCATATTGCACTTCATCCAAAACCATCGGAGGTTTGAATTGTTGAAAAAACAATTCTGGTGCTGTTTTCGCAACATCCCTGACAGCAGGGTCATCCAGAGTAACGTAGATTCTGTTATCTTCAGCCAAATGGTGCAATAGTGTGCTTTTCCCTGATTGTCTGGGACCAGTCAACAAAAGTGCAGGGAAAGTCCGTGAGCTTCTGAGGATCACCTCTTCTAATTGTCTTTGAATATACATTGTTCACTCCTGCTAATCCTAAGTGATATTTCGGATTAGCATAAATAGTATATCATATTAGCAGAAATTAGTCTTCACCAGCAGATACAAATTAAAAACAGTCGCCTTAGACCAATCAAGTGTAAAATTGGCGCATGAGTTATAAACCTAACCTCGATATTGCTAAAATGTACGCAAGCTTCGCCTCCCCTATCTGTGAAATCGATTGCGGTGAGCAGTGCCGCCAATTCAACCCATCCGGCAACCCCTTTTGCTGCGATATTTGTGTGGCGGTGCCTGTTGCCCTGAAGGAAGAGTGGACCTGGCTCAAAACCAAAACCCAACTTTGGCACAAATTGCGCGGCGACGAATGCCCTACTGACCCGATAGACAAAGAAAAGATGAAAAGCGAGACGCCAAATTACATGCATTTGATGGCATGTAAAGGACCTGCTTTTTGTGAGCGTGACTATCGCACACTCAGCTGCCGGCAATTTCCATTCTCACCTTACATTACCACCGACGACCGCCTGATCGGGTTGACCTATAACTGGGATTTTGAAGAGGTTTGCTGGGTGATCAGCAATCTTGACAGGGTGCGCGAAGAGTATCGTAAAGAGTTTTTGGATATATATGACAATTTGCTTTTCGAATACCCCAAAGAGTATGACAGCTACTACTGGCTCTCTGAAGACATGCGTGAGCATTTTAGCAATGCACAACGTTCCATTCCCATATTGCATCGTGATGGCAATTTTTACTTATTAGATCCAAACACTGATGAGATAACTTCTGCAAATCCCTCCTCATTTCCAAAATTTGGTCCCTATCGTTAAAACAAAACGACGATCACCCGATCGCCGTTCAAACAGGAAAACGAAAATGCGAGTCCCTCACGGGTACTCGGAATTTTCTAAGTTGTAAAGATTCCTCTACTCTTGTTTCCCAACAAAGCAGAGCAACCGGTAAAACCCTTGCTTAAATCTTAATTTCGATATCAACACCGGCTGGCAGGCTAAGGCGCATGAGCATATCAATGGTCTTGGAATCGGGTTCCAGCACATCGATCAGGCGATTATGGGTGCGGATTTCAAAATGTTCGTGCGAGTCCTTATCAATAAAGGTTGAGCGGCGAACAGTGTATTTTTCGATTTTTGTGGGCAGCGGTACGGGTCCGACGACGCGAGCGCCAGAGCGTTCTGCGGTTTCAACGATACGTTTTGCCGACTGATCCAAAATACGATGATCATAAGCTTTCAAACGGATTCTTATTTTTTGTTTTGCCATTGTTTTCCTGTTCTTTGTTTCTTATTTCAACCGGCTTTCGCCGAATGAGTCTATTCTGCTCTCAGCCTTAAAGCCGACCGAGGATTTTTTTCATATAGGAGTCTGACACCCGGTCATAGTGCTTAAATTCCATGCTGAAAACCCCTCTTCCCTGGGTGGCGGAACGCAATTCGGTGGCATAGCCAAACATTTCTGACAGCGGAACCGTTGCGTGGATGGCTTTTGCGTTTCCGAACCGGTCTTCCATACCAACCACGCTGCCGACGCGCGCGTTGATCTGACCGATTACATCCCCGGTATATTCTTCGGGAATGGTCACTTCAACCTGCATGATCGGCTCCAGGATAACCGGGTCGGCTTTTTCTGCCGCGTCCCGAATGCCAAAGATGGTTGCCATGCGAAACGCCATCTCGCTGGAATCGACTTCATGATAGCTTCCATCCACCAGGGTGAACTTCACATCGGTCATCGGGAACCCAGCCAGGGGTCCGCTTTCGCAAGCTTCGTAAAAGCCTTTTTCGATTGAGGGGATATATTCTTTCGGGATGGTTCCACCGCGGATCTTGTTCTCGAACTGCAGACCTGTACCGCTTTCCAGTGGTTCGAGGTCAAAAACAACATGCCCATACTGACCATGCCCGCCAGTCTGTTTGACGTAACGATAGTCGAAGTTCATGATCGGTTTGGTAATAGCTTCACGATAAGCAACCCGCGGTTTTCCAACGTTTGCCTTCACTTTGAATTCGCGAACAAGTCTTGTCACCAACACATCCAGGTGCAGTTCGCCCATACCAGAAATAACAGTCTGTCCGGTGGTTTCGTCCTGCCGAACGCGGAAAGTGGGGTCTTCTTCTGCCAGTTTTACCAATGATTCTGACATTCGATCCTGGTCAGCTTTGGTTTTAGGTTCGATGGCGATCGAAATAACCGGTTCAGGGAAGTTAATGGTTTCCAACACCACCGGGTTCGTGGGGTCTGAAAGTGTATCGCCAGTGAAACTGAATTTCAAGCCCAAAATCGCGCCGATATCCCCCGCACCTAATTCTTCAATGTCTTCACGTCGGTCTGCATACATGCGCAGCAGCCTGCCGATGCGTTCTTTTTTACCTTTGGAAGAGTTGTTGACGGTCGAATTTTGTTTGACCTTCCCGGAATAAACACGAATATACGCCAGGCGTCCCATATAAGCATCGGAAACAATCTTAAATACCAATGCAGACATGGGTTCGCTGTCATCAGCCTTACGAAGCACTTCGCTGCCATCGCGGACTAAATGAGCAGTTACCGGAGGGATGTCCAGCGGGGAGGGTAAATAGTCGATCACAGCGTCCAAAATCAACTGCACGCCCTTGTTTTTCAGGCTGCTTCCGCAGAAGACGGGGGTTGCCAGGTTGGCTATTACAGCTTTGCGTAAGGCTGCCTTAAGTTCACTTGAGCTGATTTCTTCCCCTTCAAGAAACTTTTCAGTCAGACCATCATCCAGCTCCGCAATGCGTTCCACCAGGGTCTCACGCAGATCGGCAGCTTGTTGTTGGTATTCTACCGGAATTGGAATCAGTTCCGGCGTGGAACCGGTATCATCACTATACCTGAGCGCGTTCATTTCGAGCAGGTTGATCATGCCCGAAAATGCGGATTCTTCTCCGATGGGGATTTGCATCTGCAGGGGGTTTGCACCCAGGCGTTCTCTGATGCTCTCAATTGTGCGTTCGTAGGAAGCCCCGGTCCGGTCCATTTTGTTCGCAAAACAAATGCGCGGCACGGCGAATTTATCTGCCTGCCGCCAAACGGTTTCGGATTGTGGTTCAACCCCTTGCACAGAATCGAAGACGACCACACCGCCATCCAGGACACGCAACGAGCGCTGCACTTCGGCAGTAAAGTCGATATGACCGGGAGTGTCGATAATATTGATGCGGTGGTCTTTCCATTCAGCCGTAACTGCAGCCGAAACAATCGTTATCCCCCGCTCACGCTCTTCCGGCATCCAGTCGGTAACAGTGGTGCCGTCATCAACATTGCCGAGGCGGTAAGTTTTACCGGTATAAAACAAAATCCGCTCGGTAGTGGTAGTTTTACCGGCATCGATATGGGCGATAATGCCAATATTTCGATAGCGCTCGAGCGGAAAGTTAGTCATGATGTGACCTGGGTTATTAAGGTGCCGGAATTACATGCGGAAGTGAGAGAACGCGCGGTTGGCTTCTGCCATCTTATGCGTTTCCTCACGGCGGCGAATTGAAGCTCCCTGATTTTCAGCAGCGTCCATCAATTCTGCAGCCAGCTTCTCGGAATAGGATTTTCCTGCTCGCGCGCGAGAAGCGGTGATGATCCAGCGCATGGCAAGGGTAACCCGGCGTTCTGGTGCAACTTCGCTCGGCACTTGGTAGGTCGCGCCGCCGATACGTCGGGGGCGAACTTCCATCATAGGGCTGACATTTTTCAAGGCAGTTTCAAAAACCTCGATACCATCTTTGCCAGTTTTCTCGCTGATCATATCGATCGCGTTGTAAACATGACGGGTAACGGTGCTTTTCTTGCCATTGAGCATGATGCGGTTAATCATCATCTGAAGGTGCACATTGTTGAAGCGCACGTCAGGCTTGGTTTCCCGCTTTTCTGGTTTAATTCTTCTTGACATAATTGCTCCTCAAATTTCGCCGACCTGCGTTTTTGCCAGGTGACTACATTCCAAATTATTTCTCAGCGCGTTTGGCGCCGTATTTGGAACGGGCGCGCTTGCGATCAGCCACACCAGTGCTATCAAGGGTCCCGCGAACGATGTGATAACGCACACCGGGCAGGTCTTTAACTCTGCCTCCGCGAACCAAAACAACACTATGCTCCTGCAGCTGGTGACCCTCACCGGGGATGTACGCGGTGACTTCGATACCATTTGACAGGCGAACACGAGCAATTTTGCGCAGGGCTGAGTTCGGTTTTTTAGGGGTCATGGTACGAACGATCGTACAAACACCACGTTTTTGAGGTGCACCCTTGGGCTGGCGCGTGCGGCGCTGCTTTTCCGAATTCAGCGTATATTGCAACGCTGGTGAATTACTTTTCTGTCTTTTGGTCGTGCGACCTTTTCTAACCAGTTGGTTTATTGTTGGCACCTTTTTGCCTCCATACTACTAATAAAAATTCATTTATTCAATAATCAAGGCCATCAAAAATACGGATGGCCTTAGCTTCCGACACAATTGACAGGCACAGATACATAATCCCAGCCTGCCAGGAATGAGCAGTTATTCTATCACGCCTCATTCCGAAACGTCAAGCAATAAATCCGGCAAATCTTACACTCCGAGATTTTTTAAAGAGCTAAATACGTCAGCACCCTGGTCCAGCAATCCGGTTGGGAAGCGGCTGCGGCTTGAACGTTCTTCATCCTTGCCAAATTTAACAATTTCACCGTCTTCCATGATCGCTTCCACAGCCAGGCTAAGAGATTGCAGCTCTTTTACCAGCACGCGGAAAGCCGCAGGGATGCCAGGCGCTTCGATTGGCTTATTCTGGACGATGGATTCGTAAGTCGCAGTCCTGCCAGCAACATCATCCGACTTCACGGTGAGCATTTCCTGCAAGGTATAGGCGGCGCCATAAGCTTCCAATGCCCAAACCTCCATTTCACCGAAGCGCTGACCACCGAATTGCGCCTTACCGCCCAGCGGCTGCTGGGTTACCAGGCTGTACGGTCCGGTTGAGCGGGCATGGACCTTGTCTTCAACCAGGTGATGCAGTTTGAGCATGGTCATAACACCAATAGTTACCGGCTGGTCATACAAATCTCCAGTGCGACCATCACGCAATAATTGTTTGCCAAGCGTCGGCATCGGTTTACCGGTTTCAGCCATAATCATCGATGCAGCGGCTTCAATTTCCGAGCGGTCGAAATCACGATCGATCACCGGACGCTTTTTACGGTCGTCAATGTCATTGATGTGTTTCTCCGACCAAATGATCAGCCCGGCTCTCACAGCGGCATCATCGCGGATTTTACGCTCTGGCACTGTAACCTTTTCCTCGGGGAATGAGGTGATCGTTAGCGGATCAAAGCCTTCAGATTTGAGCCATTCAGTCATTGCCACTCGGCGAGCCAGAATTTCATTTTCCTTGATCGCGAACAAGTCCACATCCTGGTCTGCCAGGATTTCTTCCAGGTACAACAAGCGCACTTCATTATCATCCTGGATCATTTCAGGGTCATGCTCGATACCTTGCAGCCATTCCCATCCTTTGACGGCGGTAACGCGCCAGGCTTCGTCGATCATCCAGGCTCGCACGAGTTCAGCTTCAATTTCCGATTCGGTCGCGCCGTCAAAAACAGGTGTGACCGCGCGGAAACCCAAACTGCGGGCAGCCCAGCCAAGCTCAGCTTCGAGCACCTGACCAATGTTCATGCGCCCGGGAATGCCGAGAGGATTGAGAATGATGTCGATCGGGGTGCCATCTTCCAGGAAAGGCATGTCTTCAACCGGCAAAACCATCGATACACAGCCCTTGTTTCCGTGTCGCCCTGCCATTTTGTCACCAGCAGTGATCTTCCGGCGCTGGGCAACCGAAACGCGAACCATCTTATCAACCCCAGCGCTGAGGTCGGTGTTTTCTTCACGCGTAAACACCTTAACGTCTACCACAATACCACGCTCGCCGTGGGGCATGCGCAGGGAAGTGTCTTTGACATCGCGGGATTTTTCACCAAAAATCGCACGCAGCAATCGCTCTTCAGGAGTTAGCTCTTTTTCACCCTTCGGAGTAATCTTGCCAACCAAAATCTCGTTTGGTCCGACTTCAGCTCCGATGCGAATGATGCCGCTTTCGTCAAGATCGCGGATGGTGTCTTCACCGACATTGGGAATTTCACGGGTAATCTCTTCGGGACCCAGCTTGGTATCACGAGCCTCGACCTCATATTTTTCAATATGGATGCTGGTGTAGCGGTCGTCCTCAACAAGGCGTTCTGAAATCAGAATCGCGTCTTCAAAGTTAAAACCTTCCCAGGGCAGGAAAGCGATCAAAACATTTTGACCTAATGCCAGCTTGCCATCCTGGGTTGAAGAGGAATCAACAATTACATCACCCTTATGCACCAGCTGACCCTGGACAACCGCCGGGCGCTGGTCAATACAGGTGCTCTGGTTTGAGCGTTGGTATTTGCGCAGATTGTGAGTCTTAACACTGCCATCTGGCAATTTAATCCTCAGAGAGTCACCCGTGACCGTGAGAACTTCGCCATCTTCTTCTGCAATCACAACCTGACCCGAGTCTGCAACAGCAACCTCTTCCATGCCAGTTGAAACCCTCGGTACTTCGGGGCGCAGCAGCGGGACAGCTTGCGTCTGCATGTTCGAGCCCATCAGGGCGCGGCTGGCGTCGTCGTGCTCCAGGAATGGAATCAGCGCTGCCGAAATGCCGACGACCTGGTTGGGGGCGACATCAATGTAATCGATGTATTCATAATCATAAATTGCGAACTGGTTATGGTATCGGCAGCTGTTTCGACGAACAAATTCGTTATACTCGTTTACCGGCGCGTTTGCCTGGGCAATAACAAACTTATCTTCGGCATCCGCGCTCATGGAAACGTAATCGTCGCTTACGAAGGGACGAACCAACACATCTTCAATGCCGAAGGACTTAATTTTCTTAGCCATCTCTTTGGTAACCCGGGTCTCTGCCTCATAAACAACTTCGCCAGTGTCCGGGTCGACAATATTTTGACGCAGAAGGTGATTAACCAGGTTGGGGTCGTTGCCTTTCATCGATCGATATACCTTGCGGTAAGGTGTTTCGATAAAGCCAAACTCGTTGACGGAGGCAAAGCTCGCCAGGCGTCCGATCAGACCGATGTTTGGACCTTCAGGGGTTTCGATCGGGCAGATGCGACCATAGTGTGAGAAATGAACGTCACGAACGTCAAAACCGGCACGTTCGCGGCGCAAACCACCAGGACCCAGGGCTGAAACTGTGCGTTTGTGGCGCAGTTCAGATAGCGGGTTGGTCTCTTCCATAAATTGTGAGAGCTGGCTGGAACCGAAGAATTCCCGCAGCGATGCCACCAGGGGGCGGATGTTCACCAGGCTCACAGGCGACACCGACGTGCCCTGGTCGCGGATGGACATGCGTTCTTTAATCACTCGCTCCATGCGGCGTAAGCCGACACGGATCTTATTTTGGATTAACTCACCAACAGTCTTCACACGGCGATTGCCGAGATGATCGATATCATCGGGAGGAACAACGCCGTTATTGATCTGGATCATGCGCCGGATCAGACGGATAATGTCATGCTTGGTGATCATCCGGTGTTCCCCATCTACCACATCTTCCAGATCCAGTTTTTGGTTCAATTTATAGCGACCCACTCTTTCAAGATCGTAATGGCGGGGGTCAAATATCTGTTCAACTACATACGCGCGGGCGTTATCCAACTGGGGAGGCTCGCCGGGGCGTAAGCGTTTGTAAAACTCGATCAGGGCAGCTTCAGATTTGGTATACACATTCAGGTCGTATTCCGGTTCCTGCCCAAACGAAGAATCAATGTAAAGATGCTCTTCGTTGGTATCGACATCGGCAAAAAGCGCCATGATTTCTTCGTCAGAACCGGTCTTGAGCGGGTTATCTTCCAGCCCGTCATCCACAGCTGCCAACGCGCGCAGGAAAACCGTGATCGGAACAGTGCGTTTGCGGTTGAATTTCAGGATAATGAAATCGTTCTTGCGGGTCTCAAACTCCATCCAGGCACCGCGGTCAGGGATCAGCTTGGCAGTTGACATCATACGACCGGTGGCACGATCCAGCTCGGCTTCAAAATAGACACCTGGAGAGCGGATAAGTTGGGAAACAACCACTCGCTCGGTACCGTTAATAATGAAGGTGCCTTTGGGGGTCATCTCCGGGAAATCGCCCAGAAACAGGTCATGCTTGATTTTGTCACTGCTCTCGGCTCCATCCAGCAGAACAGAAACGTACAATGGGCAGGCATAGGTAAGATCACGCTCAAGGCATTCCTCGATCGTGTTTTTTGGTTCTTCGAAGCGGTATTGCAAGTCAAATTCTTTAGCTATCGGCGTATTGCTGGGGAAATGTAACCTCAGGTCGCCACCATATGAAACTATGGGAGAGATTTCGTTGAATAAACTACCCAAACCCTCGGATTTAAGGCGTTGGAAAGAATCCAGTTGAACCTGGATCAGTTGCGGCAACTCGAGCCCGACAGGGATACGTGCGTAATTTTTGGGTGTCATCAGGTCAGCCATTCATGTCTCCTAACGTGATAAAAGCGTGGTGCAAGCTGCGATCCACGCATTCAGTACTTTTTTAAGCGCAATATTTTAGTATACGACACTTCAGTAGAATAGTCAATACTTTTATATCTTTTTTATAACCCAATGATCAGGGTTTCCTCTTGCTACTATCCCAATTCCCAATAGTGTTCCTCGATAAAAACAAATCTTCCTACAAACAACGCAAACTATTTGCTCTATGGCAGGGGAACCAACTTCCCATAAACTATATAGCGGGCGTTTTCGAAATAGTAGGCACAGGTTGATAAGGTGATCATTTGATCTTCCGGGTTTAAGACCACCGGGCTATCAAATGTGGAATAAAGTTTCAATTGTTCCACATAGTTCATGAAATCGATATCATCTTCGAAACTAAACCGGATTAAAGCATCATCCGCGTTTACGACCTGCCCCGCGAAGAGCTCGATTCTATAATCACCGTTTGGTGTGAATAAATTGATGGATGGAAAGGATTCATAGAACTCTTGTGACTGGTAATCGATCAGCGAAGCAAACATCGAGCCATCATTCATGTTGTGACCATAGATTGCCGTGTTTTTGTCGCTGAAATCGCCCTTGTTATTTGCATCTACAAACAGCGTGCCCAACCGGTTATATTGACGGTCAAACAATCGCGTCAGGTAATAATCGTTGTCATCTCCTTGTACAACAGGCAAATCAATCGGCAATCCATCAGCCGTCAGCCAGGCGACAACATCATCATTTACCAATTTCAAATAACTAAAATCCATGCTCCCGGTTTTTACTGCTGGCTGCTCTTCAATGCTGGCAGTGCTTTCCATTGATTGTTCTTGATCCAGTTCAGGCGAGAGAGCTGGTGTCGCAGTGAGTTTGGCATCGTATTGTATGTTCTCGAAAACAAGTTGTTCGGCTCGGATGTTTTGATAATAATCATTTCCCGCCTGATACTCATTTTCAACCCGAAAATAGGTGTAAGCAAAAAAGACAACCGCCACCAGGCTCAGAGCGATTAACACCCGTAAAACAACTGAGTGCCATTTCTGGTATATCCATTTCTTATTCTTCGTGTTCATAGGTTCAGATAGTTTAACTACTTGGGTTTATTGAAAAATCTTAAATTCCCGGGCTGTGACGGTTAACCGTCACAGCCCGGCTCGCTCTGAATTACTTCAAAGGTTGTTTGCGTTTTTTGGTTTGCAGGAATCCATACAAACCAGACAAAACAAGAAATAGTGGCGCGGAAATCATTAAGCCGATTTCGCCCATTCTTGCAACGCCATCATCACCGGTTTGTGGAATCGAACTACGTCTGTTTACGAAGGCTGCTATTACGCCTTGTAAATCAATCGACCCCACCGCCCCGGTATAACTGGTGGAATATCCACCCTGGTTGGCTTCCAGTTCGGTTACTTTGTAGGTTGTTCCCACCAGAATGTCCTCAATAATTATGTATTCGCCATGTTTCAACAGAACCGATTGCCCACTTCTGATGGAACCGGTCTTACTGCCATGGTAATGGTAAACCTCGTTGGTCTCAAATTCGACCATAAAAGTGAAGTATCTGTTTTGATCCGCCAAATCGCCTGCCACAGTCTTCTTAATGGTCAGGCTGCCAAGTTGACGCGTGTTTGTAAAGGCTGCCAGCCGGGTGTCATCAACAACAATCGTCCCGGTGTTGCCTGTGTAAGTGGTTATGTATCCATCTGATGAATAATCAGCTTCGACGACGGTGTAAGCAGCGTCTTTTGGCAGGTCATGAATCGTGATGCTCTGACCATGTCTCAAATAGATCGTGTCTCCGCTGGTTATTATGCCGTCTGCCGCGCCTCCCGAACCGACATAGGGGTAGGTATAGGGAGCATTCACAAAGGTCACTGTGAAGGCAAACGCCTTGGTGAGGTCACCGCCATTCCCGGCGACAGTCTTTCTGATGGTCAGGCTGCCAATTTCACGGGTGTTGGTAAACAAGGCAACCCGGGCATCATCCACCACGATCGTTCCGGTATCACCAGAATAGGTGGTAATGTAGCCTTCTGCAGAATAATCAGCTTCGACAACGGTGTAAACAGCATCTTTTGGCAAATCGTGAATCGTGATGCTCTGACCATGCGCCAGGAAAATCGTGTCTCCACTCGTGATCGTGCCATTCGACGCTCCGCCATAACCGATATAAGGGTAGATGTAGGGAGCATTCTCGAAGGTAACCGTGAAGGCAAACAACTTTTGCGGGTCGCCGCCGTTACCGGTCACCGATTTGCTAATCGAAAGCGTACCGATCTCACGGATGTTGGTAAAGGCTGCCACCACGGTTTCATCAACAACGATCGTTCCCGTGTCACCTGTGTAGATGGCGATATAGCCATCAGCAGAGTAATCAGCTTCGACAACCGTGTAGGTTGCGTCCTTTGGCAGGTCATTAATGGTGATGCTCTGACCATGAGTCAGATTGATTGTGTCACCGCTGGTGATCGTCCCATCAGCCACACCGCCCGAACCAACGTAGGGGTAGGTGTAGGGCGCGCCTTCAAACGTGATTGTGAATGTAAAGATCTTGGCAGGGTCGCCGCCGTTGCCTGCGACTGTTTTGCTGATCGTCAGGCTGCCAATCTCGCGTGTGTTGGTGAAGGCTGCGATTTGAGTCTGATCGACCACGATCGTTCCACTGTCACCCGTGTAAGTGGTGATGTAGCCATCAGCAGAATAATCTGCTTCAACCACCGTGTAGGTTGCGTCTTTTGGCAGACCAGTAATGGTGATGCTCTGACCGTGC
>DHRN01000029.1:356-3606 GCA_002411175.1 Anaerolineaceae bacterium UBA5311 | reverse complement strand
GGAACGGGAAAAGCATTTCGTAAATGTAATTCATAAGGTTCTTACCCTTCCAATCGACAAGATCCTTCGCAAAAGAGGCTCAGGATGACAAAAACCAGTTCCTATTCCCTATTTCCTGTTTCCTGTTTCCTGTTCACGGTTACCACGCCTAATTCCATCGACAAAAGTGTATCGCGCCTTCTGCAATGATCGATAATTAAGAAATCGCCCGCCTCCTTACGCGGTCTTTGACGGCGCTCATCACAACAACCGCCAACAACACAAACCCCAGCGAAACGGCGAACATAACCAGGTAACTAAATTTCTCGACCAGCCAACCCGAAAGCACGGGCGCCAACAGCAAAAAAACGCCGGTCAGTGAGCGCGCCATCCCCAGATAGACCGGGCGATAGCGCTCTTCTCCAATTTCCATTACCAACATCATGTCCCCGACGTTAAGACCCGAAGAATAGAGGCTGAAGAGGGCAAAAACAGCGTAATAAACCCATAAATTCCGGGCAAAAATTGCCACGATCAAGCCCATCCCCCAGGTGATAAACGACAAAACAACCACTTTTTGTGGTCCAATGCGATCGCCCAGAGCTCCCCAAAAGGCATATCCGAAGATCCCTGTGATCAGCAGGACGGCAGTAAAAATCGCGGCTTGCTCATCACCAAGGCTGAACCGCTGCATGGCGTAGACTGCCATGAAAGCGCTTGCCATGTTACCTATAAAAGCCAGGGAACGCGCGATCAAATAGCGTCTGAAGTTGCCGTCGCTTTTCAGGATGCGCTTCATCAGCTGCCAGGTGCCGCCTTTGGGCTTTGATTCCCCTTCATCAACCAAATCGGGGTGGATCTCGATTTCAGGTTCCTGGTTTTGAGAATAAGCCCAAAAAGATATCCAAAGTGATACTGCTGCTACCGTGAAGCCGATCGCGTAATTGCTTGGATAAGGATACTTACCCAGCAGAAAGACCGAAAGCAGCGAGCCAACCACGCCGACACTTTGGGCGACCACGCGGGAGAAACCGATATAGCGCGATCGGTGGGTAATCGGGAAAACGCGGGCATTCAATTCCTGCCAGGGGAGCGCTGAGAAGCCACTACCGACCCCTCGCCAGACCATCAGCAAAAACAGCAGCCAGAATACGGTTCGGTTTTCTACTTTTCCGATCAATAATGCCAGCAGCGGCATGAACATGAAAGGGATGCGTTCCAAAAAGCCCATCTTTTTGGACAAAGGCAGCACCCTGGGCATATTGCTGATATGACCAGACATAAAAAGCTGCGGCAAGAACCAGCCTGCGTTCACGATCGCCGGAATCAAGCCGATCAGGAAGGGTGAGTCGGTCAGCGTGGCAGCGAAAACGGGCAGGATGGTGTTGATCGACCAGAAACTGTCCGAAAAGAAGTAAAAGCTCAGATCAATCGTGTTTACAACCACATTGTGCTTAAAATTTGCAGCGACATCCCCGGGAACCTCGTCGCCGGGATGGATTGTGAAGATTCGGTTAAAAAAACGTTTGAAGATGTTCAAATCTCTGACTCCAGGGAGCAATTATAGCTGATAGCTGATAGGAAACTTGGAGCAAGTAGCGGGGAGCAGGAAGCGGAGAACTGCTCGATAAACAAACTGTCATTCTGAGCCTCTTTTGCGAAGAATCTTAATAGTACCGGGAATTAGAGCTTTAGGGCGGGCGTAAGTACCGGCACAGTCGTGTAATCAAAGCGCAGGAATGAGGTATTCGGTTAACACAGGCTTTAGGGGCGAGTTCAAACCGGAATCGTCCGGAAGATCGTTTTTGCTCGAAACCAGCCCCATAAAATCCCGAAAAGATCACCTCCCAGCCCCCCTCTCACCACCCTGCCCCCCTCTGAAGAGGGGGTGGATCGATGAGGGGTGAGAGGATACCCAGTCAATCAAAACCCCGCGGTGAACCTCACGTGCATGCGGGGCAAGAATTCCATAAAGAAAAATATTCAGATCGCTTCACTCGCGTTGGCGATCCCCCTAAACAAAGCCTCGACGACCCGCCAATCTTTACAAATGAACGCGCAGACCGGGTTTGGAGTCAGCTTTACCGATTTCCCAAACAGCCACCTGGAGGGTTTCTGCCCGGCTGTGGAATTCCCCCAGCTTTTCGGGAGGGACGCTGAGCAGCAGACCACCGCTGGTCTGGGAGTCAAACAAGAGCAGCTGGTCAATCTCGCTCAGCTGCGGGTCGAAGAGAACCCGCTCGCTGAAATATAACTTATTGTTAATGCTTCCACCGGGGAAGCTGAAAGCGTCGGCAAATTTGCGTGCACAAGAAACGAAAGGCACCTGGTTGAAATTGAAATCAAAACCGACTCCGCTCGCCGCTGCCATTTCGCTGGCGTGCCCGAGCAGTCCAAAACCAGTGATATCTGTTGCTGAGCGCAGGCGAAGGTCGTGGGCGACGTGGGCGGCTGGTTCGTTGAGCTGCTTCATCCAGTCTGTAATCTCTTGTACATCCTCTTGTGACGCCAGGTCCCGTTTGAGGGCGGTTGTGCTCACACCAATCCCCAACGGTTTTGTCAGGAAAAGGTGATCCCCGGCGTTCGCGCCGCCTTTGGTCAGCATGCGCTCCTGCTCGACAAAACCGATCACAACCAGTCCGAATTTAGGTTCATCATCAACAACAGAATGTCCGCCAGCAACGACAACGCCAGCTTCTTTGGCTTTTTCCGCGGCACCGCGAATGATTGACTGGGTCAAATCGATGGGTAACGAAGCTGGCAGGCAGGCGACGTTCAGCGCCAAAACAGGCACGCCGCCCATGGCATAGACATCCGAGAGGCTGTTGGCAGCGGCAATCGCGCCGTAGTCGTAGGGGTCATCCACCACGGGGGTGAAAAAGTCGGTGGTGATCACCAGGCTGCGCTGGTCATCGAGGCGCCAGACCGCGGCATCATCGGCGGCATCCAGACCGACCAGTAGGTCGGGGTAGTCAAGCGGGTTGAAGGTTTGTTTAATCGGCAGCAGAACCTGCGCCAGCGTTTCCGCGTTGAGCTTTGAAGCTCAGCCCGCGCAGCTGGAGAGGCTGGTCAGGCGAATCTGTTTGCCGGAAGGTGTTTGTTCATTCATCATGGCTTTATTATAGCTTATTGCTGATGGCGATATTGCTGATAGTTGCTCCCACAACATTCCCTTTTTTTCGCACTTACCACCCCCTCTTCAGAGGGGGGCAGGGGGGTGAGAGAATTACACGAAGAAACCAGAAGGAGGGTCATTGCGAGCGAAGCGAAG
>DHRN01000029.1:0-129 GCA_002411175.1 Anaerolineaceae bacterium UBA5311 | reverse complement strand
ATTCAAAAGCTCCAGCCTTTTGTCTGACGGGGGCTCGCAGTGACGCATCTGTAATCTGTCATTGCGAGTGAAGCGAAGCAATCTGCAGTTAATCTTTTTGCTTCTACACAAGACAAGAGAATAAAGGCA
>DHRN01000028.1 GCA_002411175.1 Anaerolineaceae bacterium UBA5311 | reverse complement strand
ATGGCGGATTGAGGGGGAGCAACATATTCGTCACACCAATGTCACAACCCCCTCAGTCTCGCCCTACGAAAAGATGGCTTCGCTGGAACGGGACGGGGTAAGTGTATGGCGGATTGAGGGGGAGCAACATATCCGTCACACCAATGTCACAACCCCCTCAGTCTCGCCCTACGAAAAGATGGCTTCGCAAAAGAGGCTCAGGATGACAAAAACCAGTTCCTGCTCCCTGTTCCCAGTTCCCTGTTCACGTCCCGAACCCACCGCTGCCGTTTCGGAATGCGATTAGCCTGCATTTTGCATTTTGGTGGCTTCACAACCTTTTGCGGTCATATTTAGGATTGCTGACGGGTCTTGAGAAAAAATGGCTAAACCAAACCTGCGCCGGGAGTGCCTGTCGGTTTCGCAAGACTGGCACGATGCGCGCATTGACCTAATATTTTCACAAGGATTTGGAGGTATTGCGTGGTAAGATAAGTAAAATTATTTGCAAGGGAACGATAAAAAATATGGCTCCAATTCTTGAATTGAAAGGGATCACAAAGCGATTCCCGGGGGTATTAGCCAACGATCACATTGACCTGACCCTCAACAAAGGCGAAATTTTGGCGCTGCTTGGAGAAAACGGTGCCGGTAAATCCACCCTGATGAACATTCTTTACGGTCTGTATAAGCCGGATGAGGGAGAAATTCTGATTAACGGTGAGAAAGTCGTGATCAACTCGCCCATCGATGCAATTGAGCAGGGAGTTGGAATGGTACACCAACATTTCATGCTCATTCCGGTTTTTACCGTAACCGAAAACGTCATGCTTGGCAATGAATCTATCAAGGGTCCCGGCTTTCTGGACCGCGATAAAGCTGCCCAACGCATCACAGAAATATCTGACCGTTTCAACCTGCAAGTCAACCCGAATTTCTATGTGAAGGATATCCCCGTGGGTGTTCAGCAGCGCGTTGAGATCATTAAACTGCTTTATCGTGATGCTGAAATCCTGATTTTTGATGAACCGACGGCTGTGCTTACTCCACAAGAAGCGGATGAGCTGTTTAAAATCATGCGCTTGCTGGTTGAACAAGGGAAATCAATCATTTTCATCACCCACAAATTGCGGGAAGTACTGGAAATCTCGGATCGGATCATGGTGATCCGGCGCGGGGCTATGGTAGGCGAGACCACCCCTCAGGAAGCGGATAAGTCCTCCCTGGCAGCCATGATGGTGGGTCGCGAGGTTGAGCTCGAGGTCGAAAAAAGCGTTAGTAAACCCGGAGAAGTGGTTTGCTCGATCGAAGACCTGGTCGTCGTGGATAAACGTGATGAAATCTGCCTGCAGGGGGTCTCACTGGATGTTCACGCGGGCGAAATTGTCGGAGTTGCCGGTGTGCAGGGGAACGGACAAACAGAGCTGGTTTACGCCATCACCGGATTGCTCAGAAATACATCGGGCATGGTGACGATTTTAGGACAGGATACAACCAGGTTTTCTCCCCGCCAAATTACAGAGCTGGGGACAGCTCATATCCCTGAAGACCGGCAGCAGGATGGTCTGGTGCTGCCCTTTACGGTAGCTGAAAACCTGGTTTTGTGCACCTATTACCAGGAACCTTTTTCCAAAGGGGTTTTATTGCAATATCCGGTGATTATGAGAAATGCTGAAAAACTGATTGAAGACTTTGATATCCGTACACCAAGCGCGATGACTTCGGTGGGCACTCTTTCAGGCGGTAATCAGCAAAAAGTTATCATCGCGCGGGAGCTTTCGCGACCGATCAAGTTCCTGGTAGCCTCGCAACCTACCCGTGGTCTGGATGTCGGTTCGATCGAATACATCCACAATCAGATCGTGAAAAAACGCGATGAGGGCGCCGGCGTGCTGCTGGTTTCGCCCGAACTTGATGAAATCATGGAACTTTCTGATCGTATCGCTGTCATGTACCGAGGGCAAATCTTAGCCATTGTCCCCAACCAGGGGATTAGCAAAGAATATATCGGGCTGCTTATGGCGGGCGTTGTCCCCGAAGGTCCGGTGCCAATCGGGGAATCTACTGTGGTTGAAGCCACATTTTAGAGAGATATTTATGTTTAAAGAAAAAAAAGACCCTGGACAAATTTTCATCAACGAGGTCAATGGGGAAGAGCCGGCTGAAGAAAAGCGGAAGTCTTCCTTCTGGAGCAAAGCTCTAATTCCTTTGCTGGCAATTCTGACTGGCTTGATTATCGGTGCCCTCCTTATCGCAGTCACCAATCAAACGGTTTGGGCTGCATTTGGAGAATCCTTTGGAACGGGTATCTCGCAGGCAGTTAAGGAAATATTCACTGCTTATGGCGCATTGATAACCGGCTCTTTGGGCGACCCATCCCGGATTGTCCAGGCACTCGGAAGCGGGGATGCCACGGCGATACGCCGCGCTTTTAATCCCATCCTTGAAAGCCTGGTGCAGGCGACTCCCTACATTTTTGCCGGTCTGGCTGTAGCGGTGGGTTTTCGCTCAGGTTTGTTCAATATTGGCGTTGAAGGTCAGCTCTTCATAGGCGCGGCAGCTGCCACCTATGTTGGCTATTCCATCACCGGATTGCCCGCATACATTCACATGCCGCTGGCATTCCTGGCGGGTGCGGCTGGAGGCGCTTTTTGGGCGTTTATTCCAGGGTTTCTCAAAGCCAAAACCGGGGGGCATGAAGTGATCAACACGATCATGATGAACTGGATAGCCTTCCGATTTACGGAATGGCTGCTCTCAGGACCGATGACGCGACCAGGCTCAGGCGGTTTGCCGCTCAGCCCAATCATCCAGGACCCCGCCAAAATCCCGCAGTTCTTCCCCAGCCCGATCCGCTTCCATGCAGGCTTTTTTATAGCTCTGATAGCAGCATGGCTGGTATGGTGGCTGTTGTTTAAGACCACATGGGGTCTCAATCTGCGAACGGTTGGCACAAACCCACGGGCTGCCCGTTATGCCGGTCTGAATACCAGCAAGTCGATTATGATCGGCATGACCCTTTCAGGCGCCCTGGCTGGGATGGCTGGTGCAGTGCAGATATTGGCGGTCAACCACAGTATGGCACTTGGGCTTTCATCCGGCTACGGTTTTGACAGCATCGCCCTGGCACTGATCGGTAATAACCATCCGGCAGGTGTGATTCTCTCTTCTTTGTTATTCGGCACGCTGCGCAACGGGGCAACCCGTATGATGGTTGTCTCAGCGATCCCGATTGATATTGTAGATGTCATTCAGGCAATTATTCTGATGTTCGTGGCTGCGCCAGCAATTATTCGTACAATTTACCGTCTTCGGAAACCAAAGCACGAGGAACAACAAGTCTTCCTCAGCGGTTGGGGAGGTCAATCATGACAACATCCACAAATACCATTGAACACAAAGTAATTCATGATGTCTCACCAACACGAAAGCTGGCGATAGGGATAAGCGAAGTTCTGATTGCCTTGTTAATTTTCGTGGTCTTCGCATTGAACGTTTCTGGTGAACTGACCACCCGTTTTGTGATGACCCCAGGTGGGATCAACCAGGGAACCATGCCCGATATCGTCATGCCTTCTCAACTAACCTTGTTTAGCCTGGCTGGGATTGTGCTGGCAATCGGAATATTTCAACTGGTCAAAGGTTTTGGCAAGCAGACCAACCTGATGGTTGGGATTGCAGGGCTTTTCCTTATGCTGGCTTTTTTAGTCTGGCAGGCAGCTGGCACATCTGTTAATCTTGCCGGGATGCTTTCCAGCGCGGTGCTTTTGGCAGTACCAATCACGCTCGGCGCTTTTTCAGGCATTTTGGCTGAACGCTGTGGCATCGTCAATATCTCAATTGAGGGGATGATGTTAATGGCATCGATGACCGCAACAATTGCTGGCAGCCTGAGTAAAAATATTTGGGTGGGTTTGCTCGGTGGGATCGCGTCTTCCGTCTTGCTCGCATTGATTTTGGGTGTGTTATCGATCAAATTTAAGGTTAACCAGACCATCTCGGGTACGGTGATTAATATCTTTTCTGCCGGCATGACCGGGTTTATCTCGCAAAAGTTCCTGCAGATGATTCCTCATTTGAATCAACCGACCATGTTCCCGCGCGTGCCGCTGCCCTTGCTTGCAGACATACCGCTGATTGGTCCGATCCTGTTCAATCAGAATATTTTCGTATATTTGATGTTTATCATCCTGATTGTTTTACAAGTAGCCCTCTTCCAGACACGCTGGGGTTTGCGCTTCCGCAGTGTCGGTGAGCACCCCAAAGCTGCGGATACGCTGGGGATCGATGTAATCAAAACCCGGTATATCGGCGTGATCCTCAGTGGTGTGGTGGCTGGGATTGGCGGTGCGTTCTTCACGCTTGGTTCAGTGGGCAGATTTGACGAGGGGATGACCGCTGGCAAAGGCTTTATTGGGCTGGCGGCGATGATCTTTGGCAACTGGATGCCGCTCGGCTCGCTGGGAGCTGGTTTGCTGTTTGGCTTCGCGGATTCGATCGGATCCAAGCTTTCATTGTTGAGAAGTGTAATTCCGCCCCAGTTCATGGCAATGGCGCCTTACCTAATCACGATGATTGTATTAGCTGGCTTCATCGGCAAGGGGCAGGCTCCGGCAGCAGAGGGCGAACCTTACGAGAAAGAGTGAGTGATTTTTGAGCCCTTCTTTTATTGATAACTTTTTATAGAAAGCAGACAAGATTCGTATAAGGAAGCGGCTATAAAGGTGGAAACAATCCATTGTTAACTTTTTTAATGATTTAGTTAACAATATCAGGAACAGAATTGGTTGTGGTACACTCAATTTTTACAGACTAATTGAAAACTGGAGCATATATGGACACAATCGTTGTTGAGCACATTGCTAAAAGCTTTGGTGAGACCCAGGCAGTTAAAGACGTTTCATTCAGCGTTCGCCCCGGTGAAATTTTCGGTTTGCTCGGACCCAACGGTTCGGGTAAGACCACCTCAATCCGAGTGATCCTGGATATTTACCAACCGGAAAAAGGTACTGTCGAGATTTTGGGCGGTCCTATGAATGAAGAAAAATTAAACCAGATTGGTTACCTTCCTGAGGAACGTGGTTTGTACCAGGACGTCGAGCTTAGCCGCAACCTGACTTACCTGGCTACCCTGAAAAACATGACCAGGGAAGAAATTGACCAAAAGCTGCCTGTCTGGCTGGAGCGCTTTGATCTGAGCGACCACCAAAAGAAGAAAACCAAAGAGCTGAGCAAGGGTATGCAGCAAAAAGCCCAGCTGATCGCCGCGCTGATCCACGACCCAGAGATCATTATCATCGACGAGCCGTTCACGGCGCTCGATCCTGTAAACACTCAGCTGGTCAAAGACCTGCTAATCGATTTGCGCGATGAGGGGCGTACGATCATGATGAGCACCCACCAGATGAACCAGGTTGAACAATTATGCGACCGGCTGGTACTGATTGATCATGGAACCGTCTTGCTGGAAGGCGATTTGAAGGAAATTCAGACTCAATTCGCTACCAATCAGGTCTTGATCCAAACTGACAGTGAGCTGCCCGAGAATATAAAGGGAGTTCAGAGCATCCAGGAAGAGGGATTATATTATCGCCTGACTCCTGCTGATGGATTGTCGCCGCGCGTTGTCTTGCAGGAATTGATCGACCAGCGAATCAGCCTTAGTTCTTTCGAAATCGCCACGCCTACTTTGGATGAGATCTTTATCAAGGTGGTGTCAGAAGGCAGGAACGGCAATGAAGAAGATAATTGATGTTGCCAGGTACGAATATACCCACCACGTTGCCAAACGCCGTTTTTGGATAGCATTGCTGGGTATTCCGGTCGGTTTTTTGTTAGTGATGGGTCTTTCGCTGTTATTCAGTTACCTCTCGTTTGACACGGAACCCGTAGGTTACATTGACCAGGCAAACCTGATTACGCAACCTCAGGAGGTTCCGGAAAATATCGGGTTCCTGGATATATTTATTGAATTGATCCCCTATACAGATGAACAGGCAGCCCGTGCTGACACCGAGAACAGCGAAATCCAGGGGTTTGTTGTCATCCCTGCCGGATACGAGTCCACCTACCAACTGACTTATTATTCCAACAAGCAACCCTCTTCAGATGTAACCAGTAGAATTAATGAATTATTGCGAGAAAACCTGCTGCTCCAGGAACAGATTCCAAATCTTGAGCGCGTAATGGAAGGCAGCCGAATCTCCCTGGAATCGCTGGATGGCAGCCAGAGTTCGGATGGCTCAAGCTGGCATAGGATTATCGTTCCTGTGCTGACCGGTATCCTTTACTTCATCCTGGTGATGAGCAGCAGTGGCTATCTGTTGCAGTCCCTTGTTGAAGAGAAGCAAAACCGGACGATGGAAATGATGATTACATCGATGACGCCCAACCAATTAATGATTGGCAAGATCATTGGCAACCTTGGGGTTGGTTTAACTCAAATCCTGGTTTGGGTCCTGATTATCGCGATCGGTTTGTTTTTCTTTCAAGGCAGGCTGTCTTTTTTGAGTGAAATGCGGCTTTCGCCCGGAGCGATAGCAATCAGCATGGCTTTGCTCGTGTTGGCATATATTGTAGCGGCAGGTCTGTTTGCGATTATTGGCGCTTCCATGAGTACGATGGAGGAAGCACAATCAGTCACCGGTTTGATGGTTTTGCCTATGATGCTGCCGATGTATTTTTTCCAGAGTTTCTTCACCAACCCGAATGGCGTCATCCCGAAGATCTTCAGTTATTTTCCGCTTAGCGCGCCCATGTCGCTCAGTCTGCGCATGGCTTTTACCAGGGTTCCAACCTGGGAGATTGTGTTGGTTTTTGTGATCCTGATCGTCTCCATCGTGCTGGTGTTCTGGCTTTCAGGCAGAGCCTTCAGACGGGGTCTGCTGGAATATAACAAGCGGATTAAGCTGCGCGACCTGTTTGTTAAAGAGGTGAGCCATGGATAATTTGAAAAATGTTTTGAAATTTGAATTCCTGAACATCATTACCAGGCGGTCTTTTCTGCTGACAGTCATCCTGGTCCCCTTGATTCCTGCCGTGATCCTGGGAGCGCTCGGATTTTTGAATGACGACCAAACGCAAACAATCGGAGAGATTTTTACCTCCGAAGTTGCTAATCCACTGCCTATCGGCGTGGTCGACCAGAGCGGTATTGTTAAAGATTACCCCGACTGGTTGACCGGCGGTAACCTGGTTGAGGTTGAAGACGAAAGCACCGCCAGGCAGCGCACCGCGGATGCTCAGCTCGAAGGTTTTTTTGTGATCTCCCCCGATTACCTGGAAAATGGTCAGGTTACTTACATCAAACCTGAGATCAACATGATTACCGAGATTGTCCAGCAAGGAGCTTTGGACGATCTGATCAATTACAACCTGATGGGCAGCGACCAGAGGCTTTACCTCCGTTATCAAAATCCGGTCAGCTACACCTATGAATACCTGGATCCCGAGACCGCAGACACACGAGACCAGGAAACGTTCCAATTTTTCGTCGTGCCCTATGCGATCATGATGTTGTTCTACATCATGATCCTGGTTAGTGCCAGTCTGATGATTAATGCAGTCGGAAAAGACAAAGACAATAAAACGATCGAGATATTGCTGACATCAGCGAAGCCGATGGACCTGTTTTTAGGCAAGCTGCTCGGTCATGGTGCCGCAAGTTTGCTGCAAATGGCAGCCTGGGGCGGAGGGTTGGTGCTGATCATGAACCTGGGAGGGAATTCGGTTTCCTTCCTGGAGGGTCTGCAGCTGCCGACGCAAGTGATTGCCCTGGGTTTGCCTTATTTTATCCTTGGGTTTTTCCTGTATGGCAGCCTGATGGCTGGGGTCGGAGCGCTGGCACCCAACATGCGTGAAGGCAGCCAGTCTTCATTTATTATCACCCTGCCGTTGATCTTCCTGATGCTGATGATTAACCAACTGGTCGGTCAGCCGAATTCAACCCTGACAGCCTTTCTGAGCATCTTCCCATTGACGTCATCGGTTGTGATGATGACCAGGCTGGCAATTGGGAGCGTGCCATTGTGGCAGATCGCGCTTTCTCTGACAGTGTTAATCGTGACAGTCGTTTTTATCGTTCGGGGAGTTTCCAACCTCTTCAGCTCGCAGACGCTCTTGAGCGGAGAAAAGTTCAAAATGAAGACTTTTTTCAGGACAATCTTTGTCGGGAGATAGCGTGAAATTTTGAACCTGAGCTTTTTGCCTTTGTTTTGTCTTTGTGCGTTGCAGTTGTGAAGAATCTTGCCATAGGAACGTGGTTTATCCCGTTCCAGCGAAGCCCGCTTCGCTTTGAAGGATACGAACTATCGGTCTCGTGTTTCCCTTCATCCTTTATAATAAAGACCTCAGAGGCAGCATGAAAAAACGGATTGCTTATCTACTCATAGCGGGGCTGATCGTCCTTCTCACAGCCTGCCAGCCTGCGTCTGACCCAACCACTCAGGGGGATCAGTTTGAGGTCATCCGCACTTCAGCTGCGAGGACGGTCGAGGCGATGACCACCGAGATCGTTGCCACCGACCAGGCTGCCCAAACCGCAACTTTTTATTCTTTGCCTGCTCCGACAGCTACAGCTGAAATGACCAATACTCCTGAAATTCCGATTGAACCGACCCCCCAGCCTGTCCCTGAGCAAACGACCGGCACGCCTGAACAAGACACTTCCTGCAACCTGGCAGGTTTTGTCACCGAGACTGTTGCGGATGGAACCCTGTTTACCCCCGGCAGCGCTTACACAAAAACCTGGACGCTGCGGAATGAAGGCAGCTGCACCTGGACCAAGGATTATGACGTGGTCTTTGTGGGTGGGTCTTCGATGGCGGCGCCCGCGAGCCAGCCGCTGAGCGATAAAAACATTGCTCCGGGGGAATCTGTCGTTATTACTATGCCGCTTGTTGCCCCAACATCTGCGGGGGCTTTTCGAGCAGAATTCAAATTGCGCAGTACAGAAGGGGTAATATTTGCCTTCAGGAATATCGACCACACTTTTTGGGTGCAAATCCAGGTGCGGGGCGAGGTGATTAACCTGGCAGATTCCTACTGTTCAGCTGCCTGGACTAACGGCATCAGCAGGCTGCCCTGCCCAGGGACTTCAGGTCAAAGCGGAGGGTATGTGTTTTCGGATCCGCAGCCAATGCTTGAAAGTGGAGTGGAGGATAACGAAACCGCGCTCTGGCTGGGTCTGCGTAACGCCAATGATTCTTTCCTCCAGGCAACCTTCCCCGCGATGATCATCCCAGGTAATGCCAGGTTCACTGCTGTGTTGGGCTGCCTGCGTGGTAACACAGCTTGTGATGTCGAATTTAGCCTGCATTCCATGGATTCCAGCGGAGGTCTGCACGAGCTTGGCAGATGGGCAGAAACCCATGATGGTCAGATTCAACATATCGAGGTCGATTTAAGCAGTTTTGGAGGAAAACAGACCACAATCGTCCTGCTCCTCAAGGCGAATGGTTCCCCATCCGGAGATGTAGTCCATCTTCTGCGTCCGATGATCCAGCCTTAACCTAACTTGACAAATAGCCACTTAACCTTGACAATAAATTGAAACTATTACAAGAACACACCTAAAGGCAGGTGAAAACATGAAAGAAAAAACAAGCAATTTCTTAATTCTGATCGGTTTGGTCATAATCCTGGTGCTCGCTGCCTGCGCGCCCAAGCAAGATTCTGGTCAGGCAGAGGCACAAATGACCCACGTGGCAGAGACAGTAGCCGTCCAGTTTACGAAAACCGCGATCGCGCGTCCCAGCGACACCCCTATGCCAAGCGCGACGAGCTTCCCAACCGCAACATCAGCGCCGACACAGATGCCTACTGACGTGGTTCCGACTGCGGCGGTCGGCACAACACCAACCGGGCAGGTTTCGCCAACCACGCAGCCTACTCAAGTTGGCGGGGTGGACGCTGGCATCTGGGCAAGAAGCAACCCCGAAGATGGCACTAATATTACCGCTGGAAGTCAGTTTTCAGTCGTCGTAACCTTGATGAATACGGGGACGACGACCTGGACTCCTAATTATTACATCCAAATGACCGGCGGCGATAAGCTCGGATTGGCTCTGACCAAGTTCAATATGCCATATAATGTGCCGCCGCAGATGAGCGTGCAGTTTACTTTTGAGTTCACTGCCCCCAATGAAGGCGGAACGGTCAAGAATGACTGGAGTATCGTCAACCCGAATGATGTCGCCTTTGGCGTTTTTTGGTGTGAGTACAATATTGTCATCCCGTAACTCCAGCATGCTTAACGAAAAGATCAAAGCCGAGGCATACGACCTCGGCTTTGTTGCTGTAGGCTTCTGTTCTCCTGATGTCGATATCGGCTACGCGCATTATGTCAGCTGGGTAGAGGACGGCAGACATGCCGGCATGGCTTATTTGGAAAGACCAACCCTGTTGGAAAAGAGAAAATCTGCAGACGCGATCCTGCCAGGCTGTAAGACGGTAATCAGTCTTGCTTATCCTTATGCTGTGCCCGACCAGCAGCCCAAAAGCAGGCAGGGTCGCATTGCCGCTTATGCGCTTAGCCAGGATTATCACATTATCGTAAGTCAAAAGGCAACCCTGCTTTCGGAAAAGGTGGAAAGTCTTTCCGGTGTACGCGTAAACACCCACGTCTGCGTGGATACTGCTCCAATTCTCGAAAAAGGCTACGCGCAGCAAGCCGGACTGGGCTGGATCGGGCGAAATTCGCTGCTGTTGCACCCTCAGTACGGTTCTTACCTTTTTCTGGCTGAGGTGCTGGTCGATCTGCGGTTGGAGACCGACCTTCCCTTCGAGCAAGACGGGTGTGGAAGCTGCCAGCGCTGTGTGCAAGCCTGCCCCACTCAGGCGATTATGCCTGACCGCAGTATTGACGCGCGGCGCTGCCTGAGTTATCTGACCATCGAGAATCGCGGCGAAATACCGCTCAAGTTTCGCGAAGCTCTGGGGAACCGTGTGTTTGGCTGCGACACCTGCCAAAGCGTGTGCCCTCACAACGTCCGGCTTCCTGAATTTCCAGCAGGTAAATACCCTGAACCAATGGTCAATTCGCATCCAGACCTTGCTGAGAGTTTGTTGATCCAACCTGATGTCTTCCCGGGAATTTATGGAAAAACGCCTGTCGCGAGAGCGAAGCATCAGGGCTTTCGCCGCAATGTTGCCATAGCGGTGGGCAACACCGGGATGGAGGAATTCATCCCCTTGTTAGGGCAAACTTTGGAGAGGGAGTCCGACCCCGTTGTGGCGGAAGCAACCCGCTGGGCAATAGAAAGATTGACACGTAGTGGAACGAAACGATAAGTGCAGGCTCTACGATATTGGCTTCCAGGAAAATAGCGCACGCAGTGAAAGCTCTCGCGATTAGAGAACCTGCATGAGTGATTCAGGGAGGGTTTGGAGACGAGGCAACTTCGTAACGAGTCAGCAATTCTCAATATGAAT
>DHRN01000027.1 GCA_002411175.1 Anaerolineaceae bacterium UBA5311 | reverse complement strand
GGAACGGGAAAAGCATTTCGTAAATGTAATTCATAAGGTTCTTACCCTTCCAATCGACAAGATCCTTCGCAAAAGAGGCTCAGGATGACAAAAACCAGTTCCTATTCCCTGCTCCCCCTTTAAATCCAAACACATTCATATTGAGAATTGCTGCAAGTCAATTGACATCCTCAATTTTTTCCAAATGCTACTATAATTGCACATCGTGCAGTTATCATAACCCCCAGGAGAAGCAGTAAGAAATGAAAAGTTTTCGTGTTGCCGTATTGGCAAATTTGAAAGAAAACGCGCCTGCGTTTGAAGGCATGAGTGAAGACCAGTGGGATGACCTCGACTCTGAAGCGACCGTGCTTTCGCTGCTGGACGCCATCCGCGCGGGTGGACATGAGGCGGAGTTCCTCGAGGCGGATAACAGCATCATCGATACCGTCCGCCAGTATAAACCTGATATTTGCTTCAACATCGCCGAAAGTCATTTCGGCGACTCACGCGAGGCACAAATCCCGGCTATCCTGGAGAAACTACAAATTCCCTACACCGGATCCAAAATCCTGACCCTCGCGCTGACCCTGGACAAGCCAATGACCAAGCGCATTCTGGCGTGGCACAATCTGCCCACCCCCGAGTTTCAGAGTTTTGAACGCATCGATGAACCTCTGGAAGCGGGGATGGAATTCCCGCTGTTTATCAAGCCCAGCCGCGAAGGTACGGGGATGGGCATCAGTTATGAAAGTATCCTGCACGACGAAAAGGAACTGCGCACCCAGCTTGAGTACATTTTGAAAAAGTATAAGCAAAGCGCCCTGGTAGAACGCTACATTGAAGGGCGCGAGGTGACTGTCGGGTTAGTCGGCAATCTGATCGGTCCGGTGGCGCGGCGCATCCCCAAAGACGAAAATGCCCACCGCGTCCAGGCTGGCTTGCACTTTTTGCCACCGATGGAGGTGAATCTTGAGCCCTGGACGGAAGCTGGTGGAGTTTACGGTAACATGCTCAAAACAGCGTATGCTGCCGACCTCGAATATCTTTGCCCGGCGCCGTTGGACGAGGACATGGTCGATGACCTCAACTGGCTGGCTGCCGCGGTTTTCCGCGTGACCGGCGCGCTGGATGTCTCCCGCATCGATTTTCGCCTGGATGCGCACGACAATTTTAAGCCTTATATCCTGGAAATCAACCCTCTGCCGGGCTTGATGCCGAAAATATCCGACATCGTCATTGAAGCCGAGGCAGATGGCATCGGTCACACCGAGTTAGTCAATATGATTCTGAATACTGCCCTCGAGCGGTATCATATGTTATAGCTTCTCTTTCGCCTGACGAATTACAGAAGCATCCGCCAGGCTTTTCATTTTCCATTAATTATCATCAGATTTGCTAAAATCTTTTGACAATTATCCCTTCCCCATGGGAAAAATAGCCAGCCTTACAAGGATTGTAAGTTGAAATTGTTTTCATTCCCGCTACAATGAACTTAACTCGAAGGAGACTTGTGAATATGAATATTAATAAAATTTTAGAAGTTGAAGCGCTAACAAAAGTTTATGGCAAGGGCGAAAACCGAACGGAAGCCCTGAGAGGAATTAGTTTTGATGTTCTGGAAGGCGAGTTCCTGGGTATTATGGGTGCAAGCGGGTCAGGGAAGACAACTTTGCTCAATTGCATCGCTACCATGCTCAAGCCGACTTCAGGCAGAATATTATTGAAGAATAAGGACATATCCGCTTTCAATGGAAGTCAGCTTTCGGAGTATCGGGGAAAGGAAATTGGATACCTTTTTCAGGAATTTGAACTGCTGGATAATTTGACGGCTAAAGAAAACATTATTCTTCCGCTGTTGCTGCATGGATTAACCGGCAGACAAGCCGAAAGATATCTCCAGGATTTAGCAGATTGGCTGGAGATCAATGATGTCCTGGATAAATTTCCGTCCCAAATGTCTGGTGGGCAAAAACAACGTGTCGCTGCCGCCCGCGCGCTGATTAGTCAGCCCAGCATTATGCTGGCAGATGAGCCAACCGGCGCTTTGGATAGTAAGAATTCTAAAATTCTGATGAACAAACTGGAAAAAATAAGCAAAGAGCAGGGCAAGACGATTATGATGGTTACGCATGACGCCAACGCTGCCAGTTTTTGCTCTCGCATCCTCTTTATTCAAGACGGTCGTCTTTTTCATGAACTGCGCAAAAGTGCGCAAGAAAACACTGAGGCTTTCTATGAGCGCATTTTGATTGTAACGGCTCAACTGGCAGGAGGCAGCGCAAATGTTCTTTAACCAGATTCGACACAACGCAGCTAAAAACCGGAAGGACAATGGTTTGCTTTATGGATCGCTGGTGGTGGCAATTGTTGCTTTTTACACATTGCTCTCCCTTGGTAATCAGGATGTGATTCGATTTTTGGAAACCATCGAGAGCGATGCCATCCAAAAACTGTTGGCATTAATACCGATTGTTTATGTCGTTTCACTCTTTTTCGTCTTCTTCTTAGTCTATTTTGCCTATCGCTATCAATTGGAAAACCGTCAGAAGGAATTCGGATTGTTTTTAATGTTGGGGATGAAACGCGGCAGGCTTTTTGCCATGCTTATGAGTGAGACAATCTGGAACAGTTTGGTTTCGATTCTTATTGGCTTTCCAATCGCCTTGTTCCTGACCGAAATCGTTAGCCTGATCACTGCCAGGGTTGCCGGGCTCGGCATCATCGGGCATCGCTTTACTTTCTCACTCACGGCAATAGTTGGCACCATAGCAGGTTTCTTTGCTGTTCAAATCTTTGCGATGCTCATTCTAAGCATAAACTTCTCGCGACGTGAACCTGCTCTACTCTTGAGTACCAATACAGCAGAAAAACAAAGCGCAACCAGCCCGAAGTTTGCCTGGCTAAGCTTTGTTTTAGGTTTGCTTTTGCTTGGGTATGCGTATTACACCGGTGTAAAATCTCTAAGGACCTTGGATTTTGTGACTGTCCTTTTAGTTCTAACAACCGGTGCATTGGGTACATTCTTGCTTTACCGTGGCTTAGGTGCCTTTATTGGAGCCTATATCAGACGGAAAGCTCCAGGCAAGACCGGTTTGTTCGTTTTTACCGGTCGGCAATTACAAGAAAATGTTTTGTCTCAATATCGTTCTTTGGCAGTCGCCTCGCTTTTAATGCTGGTTGCCCTGGCAGCGGTTTCTTTTGGAATCGGAATGATGGCAGGTCAAAGCAGTCAGAATGTACGTTCAGTGGATTTTGCTATTATTCCCCAGGAAGAAAATGGTGGAAATGAAGCAGTTGTCGAGTTTTTACATAGCGAAAAAGCTCAATCACTGACAGGTGAAAGCTACCCGATGAAACTGGATTCAATGTCTGCCAGGTTTTATGATAGAGATGAAAATGGGTTTACAGCAAACGCTTTCAGTTGGGATGGTTTGCGGTCTGCTATGGAAAAATTGCCGGAAACTGAAGGCAAAGAAAGCATGATTGATAGTTTTTCTGACGATCACCTGCCTTACCTAATCGCTTTGAGTAGTTACAATGCCCTTTTGCGCTCAATTGACGAACCTGAAATACAGTTGGCTGATAATCAGGTGGCGATGTATTCAGCGATGACCGGCATGCCTACTTTTGTTCCGATCATGCAGGAAGCACTTGAGCTTGGCGCAAATGTTCGTATTGACGGGCAAGTCTATGAGCTTAAACCTCAGCTTTACACCAACAATGTGGTTGCAGACTATGCGATTACTATTTATGCCGGTTTAATTCTTTCTGATGAGAATTATACGATGTTTGCCTCTGAGCCAGAACGGATTTTCAGCTGGAACTTAATCTTAAAAGATGAGCTGGTTGAAGAGGTGGGTCTGATGCAGGCGATTTTGCAAATGCGGGAAATTCTCCAGGAAACCGATTTGAGATTTGACACCTTTTTGAGCAGCATGGGCAGGAACCTTTTCTATATGGTAACCTCCTCGTATCTCAGCATTTATATCGGCGTTCTCTTTATGGTTATTGCCAATACCGTGATTGGGCTGAAACAACTGATGCAGCAAAGGGCAAACAAGCATCGTTATCAAACCATGCTGATGCTTGGATCGAACATTGAAGACCTATGCAAATCTGCCCGAACACAAATTCGCACATTTTTTGGTCTTGGTTTCGGGGTGGCAGTCATCAGCAGCGTCTTCGCGGTCTGGGCAATGTTTACAAGTTTTGTGCGTATACCTGCCGGAGTGTCATTTGATACAATCCTCCTCTTTACAGCCGGAGCAGCCATGCTCATTATCTTGGTAGAATGGATCTATATTCATATTGTTGAGCGAGCCAGTAATCGCGAGATTCAGGGTTTGCAAGTTTACGAGCAAGGATAAACCTTGAGTAAAATTGTAGTAATTGAAGATGACCGCTATTTGCGGGAAGAATTAGTCAAAACTTTTAGCGAGAAGGGATACTCGGCAACGAGTATTTCTTCTTTCAATGCAACCGAAAGCGATATTTTGGCTGCTGAACCCGATTTGGTTGTCCTGGATCTCAACTTGCCTGGGAAATCTGGCTTTGAGATTTGCAAATGGCTCAAGGCAAGGGCATCTTTTCCAATCTTAATTTTGACTGCCCGCGATACGTTAGGCGATGAACTCACCGCGCTTGGTTTGGGCGCGGATGATTTTTTAACCAAACCTTGCCATCCTAATCGATTGCTTGCGCGGGTAGAGCGGCTTTTGCAGAATTATGGTAAGGTGCGTAATTTGATTCAGGCGGGAGATTTAATTTTAGATCTTGATACTTATAAGCTCATCTGGGGAGATTATCATATTGTCTTACCAGAAACCGAAGGAAAGATGATGCAGTTGTTGTTTGAAAATTCTCCCCGGGTTGTTTCAAAGAAAGCTTTAGCAAGCTTTATTTGGGGCGGAGAAGAATTTGTTGATGAAAACATTTTGCAGGTCAACATGGTTCGTTTGCGAAAAAATCTGGCTGCCTTGGGTTTGGACAACCTCATCCAAACCGAACGCGGACAAGGGTATCGTTTGGAAGCAGGAAATGAAAGCTAACAAATTTTTCTCAGTGTTCCCAAACCATTGGCTGCTCCTTCTTTTCTTGGTCGATTTATTCTTCATTTTTGTGTTTTGGCTGATTGGCGCACGTTATTTTCCGATCCTTATTCTGGTGATAATCGTTTTCACATTGTTGGTTGTTTTTTTTGGTGGTTGGTACGAGTATCGAAAATTAGACAGGCAGCAGCAAGCCCTGGATAATTTCTTTAAAGACCAGGATGAAACCACAAAAGAGCAATTGCAATCAATCAGCGGAAAGTTTTGGAAGCCGGCTGTCGAAAATTTGGCTGACCAGTTTAACCAACAAGACCAGAGCATCAGACAAAAAAGCCTCGATTTACTTAACTATCAGGAATACATTGAAGGATGGGCGCACGAAATTAAAACCCCTCTTTCATTGATGACCCTCGTTTTGGCAAACCATCAAAACGACATGTCGGACTATGTTTTTCAGCGAATGGAACATATTCGCCACGCCATCAGCAGCGACGTAGACCAGATTTTATATTATGCCCGCCTCCAGGCAAACCACGTGGATTACAAATTTGATCAGGTGGATTTACGCGAAGTAGTTTTGGAGGTGCTGAATGGCTTCAAGGCAATCGAAGAAGAAAGAAAGCTTAGCTTCGAAACCAATTTTCAGTCCCTCGAAGTAGTAAGCGATCGAAAAGTTTTGGTTTTTATTGTTTCGCAATTATTGAGCAACGCTGTGAAGTATGCGCGGTTTGAAGAAGGATTGGTTTGTCTTTCTATCTGGGAAGACACCGAAGCAGACGGAAAAATTCACCTGGCGGTTCGTGATAACGGCGAGGGTGTTCCAGAGGAAGATTTACCGTTCCTGTTCGATAAGGGTTTTACCGGCAGTCATCCTGGTCGACAGGAAGCAACTGGGATGGGCTTGTTTTTAGCGCAGAAGTATTGCCAGGCACTCTCAATTGATATTTTTATCGAAGAAAATTCGAGCCGCGGGGAGGGTTTCGGAATTCAGTTAATTTTCCCGAAAACAGTTTCAGGGGCTTGAGTAGTTATCGACGAGAATAATTTGGTAAAAAGCGAATCCACCCGGCAAGCCGCCTTTTATAGTACATGGGTTTAATTATCTAAAATGGAATCTTCAAACCTTTGGCAAACGGTATGATCTAATATTTTTCGCGCATTCGGTAATTCTGGTTAATAATCCTACAAATGCCGCCTGTTAAGATCCTTTTTTGGTTCGATACAAAACGGGAAGCGATATAATAGCAACAAGCCATGAACATCAAAATCACACTATTCACGATTTCAGATTTTTCCGAGCTTTTCGGTTTGTGGAACAGCTCACCAGGTTTCAAGCAGGGGCTGCGCAGCATCGACGACAGCGAAGCAGGGATTGCCAGGTTCATAAAGCGCAACCCCAAAACTTGTTTTGTTGCCGAAGAGAATGGAATTATTATCGGCGGGATTCTCGCGGGGCACGACGGCAGGCGAGGTTACATTTATCACGCCCTGGTGCATTCTGACTATCAAAAGAAAGGAATTGGCAAGCTCTTGGCAGACGCTGCTTGTGAAGCCCTGAAAGCCGAAGGCATCACCAAAGCCGGTATGTTGGTTTTTGCATCCAACCAGCAGGGCAACGCGTTTTGGGAGAGCCAGGGCTGGCATACGCGTCCAGACCTGGTGTATCGCAACAAGTCGCTTGATGACAATAACCGATAACCATGCAAGCCCACTTTCGCCCTGCTGAAATTAACGACATACCCCTGTTAGCCAAAGCCAGGCTGGATTTTTTGGAGGCGCTTGGGCAAAACGCGCCAGAGCAAGACCTTGCTGCCGCAAGACTGCAAATTGAAGGGTTTCTTTACGAGCGCTTGAATCTGCAAATCTTTGCCTGGCTGGCTTTTATGGATGAACAACATGCCGCAGTTGGGTTTTTACAAATCTATGATGTGATGTACCACCCAGGCTCAAGAAAGGGACGAAACGGGCGCATCATCAACATCCTCACCTTACCTGAATTCCGAAACCAGGGTCTTGCGCGGGGCATCATGGAGCGCCTGATTGAACGGGCGCGGGAACTTGAGCTCGATTTCGTTGCCCTGGATGCTTCTCCGCAGGGGCGTCCGCTTTACGAAAGCCTCGGATTTGTGCAACAGCCTCCTCAAATCCACCCTCCGATGAATTTGGTTTTTTGGTCAGAACCAGACCTAATGCGGTGATAAGATTTAGACAATTTTGTTCGTATTCAGCTGGTTAACCAATTGGAGGTATCAATTGTCTTTTGCAGAAGTAAAAATTTTCCAGGTTTTACCCGACAAGGTCGAAGCTTTTGAAGAACTGGTAGTTGGGATGCGTAAATTCCAGGCAGCTTGCACTGGCTGCCAGTCAATTCGCTATCTAAAGCGGTTTTATACCTATGATGATGGCATCCAGCAACCTCCCAGACCTATAAAAAGAGTTGTTGGAGCGGTACGATACTATTCTTATTGGGAATTCGAAGGGCTCGAACAATATCACAACGCGACACAGCGTTATTTTGCTGAATTTGAAAAACCACTGCGGAAATTGCTCAAAGTGCCTTTTGATATCAATTGCGGCTACATTCTCGGGGAGGAGCACGATGACTGAACTGGCTTGGTGCGGTTTGAATTTCGAAGAATTTCCGGTTTTTCAAGTCACTCAGAATCGGGACGAAGTGCGTAAACGCTGGTTAGTTGCAGAATATTCCAGTCAGGAGCTGTGTTTTACTACAGGGATATGACCTGTCATGGTTGTAAGACTCCACAGCGCCTGGAATCGCGCATGTGCCAGGGCTGCCAGATTCGGGATTGCGCATCACAACGAATGGTGAAGAATTGTGCCCACTGCCTCCAATACCCCTGCCTGTTGATCCGACGATTTGTTTCTACTGAAACCTATGCACGCACAAAACTGGAGTTGGAAAGAGAACTGATAAGTTTTCAGGGGATTGCTCTTCCTTCTTAGCTAACTTTGGTCGCGGTTCGATTACAATTTGTCCATAATGACTGAAAAACTGATTGTTGACCTCAGCGCTCTGCAGCCCTCTCAGCTTTATATTTCCGCTGACCGGCTGAGAGATATTCTGACATGGCTTGAAAATGAAGATTTATCCACTCTCCAACCTTTGCCGGTGAAGATTCTGAACAATCGCATGGTATTAACCGATGGTCATCACCGCGCATTGGCTATGCATCTGTTTGGGCTAAGCCAGGTGGCTGTTGAGATGGATGAAGATGAACTCGATTGGGAAGCTTATGAGGTATGTGTTGCCTGGTGTTTGGATGAAGGGATTTCCTCTGTCAAACATCTCGAAAATCGGATTGTAAATGAAGCAGACTTCCATCTTCTTTGGGATATACGCTGCGATAATTTGCATGCTGACCTGGAGAAACAACGATGCGCATCGGGTTAATTGCTGATCGCTTTATCAATAACGATTTGGATCACAACTTTGGGCGGATGTCCTCCTGGCTGACAAGGTGTGCCGGTTTGAGATACGATTTGCTGTGCTTTGGAGAGTCTTTTGCCCAGGGGTTTGACGCACTCACATGGCAGCCTGATCGAGATGTCGAAATTGCCCTGATGCAGAACAACTCACATATTCAAAAATTAGCAGAAACCGCACATGCCTGCCAAACCGGAATCGGGTTCGGTTATATTGAGCATGATGAAAAGTATTTCTATAGCAGTTACATGGTGATCTCAAACCAGGGCAACCAGCTGGTCAATTTTAGGCGTGTCTCACCGGGCTGGAAAGAGCGCGTTTCCGACCCGGGCATCTACCAGGAGGGCAATGCTTTCGGATCCTTTCATCTGGAAGGAAAGAACATCGGAATAGCAATTTGCGGTGATTTGTGGCATGACGAGTTGTTGGAACGATTTTGTGAACAAGAAAAAGACCTGTTGCTTTGGCCTTTGTATATTAATTATTCACCTGAAGATTGGTTTGGAGGAGAAAGAGAAGAATATGCAAAGCGTGTCGCTGCATTAAATCGTCCGGTTTTAATGATAAACAGTCTGTCAGACGCTCCTGAAAAAGCTTATGGCGGTGCTTATGTTTTTGAGAATGGGATAGTGAAACAAGAATTAGCCTTGGGTGAAAGTGGAATCCTAACGGTTACGATTTAAAAAGCAGAGGCAAATTATCATCTGCCTGGAATAAATCTGATTAAGAAATTTCGGTATATAAAACGAGGCTGATTTTTGCCAGCCTCGTTTTTATTGTTATAAATTAATTCCGTCGGGGGCGACGGTCGCTTCCGCTGGAACGACGATCTCCGCTTGAGCGCCTGTCGCCACTGGATCGGCGTTCGCCGCCAGAGCGCTGTCCGCCGCTGCGACTGCCACCGCCAGATTTGCGCGGGCTATCGTGCTCGCGGGCTTCTTCTGCGGTCCAGCCTTCCAGCAAAGCCTTGCGGGAAAGTCTGATTTTGCCATCAGGCGAGATATCAATGACCATCACGGTCAGTTCGTCGCCAACATTGACCACGTCTTCAACCTTTCCAACGCGTTCGGATGCCAGTTGGGAAACATGCACCATCCCATCAACGCCGGGAAGAATTTCGATGAAGGCGCCAAAATCAGTAACACGAACGCATTTGCCCGTGTAAATTTTGCCGATTTCGGCAGTTTCGGTCAGTGCCAGAATGCGGTCGCGGGCTTCTTCAAAGCCGACACCGCTGGTCGAGGCAATGAAAACAGTGCCGTCGTCATCAATGTCGATCTTGGTATTGGTCTCTTCCTGCAGAGCGCGAATATTCTTGCCACCGGGTCCGATGATTGCGCCAATTTTGTCAATCGGCACTTTGATCGATTCAATTCGGGGGACATGCGCTTTCAGGCTCGGTCGGGGCGCGTCGATCACTTCGAGCATTTTATCGAGGATATAGAAGCGAGCATCTTGAGCCCGGTTCAATGCTTCCGCCATGATTTCGGAGGTGATGCCGCCGATTTTGATATCCATCTGCAGCGCAGTGATGCCATTGCGCGTGCCGGCAACTTTGAAGTCCATATCTCCGAGGTGATCTTCGGTGCCAAGGATGTCGGTCAGGATGACGTGTTTATCGCCTTCTTTAATCAAACCCATGGCAACCCCGGAAACCGGGGCGGTAATCGGAACCCCTGCGTCCATCAATGCCAGGGTTGAACCGCAAACAGACGCCATCGAAGACGATCCGTTGGATGCCATCACCTCAGACACCAAGCGCATGGTATAGGGGAAGGTTTTCTCATCCGGAATTACAGGCTCGAGGGCTCGTTCTGCCAGCGCGCCGTGCCCGATCTCGCGGCGGCTCTGACCGCCAACCCGGCGGGTTTCTCCGGTCGAAAATGGGGGGAAATTGTAATGGTGCATATAACGTTTTGAATCCGGACCATTAAGATTGTCCAGTTCCTGGGCTTCTTTGGGCGTGCCAAGGGTGACTGTGGTCAGCACCTGGGTTTCACCGCGGGTAAACAGACCGGAACCGTGTGTGCGCGGAGCAATATCGACATCGGAGTAGATTTCGCGAACTTCGTAAACCTTGCGGTTGTCGGGTCGTTTGCCTTCGTAGAGAATCCGGCTGCGGACGATCTGCTTTTCTGCCTCGTCGAATGCGGCTTTCAGGCTTAGAATTTGTTCAGGGGTCAGTTCTTCACCTGCAGCCATCTCTTCAACAAAATCTGCCTGGATTACATCGATTCCACCGTACAGGTTTTCTTTGCTGTAGGGCTGGTCGAGCAGGTTTGTCACCCGGTTTTGAACGCTGAATCGGGCGGCTTCCACCATGGCAGTGTCGAGTACATTGTATTTGATCTCGCGCTTTGGTTTGCCGAGCTCGGCTGCCATTTTTTCTTGCACAGCGATAATTGGTTGAATTGATTCGTGTGCCAGCTGCAGCGCTTCGACCATCAAGACCTCGGTTACTTCGTTAGCCCCTGCTTCGACCATCAGAATAGCGTCTTTGGTACCGGCGACACGCAGATCCAGGCTTGATTCTGCCATCTCAGAAATGGAGGGGTTTACCACCAGGTTGCCGTTGATAAAGCCGACTCTAACTGCGCCGACGGGTCCGCCGAAGGGGATATCGGAGATCATCAAGGCAGCGGAGGCTGCGTTGATCGCCAGCATGTCCAGGGCGTTTTCTTCATCCGCCGAGAGCGACATGAGGATGATCTGCACTTCGTTGCGCATCCCTTCGGGGAACAACGGGCGCAGGGGGCGGTCGGTCAGGCGAGCGACCAGGGTGGCATCGGTTGAAGGGCGACCTTCACGACGGAAAAAAGAACCGGGGATTGTACCGCCGGCATACATCCGCTCTTCATAAGAGACGGTCAGGGGGAAGAAGTCGATGCCTTCACGAGCGTCGCCCAGGGTGGCGGCAGCAAACATCATGCTGTCGCCTTGTCTGAGGATCACTGATCCGCCGGCTAATCTTGCGATCCGTCCGGTTTCAAAGCTGACTTCTTTGTTTCCAAGCAAGGTGGAAAAATACTTAGCTTCGGGTTTCATTATGTCCTTTCGTCTGTTGCCAGATCAGGGACTGAAAACCGCCGATCAATGCCTTGATCAACACTTTTCAATACCCGTCTGGCTTGGTTTAATCCGTGAAAAACTTTTCTTCAGCGTTGACTGAAGAAAAGCTTAACCGGTGTGTTACTGATTTCAGAAATTATTTTCGACGGATGCTCAGAGCTTCGGTAATCGCCAGGAAGCTTTCATAGTCTTTTTGACGCAGATAAGCCAACAGACGGCGGCGCTGACCAACCAGCCTGAGCAAACCGCGCCGTGAACTTTCGTCGTGCTTGTTTGCCCTGAGGTGATCGGTAAGTTGAGAAATCCGTTTTGAAAGCAAAGCGATTTGTACTTCCGGAGAACCGGTATCACCTGATTTGGTGGCGTACTTTCCGATAATTTCAGTTTTTTCAGTTTTTGTTAATGCCATGACGTATGCTCCTATACATAGTACTTTTTTGCAGGTCTCCCTGGTGGCAGCCCCAAATATGGACCGCGCCCCGGACCAGTCATTGAGAGGAATTATAACAGGATTCAGCTTGAGCGCAAGCAAAAGGGTTTGCATAATTCCTTCTATTCAAGTTTCTCACAAAGTGGTAACAGCTCTTCCAACCGCTCAACAATGCGTTCTTGTTCGCAATTGGGAGTGGTAATGGGAAGATTTTTGATTTGATTTTCGGCAACAGCGCAGGATGTGGACAGATAATTAGTGACCAGCGAGAAGGCTTTCGCTTGCCGCCATTTCCATATGTTTATTCTTAGCCAATCATTTTGTGGGTTCCAAAATCGCAATAGAAGCAAAATTGGGAAGTTTCCCCTTACCACACGCTTTTTCTATAGCGTCTTTTATACTCGGCATATCCACATCAGCATAAAAATCAACTCCACCAATTGGAACAGGCTCAAAACTCCAAGCCAACATACAAAGGGCTCCTAAGGTTAGCGAGTGTACGCGAACTCCTAAGACATCCTTAATATCCTTGATGACACGCCAGTATTCTGTCCGAGTATTTGGGAATTCAAGAGATATTATAAACGGCTTGATTTGTGTCTTTTCAATTTCATATCTCGACGAAAGCACTGCTATATCATCTAAAATGGCACGTGGTGATTCCAGAGTATCTTTATGGAATTCAACCTCGGCTACTCCAATGACGGGCTTATCTGCAATTATAGAGTCAATGCGAAAATAAACATCACCGTGCCTGCGAATTATACATTGGTTGCCAAGAACGAGAAAGAAATTCGCATTAGTTCAGCTAAAA
>DHRN01000026.1 GCA_002411175.1 Anaerolineaceae bacterium UBA5311 | reverse complement strand
CGGAACGGGATATGCACTTCGCAAATGTAACTCATAAGGGTCTTACTGTTCCGATTGACAAGATCCTTCGCAAAAGAGGCTCAGGATGACAAAACCCAATCCCTGCTCCCTGCTCCCTGCTCCCGGTTCCCCGCTCACGTCCTGAACCCACCTCTCCGAACACCTCTGCGTTTTGCGTTCTCGATCCAAACACATTCATATTGAGAATCGCCGGGAATTATTCCAAGGTATATTCAATCGGTTCAATGGATCAAAATGGAATGGTATACTCAAAACGTCGAAGGTATGAGCATGAAAAACACGAGAGAAAAAGTACTTCAAGCGGTCGCGACACTTCAGAGCGCGACAGTGCAGCAGCTGGCAGACCACGTTAAGGTCAACCCAATCACAATCCGTCACCATTTAAACAATCTGGAAGCGGAAAACCTGCTTAGTCGGTCTGAAGTCCGACACGGTGTCGGTCGCCCCCATATGGTTTATCATCTGACCGAACAAGGTGCAAAACGCTTCCCGGTAAGCTTTCGAAAACTTGCCGTGAATATAATTGATGCCGTGAAAATTCTCTATGGCAGCCAGGCTTCGCAGGATGTCCTGAAGCTGGTGGGCAGCCAAATGGCGCATGCCTACAAAGAAAGGATGCCAACCGGCTCGGCTGACGGGATGATGGAAGAATTCAGCCGCCTAATGGCTAAAGAAGGCTTTCAGATTGAATGGGAACGCCAGGGAAAGAATGTAACTGTGCACAATTCCAACTGCCCATATCACCAATTAAACGATTCTCATCCGGAAATTTGCCAGGTCGACTATGCCCTTTTTTCGACATTATTAGACCGGGATCTCGAATTTTCAAAGCGTGAGATAGGCGGGGATTCCCGATGTATTTTTCAATTTGAGGTAGAAAATGACTGATTACCAACCAGTACAATGGGATATTGATCAAACGCATCCCCAATTCCATGATGACCTTACAGAGGGTTTATCCGGTCTTGAAGACCCCGAAATTGGTCTTTCTTTTATCGAATTGGGCTTGATTCGCAATATCACCCTTGAAGACCAAAAAGCCTGTGTTCTCATGGTTCTGACCACGCCATTCTGCCCATACGGTCCCGAAATGATTGAAAACGCCAGGGCGATGGTCGAAAAAATCCTCGAGGTTCCAACGACTGTCGAGTTAAGCACTGAATATTGGACCCCTGCCATGATGGACCCTGACCTGCAGGATTCCGATTGGGGCTTATTCCCGTAAACTACTTGAGCAGGTTCAGCAGTTTCATCCCCAGACCAATATCTCCGACAGCCTTGATTTTGCCGGTCAGGAAGGCATTCATCGGATTGAGCTTTCCTTCCACCAGTTTAACAGCATCTTCTGCAGAAGCTTTGATCGTCAGCTGAGGTTGGGTGGATTTGCCTCGCTCAACGGTAATATGACCGTCATCCAGCCTCACCGCCCATTCACCTCCACCCTCTCCGGAAATTGAAAACTGGACCACGGCGTTGATACCTTTGGTTTTTTCAAAATCAAGCGATTCCGGCAGGTTGTTTATCAAATCAGCAAACTTTTCCATAATATCTCCTCAAAACAAATTGTAAACGCTTATTACTATAGTCGAAAATGAAATTTATATTGTATAATAGCAGCAGACTTTCAGGTCAATCGCAACTTAGATAGGAGAAACTATGGACAAATACGAATGCATCGCCTGTGGTTATATTTATGACCCCGAAATTGGCGACCCTACCGCAGATATCCCCCCTGGAACCTCTTTTGAAGACCTGCCCGAGGATTGGGTTTGTCCAGATTGCGGTGTTGGGAAGGATCAGTTCGAAAAACTGTAAATCACCAACAATGTTTAGCATCTTTTCAGCAAAAGGCGCGATCGCGCCTTTTGCTTTTTAACACAGCGTTGTTGCCAGCTTGAAATAAACCCCTGTCATCGGTCCTGCATCGCCAAAATCGGTTTTGCATTCAGCGAGTTTTGTCAATCTGGCGACAATTCGTGCTTTGCCATTCGAAAAGTGGTATACAATTAGGTCACTATACTCGTTCAAGATAGGAGGAATATTTCATGGCAAGTGTAACCTACAAAAATGTTTGGAAAAAGTATGGCGATGTAATCGCCGTGCAAGATCTCAATCTTGCAATCGAGGACAAAGAGTTCCTGGTGCTGGTCGGTCCTTCCGGCTGCGGAAAAACCACCGCCCTGCGCTGTCTCGCTGGTCTCGAAGAAATCACTCAGGGTGAAGTTTTGATTGATGACCAGGTAGTCAACGATGTCGCTCCGAAAGACCGCGATATCGCCATGGTTTTCCAGAGCTACGCTCTCTACCCCCACATGTCTGTTTACGACAATATGGCTTTCGGGCTCAAGCTGCGCAAACTTGACAAAGCCGATATCGATCGGCGTGTGCAGGAATCTGCCCGCACGCTCGGCATCGAAGGTCTGTTGAAACGAAAACCAAAGGAACTCTCAGGTGGTCAACGACAGCGTGTCGCAGTTGGACGCGCGATCGTTCGCGAGCCGAAAGTATTCCTCTTCGACGAACCCCTCTCCAACCTGGATGCCAAGCTGCGTGTCCAGACTCGTGCCGAGCTATCGAAACTGCATCAGCGTCTCGAAACCACTTTCATCTATGTCACCCACGACCAAACCGAAGCCATGACCATGGCATCCCGTATTGCTGTGATGAACAAGGGTCTCTTGCAGCAGCTTGATACACCGCAGGTGCTCTACGATCATCCCAACAACCTCTTTGTTGCTGGTTTTATCGGCTCCCCTGCCATGAATTTCTTCAACGGTAAAGTTATCGTAGAAGAAGGCACGATGTACATTGATTTGGGCAGCTTCCGCGTGAAAGTGCCCGAGCATGATATGCCCCGCTACGATTCCGTAATTGACAAAGAGATTATCTTCGGCATCCGTCCTGAAGACATCCACAACCCCGAATTTGCCCCTCCGAGCATTATTGCTGAGCCTGTCGAGGTGAATGTGGATGTGACCGAGTTGATGGGTAATGAAATTTTCCTGTACCTTATCAATGGGAATCACAACTTCATCGCGCGGGTAGACCCCCGCACCCAGGTGTCCTTTGGTGATAAGATGACGGTTGTCTTTAATATGGACAATTACCATATCTTCGACCCAAGCCTCGACCCCGAGAACCCCCCTGTTGTTGGTGGAATCACAAAAGAATAGTCAAACAAATTGGCAAAAAAAAGTGCGTCTAAACAACGCACTTTTTTTCCTGTCCTCCAAAGTGAACTGAAAGTTCTTTGGATGAGTTTCTCTGTGATCCTTCGCGAAAGAGGATCTGAATGCCTAACCTCAATTCATTTTGATGAACGTTTCCCGCGCCTCCTGGTAAACAACACCAACGCAATCCCAACTACGAGCGCGAATCCAATCACGAGCACAAACGCATCCCGCCAAAACTCAAAGGGAAACAGACGGATCAAGGTCGACGATTGCGAAAAAGTCCAGGTGCCATCCTGGAAGAATAATCGATGGAAATACTCAAACAACTGGTCAAAACTCGCCAACAAAAACAATAGTAACGCCCCGAGCAAGCTGACAGTAACCCATCCGCCGGTATTCAGCGCTTTCCGCAGGCTCTCCCACTGCCCCATAACCACAAACCAGACCAGGATCGCGATACTCACACCCCCCAGCACATACCAAACTATCGAGGTTCTCGTAACCACCTCTTTTACGTCTGTCATATGCGATAGTTCATCAGGCGCGAACATCCTCATTCCGTTTTCATCCTGCAAGTCTGCCAGGTAGCTGATCTCTTCGTCGTTGGTCAGGTAACTGACCGCGTATTCGGACCATTTTGTACGTTCCCCGACAGTGAAACCGAACGGGTCCTGTGGAAAAACCGACCGTTGATATTCCCATGCCGGGAAAGCCGGGGTCATCACAATTCTGACACCGGTCACAAGCAGGATATAAGGGATAAACAGAGCCAGGATAAGTACCAATATCTTATTGATTTTCATATAATATCCTCAGTTTTTTCTTAAATATACCACCTGCCTGGCACAAAATTCCTCAAGGGTAATAGCTTGAACGAGCAAAATTGCTATTTTATTGCAGTGGTTTGTCATATTGACGCCGAACATTCATATTGATTCCACTTCCATGATTGTATATGGGATTTTAAAAACAAAAAACGAGGAGGTACTTTCGAACCTCCTCGTCCTGTTCAGGCTGGGGGCACTGGAGTCGAACCAATACATACGGATTCAGAGTCCGCTGTCCTGCCATTAGACGAGCCCCCACTAACGAATCAATAGTTTACCAAGTTTCGGGGATTCTTTCAAGGGTTACGCATTAGTTCAG
>DHRN01000044.1 GCA_002411175.1 Anaerolineaceae bacterium UBA5311 | reverse complement strand
TCCGGCAAAGCCATCTTTCCGTAATCAACGTGGCTTGCCCCGTTCCGGCGAAGCCATCTTCACGATAACAACGAGGTCATGAATCCATTCTGTTTTGGAGAAACATACAGGACACTAAAGTGAGAAACTCAGGTGGAACCGCAATCTTATTCCATAAATTAAAAAAACGCCTGCCGATGCAGGCGTTTCAGAAAACAAAAATCGGCAGCCTGTCAGCCAACCCCCATCACCAATGCCAGCAACACACCCCCCGCGATCACGGAGCCCAGCTGACCCGCGGTGTTGGAACCCATGGCGTGCATCAGGATGAAATTGGTTGGGTCTTCCTCGAGCGCCATTTTCGCGCTCAATCGACCCGCCATTGGGAAAGCGGAAATACCGCAAGCGCCAATCAGCGGGTTAACCTTGCCCTTCGTAACCATAGCCATCAGTTTGCCAAACAGCAGTCCGGCGACCGTGTCGACCACGAACGCCAGCAAACCCAAAACCAAAATCAAAATCGTACTCGTGTTCAGAAAGCTTTGAGCGGTCATGGTTGAGCCAATTGAAAGTCCTAAAAAGAGAGTGGCGATATTAATCAGTTCGTTTTGAACAGTCTTGCTCAAACGGTCAACCACCAGAGCTTCCCGCAGCAGGTTGCCAAGCATCAGCGCAGCCATCAACGGAGCGGCATCAGGGGCGACCAATGCTACCAGCACAGTCACCAATATGGGGAAGAGCACCAAAGTAAGGCGCGAAACCGGCTTGGGAGAATATTCCATGCGGATCAAACGCTCTTCACGGGTGGTCATCGCCTTCATGATCGGCGGCTGGATGATCGGGATCAGGCTCATGTAGGAATAAGCAGCCACTGCGATCGGGGCAAGCAAACTTGGTGCCAGTCGTTCGCTGACAAAAATGGCAGTCGGTCCGTCAATCGCACCGATGCTGCCGATTGCCGCGGCTTCGTTCAGGGGGAAGCCCAACAAAATTGCCAGCAGCAAAGTGAAATAAATGCCAAATTGCCCTGCCGCCCCCAGCAAAACCAGGCTGGGTTGTGAGAGAAGCGGACTGAAGTCGATCATGGCTCCCACCCCGATAAAAATTAACAGTGGGAATAATTCAGTCTTGATACCAGCATCATAAATAACCTTCATAAAACCGGTTTCGGTCGACATGCCCAGGTTCGCGAGCAAACAACCAAAGCCGATCGGCAGAAGCAGCACAGGTTCGTATTCCTTCCAGATCGCCAAATAGATCAAAATCAACCCGACCAGGATCATAACGGCGTTTCCCCAGGTAAATTCAGCAAAACCTTTGCCCAGTTCTTGTAACAATTGGGTAAAATCCATTGACTTCCTCCTACCCTTCGAAAGTCAGAATCGGCTGGTTATGCTTTACGGTATCACCAGCATTCACGTGGATGGAAGCGATCGTGCCATCCCGGTCAGCCTTGATCGAATTTTTCATTTTCATTGCTTCGAGCACATAAAGTTCCTGCCCGTTGCTCACAGCCTGACCCTCGCGAACATCAATCGAGATGATCACGCCCGGCAAGGGAGAATTCATAGTCAGACTACCAGCCACAGCAAGCGCGGGGGCTGCAGCTGTCGGAGCAGCCGGTGTGGGCGCGCTCGGTCTGACTGGAGAAGTAGGCGCCTGTTCGTCTTCTGGCCATACTTCATAATAATGTCCATTCACTTCAGCGATGATCGGTCTTGCGTTCAGGTCATTCAGGGTTACCTGGTATTGTTTTCCTTCAATGGTGAGATTTACTTTCATCGGTTCCGTCCTCTGATGGTGTTTGAGTAAAGTTGTTGGGTTCTGCCGGCAGCCAGCCAGGAGTTTTTTGAGCTTGCTTCAGCTTGGCGGGGTGCAAACGCGGAGGCGGTCGCCTGTCTTTGCATTGCGTATGCCACCGCTATGACAGCAGCCAGGGCGCCGTTTGGGTCCAGTATTGCTGTTTCTTCAGGTTCTGCCGCGATAACTTCAGCAGCTTGTTCTTCTTCGGCTTCGGGCTTGTTGGTTAGTTTCACCAACAGTGCCATAATCCCCCAGAGAGCCAGAATCATCACGAAAACCAGCGCCATGCCAATTACAGTAATCAATAAGCCTTGTTGAATAGTTGTCATAGTGCCGCCTACACTGGCATATTACCGTGCTTGCGGGCTGGATTCATTTCGACCTTGTTTTCAAGCGCCTGCAATGCTTCGATAAGTTTTTGGCGGGTTTCCGCTGGCTCGATGACCTCATCGATATAGCCAGCTTTGGCTGCCGCGTATGGATTCAGGTAATCTTCCTGGTATTGTTGGGTCAAACGATCACGCTCAGCCTGCGGGTCTTCCGCTTGTTTGATCTGGCGACCATAGAGGATGTTCGCCGCGCCTTCGGCGCCCATCACCGCGATTTCAGCGGACGGCCAGGCGAAAGTGATATCCGTGCCGATATATTTGCTGCTCATAACCACATACGCGCCGCCGTAAGCCTTGCGCGTAACCACGCTTACTTTTGGCACGGTCGCTTCAGCATACGCGAAGAGCACCTTGGCGCCATGTCTGATTACGCCGCCGTGTTCCTGGCTGACACCTGGCAAAAAGCCGGGGGAATCAACAAAAGTCACCAGGGGCACATTAAAAGCGTCACACATGCGCACAAAACGGCTGATCTTATCGGCTGAGTTGATGTCCATCACGCCAGCCATCATCGCGGGTTCCTGCGAAACCACACCAACTGAACGCCCAGCCAGCCTTGCCAGCCCGACAATCGCGTTGGGGGCATAACCAGCCTGGATTTCGAGGAAAGAGCCCTGGTCAACGATGGCGTTGATCGCATCCTGCATGCTGTAAGACATGCTCGGGTCTTCCGGGACTAACGTGTTCAGCATTTCAGAACGGCGGTTGACCGGTTCGTCCGCTTGTGTAAAAGGAGCCGGTTCGACATTATTGGAAGGCAGGTATGAGAGCGCCTGGCGTGCCAGGGCGATCGCTTCCTGCTCAGTATCGCCGACCAATTGGCAATTGCCGCTGACTGTCAGGTGCACATCCGCGCCGCCGAGCGATTCGGAATCGATCTCTTCACCAGTAACGGTTTTAATCACAGCCGGACCAGTCAGGAACATATAGGATTGTCCGCGCACCATGATCACCAGGTCGGTCACCGCCGGGGAGTAGGAAGCGCCGCCGGCACAGGGACCCATGATCAGGCTGATCTGGGGGACCACACCGGAATAAATGGCGTTACGGCGGAAGATCTCAGCATATCCGCCCAGGCTGTAGACGCCTTCCTGGATGCGCGCCCCGCCGGAATCGATCATGCCGATGATCGGTGAACCCGTTTTGACAGCCAGGTCCATCACGCGGCAGATCTTGTCTGCCTGCACCTTGCCCAGCGAACCACCCTGGAAGGTAAAATCCTGGGCATAGATGTAAACGGTTCGTCCGTCGATCTGTCCGTAACCAGTAACAACACCATCACCAAAGCCAGTCTTGCCCTCCGGGTCGTTAAGACCCGTGGTCAGCGCTCCGATTTCACGAAAAGTGCCGGGGTCTGCCAGCAGGTCGATGCGTTCGCGGGCAGTCAGGCTGCCCTTGGCATGCTGTTTGTCGATGCGGTCCTGCCCGCCGCCAAGTTTGGACGCGGCACGCATAGCCTTCAATTTTTCAATGCGGGGGTTTTCCTCAGTCATTCAATCTCCTTAAAAGTTTTTTTAGCCCAGAGAAGTGAGAATGGGCTTGAATGCGAGACTATTGTAACATCAGTTTTCGGCTTTTTTGGAATATATTGGCATGTGAAAATTGACACGTGAAAATCGCACGTAAATGTAGAAATAGCACATATTACCGCCCTTGCGACCTGGAGCTGTCACTGCGAGCGAAGCGCGGCCTGCCCCAGAAGTGCAGCGAATGGGGCAATCCGCCTTTAATCTGTCATTCTGAACGCAGTGAAGAATCTTGCCCTTGGCAGGTTAAGATCCTTCGTTCCTCAGGATGACAAAACCGCTTACCGCCCTTGCGGTGACCGGGATCTGTCATCGCGAGCGAAGCAATCTGCCTTTACCCCCTCCTCGGAGGGGGCAGGGGGGTGAGGTGTTTGCCATCTTTCACTTATAAGCTTATTCGTCATCGCGAGCAAAGCGCGGCCTGCCCCAGAAGCGCAGCGAATGGGGCAATCCGCCTTTTATCTGTCATTCTGAACGCAGTGAAGAATCATGCCCTTGGCAGGTTAAGATCCTTCGTTCCTCAGGATGGCAAAACCTCTTACCGCCCTTGCGGTGACCAGGATCTGTTACTGCGAGCGAAGCAATCTGCCTTTACCCCCTCCTCGGAGGGGGGCAGGGGGGTGAGGTGTTTGCCATCTTTCACCTATCTGCTTATTCGTCATCGCGAGCGAAGCGCGGCCTGCCCCAGAAGCGCAGCGAATGGGGCAATCCGCCTTTTATCTGTCATTCTGAACGCAGTGAAGAATCTTTCCCTTGGCAGGTTAAGATCCTTCGTTCCTCAGGATGACAAAACCCTCACCTTCTATACAGAGTGGGCAGAGGGTGAGATCCGCATTCCTGTCAGCCACCTGTCCCAAGAGCGTAGCGAATGGGATCAATCAACTCGTCTTTACGAGCTAAGCGCGGCCTGCCCCAGAAGCCCAGCGAATGGGGCAATCCGCCTTTAATCTGTCATTCTGAGCAAAGCGAAGAATCTTGCCCTTGGAAATTCAAGATCCTTCGTCCCTCAGGATGACAAAACCCTTGACCCGGGCTTGCGCAGGTTAATTCGTACGTCGAAGATCCCCGAAGCGCAGCGCAGGGGAGTGAGGGGCTTGTCTCCCTCCGCCAACAGGTGAGATAATCAACGCAGTGGCTGGAGGCAATACCCTGCTTTGCGGGCTTTGGTCCCCAACCCTATGAAACCATTTATTCCCTGCTGCCAGGCAGTCCAGAGCAACCAGTCCATTCCTGATTAGTGTTATGCTTTCACGCTCGTTTCGAAAAATACTATCCGTCCATTTGTGTGGTGTCATTCGGGATGAAAATGAAAAAGGTAATTTATTGTTTCGTCTTATATTGTTCGCGATTATGATGTATAATGTGTTTGTATTTTTAAAACAACAAAGTGAGGTATGTCAATGGAATGGATGACTGTTCAAGAAGCCGGAGTATTATGGGGAATAACAACACGTCGCGCTCAATACCTTTGCGCTAACGGAAAAGTTAATGGAGCACAAAAGTTGGGTAGTATTTGGGTGATTCCAAGAGGTGCTGAAAAACCGATTGATGGCAGAACAAAGACTGCCAAAGAAAACAACTTTCAGATGGCTACATCTGTTACGCAAAAGTGAGTTGTAAAGATGGTAATTTCAAACGAAGAAAAAAGAGTTACGAATGGCATTGACGAGCAAGTAGGGTTGTTCGATTTGTTCCCAATAATGGCTTCTGTAAATACAGAACAGATGGAAATAACTGATACGAATGATCTTGTTGGAGATGAACAAGGAGAGCAGGAAGAGCAGATTGTTGACCCGCGCAATTCGCTTAACGATTTGACAGGGAAACAGTGGCTGCCCGAAACAAAAAGTTTCTTTTTTCAAAAGGGGTTAGGCGCAAATCACCCACACGCTCAGATTGAAAGGAAACATCCCGCACCGTATTCCTTTCAGGACATAAGCCGATTGGTGCTATTCTTTACGAAGAAAGGTGATATGGTATTAGACCCGTTTGGTGGTATAGGCTCAACCGCGAAGGCGTGTGCATTGAACAACAGATTATGCACGAGCATAGAGTTGTCTCCAGAATGGCATAATCTATCCCTCGAACGATTGGAAACAGAGGTTGCCAACGGCTCTTCCCTTAAACATGCTTTTATTAATGACGACTGTATTCCTGTGCTTAAGACATTTGAAGATGAAACATTTGATTTCATGGTTACAAGCCCCCCGTATTGGGCAATTTTGAATAAAAAAGCAGACCATAAAGTTAAAAAGGGACGAGTTGAGCAGAACCTTGCAACAAATTACTCCAACAAGGATAATGACTTAGGAAATATCGAGAGCTACGAAAAATTTTTAGATACACTCGTAAACGATGTGTTCAAAGAGTGTGGGCGGGTCTTGAAAGAGAAAAAATATATGTGCATAGTAGTTTCCGATTTCAGAAATAAATCTGAATTTATCAGCTTTCACAGCGACCTTATTCAGAGGTTATCGCATATGGACGTTGGGCGCGGTTGTGAATTGGTATTACAAGGTGTCAAGATCCTCGCACAAAACCATAAAAGCCTATTGCCTTACGGTTACCCCTTTGCGTATGTGGAAAACATCCATCATCAGTATATCCTTATTTTTCGAAGAACTCGAAAGAGTATCAAAAGGTAGCTTATGGAATTTAACCGTATTTTAAATGCCGATAGCGATGTGTGCCTAAAGGAACTTTTGGTCGAGGGTATTAAGTTTGACTTAATCTTAACCGACCCACCGTATAACCTTAATAAAGACTTTGGGAACGGGAGCGACAGTTTACCGTTTCCCGATTTTCTCGAATTAACGAAAAAAAGAATAGAACTGTGTAGAGATTTGTTGACACCAACAGGTAGTTTAGTGTGGTTTGGCATCCACAACTACATTGGCTTTATCCAAGTTATCATGTACGATGCAGGGCTTCATTATCGTAGAATGAACATTTGGAGATATGAAAACGGATTTAGTCGAACAAAAACAGTTCCGTCAGCTCAATATGAACCATTTTTATGGTTTTCAAAATCTGCAAAAACATGGACATATAACGCGGAGGATATGCGAGTACCATACAAGAGCAAAGAACGGTTGAAGAGCCCGGTTTTTTACAATGACAAAAGAGGAAATAAAAAAGAGTGGACACCAAACCCGAATGGAGCGCTGCGTGGAGATATATGGGAATATCCTACATTAGCAGGTAACCGATATAAAGTGGAACGTACCGATCATCCTACCCAAAAACCAGTTTCCCTCTTTTACGATTTATTACGTGCATTTTGTCCAAAAGATTCGGAGGGTAAATATCGGGGTTTGGTACTGGATCCATTTCATGGTTCGGGTACGTTAGGTGTTTGCTGTGAAATGTTAAATCGTGAAGGCAATTCAATATCTTGGCTTGGTGTTGAGTTGGAAAAACGGTGGTGTGATGTAGCACAAACAAGACTTGAAAAAATATAAACATACGGAGGTTTCACATGATCCGTTTCCCTAATCCGGGGTCAGACATACCCTCATTCATCAGAATATTCAAAGTATTGCATACATACATGAGCGAGAAATCATGGTTTACTCTCGACGATATGTCGGACACATTAACAAAAATGAACCTTGCGGCTTCATCCGGTCATGTGGGTGAACGGGCATTGGCTCTTTCTACCCGTGAAGATAGAAGCCGAGATCCATTGTACAATCAGTCTAAAATGTATGCCGAATTATTTAGAACGCTTGGGTGGATGGTTTCCGATGACCCGAAAGCCGCTTTGATATTTTGTTTCACATTACTTGGTGACCATGTTGCTGTCGCTGACATAGACCCGAAAGCTATCTTTGAAGAAAGTGTGCTTGGAATCAACTATCCGAATAAATTATTAGCCATCAAGGGAACAGAAGCATCAAGAGCATTTTCGGCAATTCTCAGAACAGCATTACGCTTAAATGCACATATTTGTCGTGACGAGATAATAATCGGTATATTAAATATGGATGATACAGGCGAAGAGGGCATCGAAAACATTGTTTCCGAAATAGCAAAGCTTCGTGGGAGTGCATCTCGTTTATCAAAGGCAATAATTGATATGTCTAAACGTATTAATATACAGATAAATACCATGCAAAACTACACAAGATTTCCGTTAGCTGTGCTGACATATTGCGACTGGTTTGATAGAATATTTACAAAAGAATTTTATCCAGATGGTAGACCAACGGTAATGTTCAAACTCACTCCATACGGAAAGCACCGTGCTGAACAACTCGATGAACTATACGATGTTCGCCTATCTGACTTTGAATCACACACAACCGACGAACAAGCGGCCCTGGTTCGCATTGGTTTTTACTCAATGTTGCAACGAGCCAATTTTGATATATCACCTGCAATAGCTCAAGTCGCAAAAGACAGGGACGTGATACGCCAAAGCGTTGAGAAAGATGAACTTATTTTTTCACCATATCAGACAATTCGCCCTGAAATCGTAGATAGTGCATTAGGCTATGCGCGTGCCATTTCTCCCGAAATCGGACGAACATACAACCAAATGACTTTACGAGATGGGGAATCGGAATCAATATATAAAGTGCAACAGGTCACAACTATTAAGCTTGTGCGAAACAATTCGGCACAATCTGCAATACCCACGGATACAGCTATCGCGCGTGAAATAGCAGAGTTCATTGGGCGAGGTTGTGAAAATTCATGTATAGCAGATGCTCTGACCCTTACATACCGTAATGCAACAAAGGAAACATTTTATCCTTTGGTAGCTGATCTGTTTTCGGTAATTGGGTTTAATTGCTATGCGTCTCGTGCAGGAATAAATTATGAGAGGTGGGATGCGATAGCTGTTGATGACTCTTTCAGTATACCAATTGAGATAAAGTCACCTACCGAGGAAGCATTCATTTCAGTAAAAGCGATACGGCAAGCACTTGAAAACAAAATAATACTCTTGTCACGCAAATCGTACACTACTGATTGGAATACGACTACACTCGCCATCGGGTATCATTTACCAAACGAACGAGCAGAAGTTTCGAGACTGATTGCGGATGTTAAAAAAACTTTCAATGTGAATATAGGCGTTATAGATTTCAAGGCTCTCGTAACAATGGCAAGTGCTGTGATTAGGGGGAACGAAGAGAACTTAATCGAAAAAATTCGAAAAATGGAGGGCTTTATTAATGTCGAAAGTTTTTAAGCAACAGACGCATCAGGAAGTCGTCGGCATTATTTTAGATTATACACCGAAGCAGATTCAACATTACCCTTACAAGCCCAGCACCTTTACAGTTCCCTCCAAATTGAATGACGTCTTGATTAAAGATGTATTGAAAAAATGTTCCTGCATTGCCTGCTTAGATCCTTCATGTATGCATTTTTCGCAAGATGAATTACTCCTTACTGATGAGAGATTAAGCGAATTTCCTGTTGACGCAAGCGATTCTGTATGTCCTATGGATGCAATATTATGGGAGCGTGGCATGCAATTCCCCTTGATTGATGAGGAGCGCTGTATAAACTGCGGGATATGCGCCAGAAGATGCCCCATTGGAGCGATTTATTCAAACGGTGCAAATGCCGTTATCCATGCAAACGAAGACTATGTGGAGTTTTTACCAGTAACACATGAGACAGAAAAGCGGCACAGGGAAACTTTACTTAACCTAAAAGAGATTAAGCACGACGGCTCGTTCCAAACAGTCAGCGAACGGTCGCTAGGTATTGTCTATGGTAAACTCAATGAACAACAAACGGGAGTCCAGTTCCCAAATCTCATTGTTCGAAATTTCCGTGTCAAGTCAAATGATAAT
>DHRN01000106.1 GCA_002411175.1 Anaerolineaceae bacterium UBA5311 | reverse complement strand
AAGCAGTAAAGAGGGGGTCGTGGTTGCACTGCCCGCTTTCCCGCTTCCAGCTATCCACCCGACAACACACCTTTTACTAACCACCAGAAGCCCCTCAAAAAACGCCTGTTCAAAATGTGGCAAATGCCAATCGACACCCCCATCGGGATGCCGCCCATAACAAACGAGCGCAAAGGCGCATCCAGGGTCGAAGCCTCCACCGTACGGCGGGCATTGCCTGTGTTATCTGTAGATTTGAGGATCAGTCTCTCAGCAACTTTCATCGCATACTTATAAACCAACCGACCCTGCCAGGTTTTCTGTGCTTCCCAAAGCGTCGAATTGAGGTCAAAACTGCCCGTGGTCCCCAGAGGGTCGTTCACTTTCACTGAACCGGGTAAGCTTTCAAACTGCTCCAGGCTGAAATCGCCCGGATTCGTCGGAAGCCGATAATATTGAGGGGTCAGTTCCCGAAAGTCAGGTCCCCCAGGTGAAGCTTCAGCTTCAAGCTGAACCTCAGCGCTTAACGGCAACTCCTGGCTGCTGCTACCGACCCAAATTGTATAATTTCCGCCCTCAACCTGCCAGGCATGCGCCTCCGGGTTCCAGAAGGCAAAATCCTGGTAACGCAAACCAATTGCAACTTCTTTGCTCTCCCCTGGCTGCAGCTCCACCTTACAAAATCCTTTTAGCTCTTTTGCCGGATTAAAAACTTTGCCAACAGGTGCGCTGACGTAAAGCTGCACAGTTTCTTTGCCGACCCGATCGCCAGGATTGCTGATTTTTACCTTGACCAGCAGCTTTTCTCCAGGACGAAGCACCTTCTCTGAAATTTCGAGTTTCGCAAACTCGAACTGCGTATACGAAAGCCCATAGCCAAACGGAAATCGTACCGCTCTCCTGGCGCTGTCATAATAACGATAGCCAACAAAGATACTTTCAAGATAGGCTGTGTTGTAACGCTGCCCATAACTGGCGCATGAAGGCACATCCTCCAGGGCAAGCGGCCAGCTCTCCGCCAGTTTTCCGCTGGGGTTGGCTTCGCCTAACAGCAGGTCGAGACAGCCCTCCCCAAACGCCTGACCAGCCAAGCCAACAAACAACAAAGCGCCAACATCTTCCAGCCAGGGGAGGTTCACCACACCGCCGCCCTGCAAAACCACCACCAGGTTGGGGTGTATCCCGGCAAACACTTTGATCAGCTCGTTTTGAGCCGGCTGCAATTCGAGGTGTTGCCGATCATAGCCTTCGGCTTCATCATCCTCTGTCAAGCCAACCACGACAATTACTGCATCTTTACCGCGGGTTGCCTCGGCAGCTTCAGCCAGCAGCCCGGCGTTTTCATCAGAATTGACAATATCATAACCGGAAACAAACTCCCAGCCCAACCCCCGGGTTTTCACTGCCTGGGTCAGGCTAACAAGTTGAGTAGGATTGACGCGGCTGCTGCCGGAACCCTGGTAATGAGGTTTTTCAGCCAATTCCCCAACAACCAGGACATCCATTCCCTTCTTCAGTGGCAGCAAGCAATCAACATTCTTCAACAACACCGCCGATTCAGTCAAAATTCTGCGCGCCAGCAAGTGGTTTTCTTCATAAATCCCTTCGGAGGGAATTGTTTTTTCTCGATGACACTTATCGATCAGCTCCAAAAGCTTTTTCACCGCCCGGTCTACATATCGCTGCTCTACCTGTCCTTTTTTAACGGCTTTGAGCAATATCTTTTCCCGGTACCCTCCGCTTGAAGGCATCTCCAGGTCCAATCCAGCCAGTACAGCTGCCACCCGGTCGTCCACAGCCCCCCAATCGCTGACAAACAGTCCCTCAAAACCCCATTCATTCCGGGCAATGTCAGTTAAAAGTGCTTGATCTTGACAGGCGTAAATTCCATTAACGCGATTGTAAGCAGGCATGATCGTCCAGGGTTGTGCTTGGCGCACGACGATCTCGAAAGCTTTTAGATAAATCTCTCGCAGCGCGCGCTCGTCCACCTGGGAATTGGTAATCAATCGGCAAAACTCCTGGTTATTGGCGGCAAAATGCTTCAGGCACGCGCCCACTCCCTGGGCTTGCATCCCCTGCACGTAAGCTGCCGCCAATTCGCCACTGAGGAGCGGGTCTTCAGAAAAATATTCAAAATTTCTGCCGCAAAGGGGTGACCGCTTGATATTGATGCCCGGTCCCAAAACGACATCTACCTTTTGAGCGATCGCTTCCTTCCCCAGGGCTGCCCCCAACTCCCAAAGCAAATCGCGGTCAAAAGAACAGGCGCCGATTGCCCCGGTTGGGAAGCAGGTGGCAGGAAGGCTGCGGTTCAAACCGAGCGCGTCGGAAGCGTCCGGCTGTTTGCGCAGACCGTGTGGTCCGTCGTGAAACAGAATGGAAGCGATCCCCAGTCGGGGAATCGGTTTTGTTTGCCAGGTGTTTTCGCCAGAGCCCAGGGCGCATTTCTCCCCTATGCTCAGTTGTTCGAACAGTTCCTCTTTATTTTTCACACCATTTAACCTGGCGATCAGATCACTTTGGTAAAAAGGAGAATCGCGATAACAACAACAATAACACCCAGAGCGATCAACAGGTAAAAATTGCGCGCGGCGTCCTTATCCAGTCCGCCCAGTTTCGCCTCAAGGTCATTGCGTTCCAACGATAATGCCGCCAATTTTTGATAAGTCGCATCCAGCTTGTTATAGTCTTCGTGCAGAGCCTGGGCTTCTGGTCGGGCAGTGTCAACCAGGTTGCCTAACGATCTGACCATCGGGTCCATCCGTTCTTCCAGCTCCTGGGCTTCCTCATTTTTGTTCTTCATCTGCTTTTCCAAAGCGTCCCTTTGCTGGTAAAGGGGCTCGAGGTCGGTTTTTTTCTGGTTTTCCAGCTTGCGGATCTGCTCAGAAAGCTCGGTAACGCGGGAATTGAGCGTCAGCACTTCTGATTGCCTGGTGGGGATGCGCGCTGCCAGTTCAGGTTCAGAATTGCTGACTTCCAGCAAATTGTGAACCAGCCCATCAAGCTTTGTGTTCAATTTGCCCAATATCTCATCCCGGTCCGGATCATCTGTGCCTTCCCGGTTGATCAGGTCTGTTCGCGTAGCCTTTATGTTCCGCTGCAATGACCCTTTTTCATCTGACAGGGATTCAAGCTCATTTTCCAGTTGACGCAGCTCCGATTGGGCTGTTTTCAGTTTATTTTCGGCATCTTTTCGCTGGTTACCGACCACCATGATCTGATCGTCATAACTCCTGGTTACGTCATCCATCTGCGTATGGAGCAAATTCAGATTGTCCTGCAAGCTGCGTGAGTATTGCCCGATTGTCTCAATTTGCGTTTTGATGGCTTCGAGGTCTGCCCAGGGTTGTGCGTAGCTTGGGTCGCTGACCCCTGCTTTCCAGGCTTTCTGCCCCAGTTCTTCGATCTGACCGATGCGGGTCCGCTCGATCTTTTTCGAATCGTTAACCAGCTGCATGTCACGCAGCCTCCACTTGCCGCTTTGCGTGCCCGCCTGGACCCACTGCGCCAGCAAACCCTTGGTATAAAGCCAGGCAAGCAAGCCAATTAACGCCAGCAGCAGCACAACTCCAATAGCTACGCGCAGCCAGTTGGGAAACGCTCCTTCTTGTATCAAGGTTTTCAAAAATAAAGAGAATATCCTATTGAACATGATCCCTCCAGGGTGAGTTTGAGGATTGTTGAAATAAAGTATACCTTAACGGATTGGCGAAACTCCATCTGAAAACGCGAATAAAGCAATTTTACCCTCCGTGCTATAATTTTGGGCACAGAGGCATCTATGAAATATTTAATTACCGGTGGAGCCGGTTTTATTGGCACAGCCCTGAGCAACCGGCTGACGAGCCAGGGGCATCATGTCCTGGTGCTGGACGATTGCTCCGCCGGTGACCCGGCTGCTTTGCACCAGGATGTCAAATTTACCAAAGGTAATATCTCCGATAAAACTTTGTTATGGACTCTTTTACAGGATGTGGATTGCGTCTTCCACCTGGCAGCCAGGGTTTCCGTGCCAGAATCGACGCTTTTCCCGAGCGCTTACAACCATGTGAACGTATCTGGAACGGTCACCCTGATGGAAGCAGTGCGGGACACCCGAATAAAACGGATCCTCTTCGCGTCTTCAGGTGCGATCTATGGAGATCAGACACAGATCCCTTATCAGGAAACGCTCGAGGTCAAACCGCGTTCACCCTATGCGGTATCAAAGCTTGCAGCCGAACATTACGTCCGCACAATTGGCATGCAGGCAGGGATAGAAGCTGTCTGTCTTCGAATCTTTAACGCTTATGGACCCGGTCAGCGCATCCCCCTTTCGCACCCGCCGATCATCCCCAACTTCCTGAAACATGCGCTTACCAATGGCTCTGTCGTCATTCACGGAAATGGTACCCAAACCCGTGACTATATCTACGTTGATGACGTGGTTAACGCGATGGTTTCCGCTTCCACCGCTGCAGGCATAGACCAGGAGGTGATCAACATCGGCAGTGGCGTCGAAACAAGCATCATCGAATTGGTCCGATTAGTCCGCCTGGTGACCGGCAGGAAACCCGAAGAAATCATCAATCCGCATAAAAGCGGCGGCACCGAACGGATGTGCGCGGATATCACCAAAGCTTGTGAAAAGCTAAACTTCCTGCCCATGGTACCTCTTGAAACCGGGCTGCGACTGACCATGGAAAAAGACCCCCTGCTCAAGACCGCCCGGAGTTAACGTGCTTGAGAGATCCTTCTACCAGCGCCCCGCGCCTCAGCTGGCTCCCGCTTTGATTGGCAAAATACTTGTGCGAGTGCAAGCTGGTCAACGGCTGGCTGGCATCATCACCGAGACAGAAGCCTACCAAGGGCAGGAAGACCTCGCCTGTCACGCCCGCGCCGGGCTCACAAAGCGTACGAGCGTCATGTTTGGAGAACCTGGTTATGCCTACATTTACTTCACCTACGGGATGCACTGGATGCTGAACATCGTCGCTGATCATATTGGTTCCCCTGCCGCGGTTTTGATCCGGGCTATGTATCCGCTCGAAGGGCTCGAACTCATGCAGCAAAACCGCCCCAACCTGGCACAATCACCAAACTGGCTGAATGGACCCGCAAAGCTAACCCAGGCACTGGGTGTCACCGGGGCTCTAAATGGCAGTGACC
>DHRN01000090.1:6226-21481 GCA_002411175.1 Anaerolineaceae bacterium UBA5311 | reverse complement strand
GCCGTCCCGCGATTATCCGTAGGGCGAGATTGAGGGGGTTGTGACAATGGTGTGACGAGGATGTTGCTCCCCCTCAATCCGCCGTTATGTGTGGTCATTGGGTACGCCGGAACGCGCGGTGCACGTTCCCTACAGAAAGATGGCTTCGCCGGAACGGGACAAGCCGCGTTCCCTACAAAAAAATGGCTTCGCCGGAACAGGCGTCTCGCCTTTCGAAAAGATGGCTTCGCCGGAACGGGACAAGCCGCGTTCCCTACAAAAAGATGGCTTCGCCGGAACAAACCTCCCGTCCTACAGGACTGCGAAAACAGTCACAGGTTTTAACATATACGGTGTATTGTCAACCTGAGCAGGGCGATGCGCAGAGTGCCTTGTAAGCTTCTTGTTGGCAAAGGTTCAGATTCTTCACTTCGTTCAGAATGACAACACCCGGTTCCTATTCCCTATTCACTGTTTCCTGCTCCCGGCTCGCAGTTTACTGCTCATATACTAAACCTGCCCCCACCGTTTCAGAATGCGATTACCCCTGCATTTTGCGTTGTAGATCCAAGCACATTCACATTGGGAATTGCTGCCGAAGGTAGCCACCCCGGTTGCTGTTTCCCCCTTTATGGTATAGTTTTAATTCCTAATCTATTTTTGGAGTGAGCGTATGTATATTGCCATCGAAGGCGTTATTGGCGTAGGAAAAACAACCCTGGCTCGGCTGCTTGGTCCTCCTTTTCACGCCGACGTGTTGCTCGAAGTGTTTGAGGAGAACCCTTTTCTAAGCAACTTCTACAGTGATCGCAGCCGTTATGCTTTTCAAACCCAGATTTTTTTCCTGATGAGCCGTTATCACCAACAAAACAAGGTCATCCCGGCTGCATTGGCACAAAACAAGACGATCATTTCCGACTATACCTTCGATAAGGATGCTCTCTTTGCCGGCATCAACCTTGCCGGGGATGAGCTGGAGGTTTATCAGAATGTACATGGAGCACTGGCAGAAAAAATTCCCAACCCCGATCTCGTAGTTTACCTGAAAGCTGACCTGCATATTCTCATGAATCGCATAGCGCATCGCGACAGGTCTTATGAGCGCAATATGGAAAAGTCTTATATCAGCGATCTGATGGAAGCTTACGATGCCTTCTTCCTTCAGGATAAATGGCAAGGTCGTGTTCTGACTATTGACACAGACGATCTGAATTTCGTTGAAAACCAACAACACCTTGACTATATGGTCAATCGGATTAAGCAGGCACTGCGCCTGGCACCTTACCAGCAGAGTTTACCATTGGAGAGCTGAGGAGAGTAGTGTGAGAATAAATCAGGAAATGTTGATCAAAATCGCCAAAGACCATGTGACCAGGCGCGTCCGCAAAGAAAAAGACCTGGTGGCAGTCTATTTAACTGGCTCTGTATCTGAAGGAGAGCCTCTGCTGGGTGGCACCACGGATATTGACATGGTTTTCGTGCATAAGGAAGAGCCCCCACAGAAACGGGAAGTTATCCGCGTGACCTACGAAATTTCTCTCGACATTGAACATCATCACCAGTCTTTCTATACTTACCATCGCCGCTTAAGACAAAACCCTTTTATCGGGCATTATCTCTGTAAGCATCAGAATATCTTGCACGACCGCGATCATTGGCTGGAGTTTATCCATGCCAGTGTCAGCTCCGGTTTCGAAAAACCAGAAAACGTCTATGCCCGCGCTGAGCAGTTTGCCGAAAAAGCTCGCGAACAATGGTTTGATCTTGAAGATCCGCAGGATGTCGACTGGGGAGAGTGGATCGCGCTCTATTTTAAAAGTGTCGGTTTGGCAGCCAACGCCATTGCCCGCCTGGAAGGTGGACCGGTATTGACATCCCGCCGTTTTATGGGCGAATTTACCCGCCGGGCAGAACAAATGGACCAGCTTCCGCTGACCGGCGAACTCACCCGCCTGCTCGGAAACCAAAACTTCGACCGTGCTTCCTTTGAAAAATGGCGTCCGGTCTGGGAAGCCGCCCTGGACAAAGCCAACAAGCGCGATGACTGCCCTCCAAACATTAGCAAGGTACGCAAGGCATACTTTTTGAACAGCGTGGATGCCTTCGCGGAGAACGATGCCTTGCATGCCGTTTTGTGGACCCTGCTCGAAACCTGGCACCAGGCTGTTACCTGTCTTGAGGATGACCCGGATGTTCTCAACGATTGGTTTGGGTTCTTAAAATCGCTAGGTTTTGAGCAAGGTGAAAAAGAAAAGCGGGTCGGTGACCTCGATCATTTTATTGACCAGGGAGAACACTTGCTTGAGGAATATAAAAATGAGTACAATCTCTGACAACTGTGGATAAACCCGCCTTATCTTGTGGATAACCTCCCTTTTTTCTGTGTATAAACCCTCTTGGTGTCTGGGGATTATGGTGTTTTTTTGTGGAAAAGGTTAGGAAAAAATCCGCAGGATTGGCTGCTCCCACAAACTCAGTGGGGAAAGTGGGGAAAACCGCAGCATTATCCACGTGGAATGTGAGTTTTAAGGAACGGCTGATTTTCATTCGTCAAACAGTCCAATTTAGACAGATAGTTTTGTATTCTCCACATTATCCACAGGCACTACTAAGACTACTACTTAACAAAATAAAAATAATAATGGATTATCAATCTCCACCTCCAATCCGCCGTTGTGTGTGTCGTGATCGTTATCGACATGTACGGAGGTTCTTGCTCCTCCCGTAAATTCCCAATGAATAAACAGGAACGGGACAAGCCGCGTTCCCTACGATCAGATTACACATACACGCAATTCCTTGCGTTCGTCATTTAAGTATCTGAAAAATACCTTCTTCCCCGTTGACATCAGTTTTTTTAAAACGAGAAGCTAAACTGCTACTTAACCTAACAAAAAAAGCAAATTATCCACCTCTACATCTGATCTGATTTTGAGCGATCACCGGAAAATTAAAGGTGCGTAAAGAAAATGCGGGATATCAGGGATTTGAGGGACCTCTATAAAAATGCTGGTGATAAAACCGGGATTACTCTGAAAACCAGCCGCTCCGGAATCCCATGCCTGAAAAAAAAGCAGATGTTTGCCTGGCTCGAATTCGGAATATGGAATTGTCAATGAAAAACTGGATAGGAAGGGATATTCAGGATCTTCCAGCAATTCCGGAACAAGCTGAACCTCAGCCTGCGGATGGTTTGGGGGCAGATCTACAGACCAGGTTAGCTTCTCAATTGAACCATAGTCATGAATTGCAACTTTGTAAAAGCTGTAATCGTTACTGTTTCCTTCGATCGTAACTGAAAAAGGAGTGCTGTTGCTGCTCACGATTTCGGTTTCTGGTCCGTAAGCAAGCCAATAGGCTGACGGGCTGGCATAGGCGGCACGCATCAAGGAGGTTTTGGTCTGTTCGAGCAAATAATCATTAAAATACCAGCACGCTGTCGTATGCCCACCAGATTCAAAGCTGCCAATTTTATAGGCTAAACCGGGTATATCCAATTCCCAGAAGGCAAAATCAAGCAGATTCCCGGTAATTTCAAAAGAGAACTGCTCTGTGCCGATCATGGGATTTGCCGGTGTGTTGTAAGCAAGCTTATTCGCCAGCGTATAAAGCTCCTGCTCGTGTGGATTTGGGAAGTTTTCATCATATTGATACGGGGTCATAAGATGATTCCTGAAGCTGTCCAGGTGTATTAAGAGCGTGGGGTTTGTATCAGCCGCGATTCCTTCGAGAAAGGATGTTAAAGCTTGGGTTTCGGGCTCGCTGCTGCTCGTTGGACCATGAAAACTTTCGTTACATGGATCAGGGTTCCCTTCAGACCATTCGAATGGAAAATTGTGATTAAGGCGAACACCGGTCAGATTGGAAGGGCAATAGCCTGGGTTGGTGTTGTTTTGCCAGGTTATTGGATGATTATCTTGTGCCTGAGTTTCTGCTATCAGGCGTCCATCCGGATTGGCAAGCGGTATGGCGTAAATTTCAATAAAATCTAAAATCCAGGTGCTCGAGGCGTCCTGATCATAGTTCATCAACAAATCTTCCAGGAACTGCAGGTTAATTTCAACCGGCGCGAACGAATTTGCCCGCAATCCGCTGATCAGAACAAGCCGGGGTTTTTCAGTTTGTATCTTTTGGCTGCCGACTTTAAGCAGCTGGATTTCCTGACCTTCATACGAACTGCCAATATTGTTCAGCTGTACCAGCTCGGGATAAGTTGATTGAAGTTGTTGCATCGCTAATTGTAAAGTCTGGCTGTTGCGGTAGCAATCAAAACCAGGAATCGTCGCGGAAGCGGAATGAGATGCTGTTTGATCAGGGAAAAAAGAGAGCAATATTACAAACAAAATCGAGAGAAAAGGTTTTTTGAGTTGGATTTGTTTTGCCATAGGCAAGACCTTCTGTGAAAACAGCATGATTTCATCTGGATAAATTGTGACAATTTTACATTGTCTGCGAAAGATTGTTATCATTAATCACAAAAACAGGCTTTTGGAAAAATATGAATACCAATGAAGAATTGACGATCAATCTGTGTGTTCCAGCCTTGCGTGTGGCTGATGTGCCTTATAACAGCGCGGAAGCCATTAAATTGATTAATAAACTATCCGGGGAGAGCCAGGGATTTCAGTTGATTCTCTTCCCACAGCTCAGCCTTAGTGCTTATACCTGTGGTGATTTATTCAGGCTGCCACTGCTGGCACGTGCCTGCCTGGAGGCGTTGGAAAATATCGAAGCTGCTGTCGCGGACAGGGACTGCCTGGTGGTGCTGGGCTTGCCCCTGCAGATCGGTGATGGATTGTACGACGCAGCCGCGCTCGTCGGTGGAACAGGTTTGCAGGGTTTCGTGCTCAATCAATCTCCCGAATTGCCATTTTTCACCAGCCCGGTCGATATAGAACGGGATGTCCTTGGATGGAGGGAGCGTACGGTGCCGATCTTAAGGGACGGCTACTCGTTTGGTCGTTGGGCTGGTAAAAACATAAGTGTGCAGCTGGGTCGTTTGGACGCTGATTTTCAAATTAGCAAAACCGAAATATTGCTCAACCCCTGCGCGCTACCTGCTCTGGCAGATATCGATTACGAAGAGATATTTCTACGCATTTCAAGCCAGCAAAAGGGTTGTCTGGCAGTCTGCTCAGCCGGACCAGGCGAATCGACTGGTCAATATGTTTACTCCGGGCTTTCCCAGATCTGGCATCAGGGAAACAAGCTTTGCGACGGGCAACAGCTCCGTTTCGAGAGCCAGGTGCAAAGCCTTGCGATTACGCCTGAAGCAGCACTGTCCGAAAGAATCTCAACGCAGCCGCTTTCCCATGCACGAGATAAATACAATCCCTTCCTATTCAGCAGCAACGTGGAAAAACTGCTCGAACGCGCCTTTGAGATTCAGGTAACCGGTTTGATGGGCAGAATGCGCCACACCGGCTCGCGAACCATGATTTTGGGGCTCAGCGGCGGGGCGGATTCTGCCATGGCGCTGATGGTCTCCTGCCGGGCAGCCGATCGGTTGGGGCTACCGCGGTCAAGCATTCTCGCTGTAATCATGCCCGGACCAGGCAGTTCGGATACCTCTCTCGAAAGAGCGAAGCACTTGCTGGATCTCACCGGAGTATGGGGACGGTTTAACACAATCACAGATGCGGTCGGGCAGCATCTACTCGCACTGGGTCACGATCTCAGCCCCGACCTCACCTTCGAAAACGCCCAGGCGCGCGAACGTACCCAATTTCTCATGAATTATGCCAACATGCACCAGGGGCTGGTTGTCGGGACCGGCGACATGTCCGAAAACGCCCTGGGATGGTCAACCTATAACGGCGACCAGATGAGCATGTATAACGTCAACGCCGGCTTACCCAAAACTGTTTTATTGCGCTTGCTCCCATGGTCTGCAGCTTATCTGTTTGGTGAAGAGGGTTTGCGGCTGGCTCAGCAGGTCATCGACGCGCCCATCTCTCCCGAGTTGCAGCCAACCAACGCTGCTGGTCAGACAGAACAGGTCACCGAAGAGGTACTCGGTCCTTACCGGCTGCACGATTTCTTCCTCTGGCATGCCATCGGTCAAAAACGTGACCCCAAAGAGGTGTTTGCGTTGGCGAGAATGACTTTTAAGGATGAGTATGCTCCAAAGTTCATTTTGAACAGCCTGCGCACCTTCTATCAGCGCTTCTTCAGGCATCAATTCAAGCGTACTGCCGCTCCTGACGGACCGCAATTGTTCACCGTAGGGCTGGACGCGCGCTCCGGGTGGGGAATGCCAGCCGATGCGAAGCCTGATTTATGGCTGGCAGAACTCGACAAAATCGAAAATACTTTACAAATCCGGGAACAATAAAATGGAAAAAGAGATCGTCCTGGTTTTTGGCACTTCGGCTGACCCCTTTCACCAGGGGCATTCAGAACTGATCGTCAATGCTGTCCGGGAATTAGCCCGGCGTGAAGTCAGGATCAGCAAGGTGCTGATCATGCCTGTATTCCGACACCACAACATCCGGGACAACATCAAGCGCTCTTTACCGCTCACCTTTGAACGCCGTTTTGACATGTGTCAGATTGCTGCGGCTGAATTGCGCGAGACCCTGAAAGGGGAAGTGGATTCTGTCCAGGTCAGCGACCTGGAGAAAAAACTGGTCTGGCGGAGCAACCGACCAAATTTCACCGCTGAAACGATGGCAGCCTTGCGCGGCATAACAGACCCAGCCCTCGAACTGGCGTTCTTAATAGGGGTGGATAGTTTCAGCGGAGATGAACCAACTTTCAAATCCTGGTATCACTGGGAGGAATTGCTCCAGAATACCGCTTTCATTATCAGTCCCCGGCAGGGTTATGAACCGAATTATGAATTTCTGCATAGCCTGAGATTGCTCGGCGGACAGATCATTTACCTGGATAACATCGTTGTTGCCAATCTTTCTTCCAGCCAGATTCGCGCCAGGCTGCTCGAAGGTGAATCTCCTGCGCGTCTGGTTTCTGAAGGCTTACTCAGCCATGAAATCGCCAGCTATATAGAAGAACATGGCGTTGTTTCAATCTGGAAGCAAAACGATTCAAAAGAAGCGACCTCGCTCGTCATAGAAGCTGTCACCGAAGAAGACAGCCTCGAAATGCGCGTCGGTAAACTCTTATTCCAAAAGAAACTCACTCTCGGATTGGCAGAGAGCTGCACCGGTGGCTTGATCGGGCATCTTCTGACCAACGTGCCCGGTTCGTCCGAATACTTCATCGGCAGCGTTGTTGCCTACGCTTACCAGGCGAAAGTCAACCTTCTCGGTGTCAATTGGGATACGCTTAAGCAATATGGCGCGGTCAGCGCTGAAACCGTGCTCGAAATGGCACGCGGGGCGCGCAAGCAGTTCAACAGCGACCTGGCACTTTCAGTCTGCTGCATTGCCGGACCAGGTGGTGCCACAGCCGATAAACCCGTTGGCACCAGCTGCATCGGGCTTTCCACGCCTGATGGCGATTGGACTTATCATTTTCAACTCGAAGGAGACAGGTCAGCAGTTAAGCAAACACTGGCTGAAGGAGCATTGCAAGTAATCTTAAATTACCTCCAGACCCTGCATTGACTCCATAAATGACAACTATCAACGACAGCCTTGCAGAGCCTGAGTTCAGCGAAATTGATACCCTGAAACGAAAATTTCGCTTCCCCGCTTTTATGCCGTTTTTCTGGCTGGGGCTGGCAGGAGTCGCCGGACCAGTGCTCGGACAAATGGTTCATCTCTCCTGGTATTGGTGGGGCGGGTTGGTTTTAGCTGGAATAATCAGTATTTTAATTCATCGAAAAGATCGGATTGCCATCCAGACGATTCGATCCGTCCCGGTTACACTCGTGCTGGCAGCCTTGGGGATAACCGCGATGTTGTATCAGCTCAGCTTGCCTACAGCCGATCCGGAACACCTGCTGTATTATCACCAGAGCGGCAACATCAACCTGACCGGGGTGGTAGTTGCCCCTCCCGAACAAAAAACATCCAGCCTGGAGGTGGTCGTCAGCGCGGAAAAGCTGGCACTCCCCGGGATGCCTGGGCATCCGGTCAGCGGCAAAGTTTTATTCTACGTTCCGTTAGGCACCGTGATCAGTTACGGAGACCGCGTGGATGTTTGGGGAGAGCTTGAAAAACCCGACGAAGGCGAAAACTTCTATTGGCGGGAATATCTCGGGCATCAAGGCATCTATTCCACCATCCAGTATCCAAACGTGAAGGTGATCGAACATGATCAAGGCAACTCTCTGCTGGCGGCTCTTTATACGTTAAGAGAAAGCGGCAGCCAGGTATTGACACAGATTTTCCCCTCGCCTGAAGACGCCTTGTTGCGCGGGATTTTATTGGGGGATGAAAGTGCTATATCACCCTCGATGGAAGAAGCTTATCGTCGAACCGGCACCTCGCACATCATCGCCATATCCGGTTTTAACATGGTGGTTTTGGCGGGTATGATCGGGCTGTTCTTCACGCGCCAACTGGGCACAAAACGAGGGGCGATCCTCACGATCCTTGCGCTGGGGGCTTACAGTCTTCTCGTCGGAGGCAGCCCATCGGTGTTGCGGGCTGCTTTCATGGGAGCGTATACCGTTTTGGCAGGATCTGTCGCAAGGAGGGGCAACACGCTCAATAGCCTGGGCTTGAGCGCGTTGGTGATGGTGTTGATTAACCCGCATTTGCCCTGGGATCTGGGTTTTCAATTTTCATTCCTGGCTACTCTCGGGTTGGCGCTTTTTGCCGGACCGTTACAGCTGCGTGTTGAAGACTGGTTCAAAACCCGGTTTGAACAAAAGCAGGCGGTTGTTTTTGCGTCACTCATATCCGAGCTGGTCTTTCTGACCCTGATCGCACAGGCGATGGTGCTGCCTGTCAGCATCTGGCATTTTCACCAGGTTTCATGGCTGTTTCTGATTGCCAACCCGCTTATCCTGCCCTTGCAGCCGGCAGTAATGATTTTAGGGTTGACCGCGATGACCGCTGGGCTGCTTTCAATTACACTGGGAAGAGTTGTGGCATGGGTGGCGTGGCTTTGGGCAGCATTAACCAACTGGATTGTGCTCACTCTGTCGGCAATCCCTACCCAACCACTGAGTTTGCCTGGTTTCAACTTTTTCTGGGTTTGTGTTTATTACCTTGTGCTGTTTGCTCTGATCTTTCGTCCAAAAATAAAAGAAGTCGGCGTGACATTGTTGAAACCACAATACGGGCTGATCGCCTTGGGTGCATTGACTGTTGTTACCTGGCTGGCTGTAGCAAGAGCGCCTGATACAAACCTGCACATTTACCTGCCGGGTGAAGAAAAACAAGCTTTCTTATTGATTAAGGGAGGAGAAGGGCAGGGCATATTGCTGGCAGGCTCGGCTGGAGAGCACAGCCTCGTTGAAGAAATATCCGCGCGGCTGCCTTTGTTTACGCGGCGTATGGAGGTTGTGATCATCCCCCAATGCAAGCGTGATCAGCTCACAGGTATGTTCCTGGTTGCAGAAAAATACGCGATCGACCAGGTGTTGTGGCTTTGCGACCCGGAAAGTAACCAGACAAGCCGCAATTTATTCCAGGCGTTGGAGAATAAACAGGTCAGGCAGGAGTTCCTGACGAAGAACATCCTCATCGAATCGAAAGATTTGGTTTTGGAACTTACGATGTATGAAGAGCTTCCAGCTGGCATGACGCTTGAGCATGGGGAAATCTCCTTGTTAATCCTATCGCCTTCTTCGGCAGAAAAGCTAGGTGTGGATAGCTTTGGGGCAATCGATACCCAGAACGGCGCCGGCTTCAGAGTGTATCCAGGTTGTGAGAATTGTTTGGCGATCCTCGGAGATAATAGCGATAATAATGTACGGCTGAATAAAGACAACAGTCTGGAATTGGTCAGTGATCGAAAAAGTCTGTCGATTCGGTAACAAAAAATAATGGTTCATGATAAACTTGTCGGCAAGTAATCACATTATTACAGGTTAATCAAGAGGACCAAATGAACTTGCAACTCACAAACCAGGTTGACTATGCAATTCGCGCAATGGCTTTCTTAGCGGAGAGTGAAAAGGGGAAATGGATTCCATCAAGTATGATTGCAGAAGAAATGGAAATATCGCGGATGTTCCTGTCCAGAATTAATATGTATTTGGGAAGGGCAGGGCTGATTCGATCGCAGCGCGGGGCTAAGGGTGGCGTGATGTTGTCAAAAGATCCTGCTGAGATTAGTATCCACGATATCATCGTTGCTGTTGACGGGCCGATACTTGTCAACAAATGCCTTGAAACACCCGATAAATGTACATTTCCGCTTAGTACTCAACTGGGCACTTTTTGGCAGAGTGTCCAGGATGACCTGGTGGATAGGTTGAAAAGCGCAAGTCTGAAAGACCTTACAGGATAAAATTCATTATCACCCGATTTGCCATTCTGAATGCGGTAAAGTAATTACAACACTGCGAACTTTCGTTGCCGGCGCTGCAGGAACGCTGGAACTGCAAAAGGGTCGCCGGGTGGGTGAAATCCCGACGTAGCAAAAATTCCGCAGGTCGAACGAATATTATGAGCAAATTCCTGTTCCACGTTCCCCGCTACCCGCTCCCCGTTGCCTGAGTCATCCTGAGCCTCTTTTTCGAAGGATCTTAACAATCCCATGAACAGACAGCAATTCTCAATATGAATGTGTTTAGATCTAAAATGCAAAATACAGGAGTAATCGGACTCCGTAGCGTGAGAGGTGGGTTCAGGACGTGTGCAGGGAACAGGAAAAAGGAAACAGGGGACAGGGAATATGGACCAGGAACTGGGTTTTGTCATTCTGAACGAAGTGACACACAGTGTACTTCGTAAGAATCTGAACCTTTACCAACAAGAACCTAACAATGTACTCCGTGCATTGCTGCGCTCAGGATGACAATACACCTTTTGAGCTAAAACTCGTGACTGTTTTCGCAGTCCTACAGGGCGAGACGTTTGTACCGGCGAAAGCCACCTTTTCGTAGGGAACTTGCACTGCGCGTTCCGGCAAAGCCATCGTTCGTAGGGAACGTGGCTCGTCCCGTTCCGGCGAAGCCGTGTATTGAAAACACCTTGTACTTTCCTTTACTCGCACATTGTGTGTTTTCAATCCGCTGTACACAATGATCACACACAACGGCGGATTGAGGGGGGGCAACATCCTCGTCACACCAATGTCACAACCCCCTCAATCTCGCCCTACATTGCATTCGGGACAGCATGGCAAACGCGAACAGGGAACAGGGAACAGGAACTGGGTTTTGTCGTCCTGAGCCTCTTTTGCGAAGGATCTGGTCAATCGGAACGGTAAGACCCTTATGAATTACATCTACGAAGTGCTTGTCCCGTTCCAGCGAAGCCATCTTTTCGTAGGGAACGCGGCTCGTCCCGTTCCGGCGAAGCCATCATTCGCGGGACGGCGTGGCAACCGTCCCCTAACTTTTCTTGAATAATTATCCCGACCGCTTGTGCTGTCATTTACGAGTTCCTCCTCGTGATGTCGCAATCCCAACTTTAGTCAAACTTAAAACAGCTACCTTGCCTATACACGGTTTGACAAACCCATCTGAAAGGACTAAACTTAATCATAATTAATTTGACTATACGAAATTATTGGAGTGAACATGAGCCAGCCCACCGAAACAATCAGCGCGCACATCACCGAGAGCACACTGCTTCAGCCTGCCGTCCAGGCATGGAAGTTTTTCCTGCGCGACCAGGGGCGCTCTCATCACACTCTCAAAGCTTTTACGGCAGACCTCGCCCTCCTGGAAGAATTTTTAGCCACCGATAAACAAATAGGTCAGATTTCAACAAAAGACCTCGAAGATTTTCTCACCTGGATGGAAAAGGACCGCGGCGCGCCCTGCAGCCCGAAGACGCTCTCACGCCGGATCACCTCTCTGAAATCATTTTTCCGCTGGCTGACCCAAAACGCCGTCCTCGCGGTCGACCCGGCTGAAAAGCTGGTTCAGAAAACCGTTATCAGCCCCCTGCCAACTGTCCTGACCGCAGAGGAAGTGGAGACTGCCCTCATGGCAGCTGATTCTCTGCGAACATCCGCCAATCCTGACCCGCGACCTTATACCCTGATGCTGCTGGTGCTTGAAACAGCATTGAAAAAGAGCGAGGTTCTGAACCTCAAAACCAATCATCTCGAGCTTGAAAACCCGAATGAAGCTTATATCTACGTCCGTTATCCCAATCAGCGTTACCGTTTCAAGGAGCGCAAAATCGAAATTTCCCCCAAATGGGTTGAAGCCTATCAAAACTACACGGAGCAATACCCGGTCAACGAACAGGTATTTCCCTGGTCGCAGCGCAGGCTCGAATATCTCCTCGAAGATATCACCAATGCCGCCCGAATGGAAAAGCACATTAGCTTTGACATGCTTCGCTGGACAAGCGCCCTCTCAGACCTGGTCAACGGTGTCGAACAGGACAAAATCCGTCAAAAATTAGGCATCTCCAAAATTCAGTGGCGCGAAGTCAAGTCAAAATTACGCAGCCTGGCAACCCAAAACGGTTATACCTTACCTGAAGAGGAAGAAAAAGCAGAGTAACCTCCCTGCAAAAGTAATAATATGAACTATACAACTCGCAATCAACGTAAGCGTTCCTTTCCCTTTGGAACAATTCTGTTCATGCTCAGCCTGGTTTTCGTGGTTTTGGCTGGCATCAGCATCAACAAAATCCGCAATGGGCAGCCTGGTTTTCTGACCAACCTGTGGGAACCAGACCCCAACCCCGCACCCGACCCCTATCTGGATGGCAACCCCTTATCCCTCGGAGTTGCCGGCAACGTGACCAGTGTTATGTTGTTGGGTTCAGACTACGAACCAGAGATCGGTTTCCGGACGGATGTCATGCTGTTGGTGGTATTAAACACCGATACAAGCCAATTTAGCCTGTTTTCTTTCCCCCGTGACCTGTGGGTCAACATCCCCGGGGTCGGAGAACAACGCCTGAACACCGCTTATCCGTTTGGAGGTCCACAACTGCTTAGCGACACACTCGCACTGAATTTCGGTTTCAGACCAGATCATTTCGCGATGGTCGACTTTCAGGGTTTCAAACACCTGATCGATGTGCTCGATGGTATTGACGTGGAAGTCACCTCGCACACAGAAGATGAATGTCACATGAACGACTCGGGTTGGTGCGTTGTTGAACCAGGGCTCACCGCGATGAATGGGGACGAGGCATTGTGGTATGTGCGTGCGCGCAAGAACAGCTCCGATTTTGACCGCAACCGCAGAGGTCAGGAAGTCATCCAGGCAATGGTAGAGAAAGCCTTAAGACCCTCCGAAATCCTGAATCTCGATAATGTCTACCGTGCTCTGATGCGAACGGTGGATACAGAGATGACAATCACTGACGGGCTGCTTTATTTCGTCCCGATTTCCAAGTTTTTTGGCGGTCCTGACGTGACCACATATACAATCACGCCAACCAAGGCAATTCCCGGGATGACCAACGGCGGAGCTTCGGTCTTATTCCCCGACATTCCGGCTATCCAGGCAGTGTTGAGACAGGCTCTATGGATTGAGTGAGCCGCTTCCAGGGGGAACCAATTCGAGGTGCAGCAGCTCAACTTCGTCGCCCAAAAGCCGCCACGCCTGTGCGATCCGCAACCCGGCAACCCAGAGTACTGATCCGTTATTGGTCACAATTGGCCAGGCAGCCCTGGCTGGCTGGGGCACCTTCTGGTTGATGAAGAAATCACTCATTTTTTGACGCTTGCGCACCATCCCCAGGGGCGACCAACGCTCCCCGTAATAAAATGGTCTGACCAGCAGCGCGCCGTCCAGATCGCTTGGGTTTAGCCACGCGTGCATCGGATTGGTTTTTGATTTTTCGTCCAGTGCGTCAAACTTTTTTCGATCGACAATCTCAGATCGCAGCTTCCAGCCATTTGCCAGCTCCAGTGTCTTACCTGGGGTTAATTTGCGAGGCTGAGCGTCAGTCAGTTGAGGAACATGATCCTGCTCAAGGCGAAAATCTTCGGTCGTTATCGCAACCAGCGACTGACTCAACTGAACCAAAATACCTGCTTTGAAATCCTGGACAGCCAGCCCGCTCCCGATTCCATTCAAAATTCTTTCAACCGTTTCAAAGCCCAGATCGCGCAGTCCGGGTTTGAGCAAACCTGCAGCCTTGAACAATAAGCGCGATTGCTGTCCCTTGTCCAGCTTATGCCATTCAGATCGCTCGAAAAGAATCGCCTGCCCGGGAACAACCTCGCTGAGAGCATTAAGATAGGCTTCTTCGGTAAGTTTTTCGAGCAAATTCCTGTCCAGGCTGATTGCTCTGGCGTTGCGCGCCACTGTTTTCGCAAACCCCGGGCGTACACTTTCAAGCCAGGGGATCACTTCGTGGCGCAGCTGGTTGCGGAAATATCCAACATCAAGGTTACTTTCATCTTCAATTGGAAAAATCTGGTTCTCCAGGCAATAATGCTGAATTTCAGCCTTGGATACGCCCAGCATCGGTCGCCAGAGGGGGATGGATGCGGAAAACTCCGGAAGATACACAACCTGCTGCATGCCGGTGAGTCCGTTGATTCCACTGCCGCGCAGAAAATGCATCAACACCGTCTCCACCTGGTCATCCTGGTGATGACCAGTTAGGATGGCTTGCGCGCAGTTGTCCTTAGCGACTCCAAAGAGAAACTTGTAGCGGCAGTTCCTGGCAGCTTCTTCGATTCCGAGTTTATTCTCCCGGGCATAAGTAGGCACATCCGCCTGAGCGGTGACCAGATTCAAACCCCAACTGTCCAAAAGTTCGTTCAATTGGTTGGCTTGCTTACCCGAAACTTCCCTCAACTGGTGGTCAAGATGAGCCGGAATGAGCCGAAGACCCGATTTAATGAGCAAATGCAGCAAACCCAGACTGTCTGATCCACCCGAAACACCGACAACAACGGGCATCTGCAGGTTTGGTGAGAATGCCTGGACGAACTGATCCAAAAAAGCTTGCCTGTCCATGGAGAAATTATAGCTTAACCAGACATCCGGATTGTTGAGATATTCGACCAGCAATTCTCAATATGGAATAATTTGTTATTTTTACCCTCGTAAAGTCCAAAAATGTTTTTTTATATGCATGCAAGTGTTGGGGTCGGCTGCAATGTCATCCCCTACGAAAAGATGACTTCGCCGGAACGGGACGAGCCGCGTTCCCTACGAAAAGATGACTTCGCCGGAACGGGACAAGCCGCGTTCCCTACAAAAAGATGGCTTCGCCGGAACGGGACGGGCACATCATATTTGTAATTCATAAGGGTCTTACCGTT
>DHRN01000090.1:0-6097 GCA_002411175.1 Anaerolineaceae bacterium UBA5311 | reverse complement strand
TTCGCAAAAGAGGCTCAGGATAACAAACTATCTTTCATCCTGAACGAAGTCACAAATAGTGTACTTCGTAAGGATTTTCCCCTTCCAATCGACAAGGTCCTTCGCAAAAGAGGCTCAGGATGACAAACTATCTGTCATCCTGAACGACGTCACAAATAGTGTACTTCGTAAGGATTTTCCCCTTCGAATCGACAGGATCCTTCGCAAAAGAGGCTCAGGATGACAAAACCCAGTTCCTGTTCCCTGTTCCCTGTTCCCTGTTTCCTATTCCCTGTTCCCCTTTAATTCTAAACACATTCACATTGATAGTTGCTGTGTATTCGCTAAATCAACAACTGAATAACCTATATAAGGGTATACTTTACACATGCACGAAAAACCTTTCGTCATCGGTATAACAGGTAACATCGCCTCAGGAAAAAGCGTGGTGCGCACTTATCTTGCCAACACCGGGGCATATACCATCGATGCCGATCTCACCGCCCAGGATACCTATCTGCCCGGGCTTCCAGCCTGGCGTGAAATCATTGAAGAATTTGGCGACGAGGTCAAAATGCCCGACGGGCAAATCAATCGCGGCAAGCTGGGGCGCATCGTATTCGCAGACCCTGCCAGGCTTGCCCGGCTCGAAGCTATTGTGCACCCCTGTGTTACCAGGGAAATATTGGCGCAGATCGAACAATGCAAACGGAAAGTACTGGTCATCGAGGCGATTAAACTGATTGAAGCAGGAATCACGGCATATTGCGACGAGGTATGGACGGTTGCCGCTGATGAGAACTTGCGATTTCAACGCCTGGTTGAAAACCGTGGACACACAGACGAGATCGCCTGGAAAAAAATCAGGTCCCAATCACCACAAGAAGATAAAATCTTTCAATCCGATCGAGTAATCTGGACGAATAACAGTTATCAGGAAAGTTATCAGCAAACTATGCTGGCTCTGCGTGACCTGGCTCTGCCAGTCTGTTACAAAACAGAGGAGGTCGAATATGACGTTAGCAGCATGCAGGAAAAAGATTTTGATTGGCTGATATCTGTGGTTCAGGAGCAAACAAAAGAACGCTGGAACTACGAAAGGATCTACCAGCTTCTCGGTGTAAAAAACGTTCCAATAATCCGGCTGGATGATGAACCTGTGCAATCGCAGCGCCTGAGCACGCGTCAAACGCTCGCTTTACTGACCAACCAATACCCGATCAACAGCGAACAGGTCGATAACCACAGCTCAATCGCGATGCTGCAGGGCTGGCTTGAGGGGTCCTTCCAACTGCTGATCGTGCCGCACGACTCAACCACTTCCAAAGAAGCCTGGCAGGCAGGTTTTATGCCCGGGCAGGACGGTGCCGATTTCTGCCCACGCTCAAGCTACGAGACCTTTCTGAAAGAAAACGGTCTTATGCCTGGTGAAGTCTGGATCAAACCAATTCAATAATATGATTTTTTGACTTAAAGCTTCTCCTCGTTGGGAAAGCCAGGGGAAAACGGGTATACTTAGAAGCTCAAAAATGGGTGATTAATAATGCAAGAGCTTTGGAATAATCTGACTTTTATCCTCCAAAGGTTTACCTGGGAGAGTCTGCTTGACGTTTTGCTGGTAACCATCGTTTTTGCGTTAATTTTGTATCTGCTCAGAGACACCGAAGCCCAAACGCTGCTGCGCGGCGTTTTCTTGCTGGTTATCCTGATCACATTGCTGACTTCCCTGGTCAATCTGCCTGCTTTTTCATGGCTGGTACAAACCATTTCACCGGCACTGATCCTTGCTGTTCCGGTTGTTTTCGCGCCGGAGATTCGGCGTGGTTTGGAGCGCATGGGCAGCATCGGATACATCGGCTTTTGGCGGTTTGGCGGCAGCAATAAAGCCAGCCTCGAGCTTGAGGTAACTCTGAACGCGATTACCAAGGCAGTAGTCCAACTGGCAGAACGGCGGCATGGCGCCCTGATTGTTATCCGCAGGCGTGAAATGTTGGATAAATATTATAAAAATGGTGTCATGCTGAACTCAGAGATTTCCCCACAGCTTTTGCAGCAAATCTTCCATCCGAATACCCCCCTACATGATGGAGCGGTGATCATCTCGGATAACCGGATCAAGGCAGCCGCCTGTGTAATGCCCCTTTCGAGCAGCGGTGTGCTCAACAGCACTGCCGCGCAGTCGCTGGGGCTGCGCCATCGTGCCGCCATGGGCATTAGCGAGGTCAGCGATGCCCTGGCTGTGGTTGTATCTGAAGAAACCGGCACTATTTCGATAGCTCATCGGGGCAGGCTCATCCGCCGGCTGGACGGAGATCGTCTTATCAACAGCATGCGCGCGATCCTGACAGTGGACCAGCCCATCGATGAAAAAAAATCCAAACAGTCAGCCAAAGGTAACCTGGATAACAACGACAGTGAGGAGGCAGTAGAATGAAATTCCTCAAACCACTAAGGCGGATTCTGCCGATTTTAGCCACTTCTTTCGTCCTCGCCATGATCGTGTGGGTTTCTTCAGTTACCTCACAAGACCCCAACGAAGTGGTCACTTACGGAACGCCTGTCCAGGTCTCCATCCTGGGTCAAAACCCCGACCTGGTTATCACTGAACAGAGTGCCAGGAGTGTTGTTATCACAGTGAGAGCGCCTCGATCGGTGCACACCCAGCTTGCCCGCAATCTTAGCCTGGTCACCGCAAGGATAAACCTGAGCGGCTTAACTGCCGGAACCTACGAGCTTACGCCCGAAGTGAATATCGATCTTCGTCCAACACAGCTAACTGAAATTACCCCTGAGAAAATAACCCTGACGCTTGAACAAATGGCGACAGCAGATTTTGAGATCAACTTGTTTCGCACGGGCAACTTGCCTGTTGGTTACGAAGCCGGTCAGCCTGTGCTAAGTGCCACCCAGGTCCAGGTGGTCGGTCCTCAATCCAGTCTCAACGAGGTCATGGACGTGGTTGCCACGATTGATATTAACAATGCGACCAGTACGATTACGCGCACACTCGACCTGCGAGCCATGGACAGACGCGGTAATGTTGTCGATGGCATCACTCTCAATCCAAGAACGATCACCGTAGAGCTGCCCATCAAGCAGCTGGCTGGTTACCGTAATGTTTTTGTGAAAATCGTTACCACGGGCACCATCGCGCAGGGTTATCACCTTACCGGATTAGTTGTCACCCCGCCTAATCTGACTATTTATTCCTCCAACCCTGCCCTGGTAGGGTCTTTGCCGTCATTCCTGGAAACCGCGCCGGTAAACCTGAACGGCGCCCGGGAAAGTTTTACAATCAACGTGCCCTTACAGGTTCAGGATGGTATCGTCATTATCGGTGCCAGCGAGGTGAATGTTGCCGTTAGTATCGAAGCGATTCAAAGTTCAATTCAGTTCATAGGTATCCCCGTGGAAATTATTAATCTTGGACCACGGATGAGGGCGACAATATCCCCGGAAAGAGTAGATATTTATCTATCCGGACCGTTATCCCTGCTCGAAAACCTGACAACCGACAGTATCCACGTCGTTTTAGATCTTCAGGATCGCGCACCTGGCACCTATCAGATCGCACCAACAGTGACTCTGCTGGATGATGAGTTGAGATTGGATTCGGTGTTACCTGGCACAATAGAAGTGACCATAACCCAATAAATACGAGAAAAGGTAATATTATTCCAATGCAAAAACCTGTAATTGTGCTTGTAGGCAGACCAAACGTGGGCAAAAGTACTCTCTTCAATCGCCTGGTTGGGCAGCGCCTTGCTATTATTGATGATATTCCAGGAACCACGCGTGACCGCCTGCTTGCCGAAGGTGACTGGGCTGGGCATGACTTTTATGTTGTCGATACCGGCGGCATCGATCCAGGCAAACAGCACAGTCAGAAGCCGCTTTCAATCGGATCGGCAGATTTCGTCCAGGATATTCGCGCCCAGGCAGAAATTGCCCTTGAAGAAGCTGATGTGATCTTGCTGGTCACCGATGCGATAGAAGGGGTTACCCAGGCAGACCATGAGGTGGTCGATATTTTACGTAGACGTCGGTCTAAAAGCGATCGCCAGCATACCCCCCCGATCTTGTTGGTGGTAAACAAAGCTGATAGCGAGCAAACCAGGCAGAACGCGTATGACTTCTACTCCCTGGGTATGGGCGAACCATACGCCATCTCCGCCATCCATGGCACCGGAACAGGTGACCTGCTGGATGCCGTAGTGGCGCAGTTCCCTGAACCGATTGAAGATGAAGAAGAGGACGACAGCATCAAAATCGCCATCGTTGGTAAACCTAATGCGGGTAAAAGCAGCCTGCTCAACAAAATAACCGGGCAGCAGCGCTCGATTGTCAGCAATATTCCCGGCACAACCCGGGATGCAATCGACACCAGGCTCACCAAAGACGGACAGGAATACACGCTGATCGATACAGCCGGCATCCGCAAACGCGGTTCGATCATCCCAGGCGTGGAAAAGTATTCGGTCTTGCGCGCGATGCAGGCGATAGAGCGATGTGACGTCGCGGTCCTGGTTGTCGATGCTGTTGACGGTATCACCGCGCAGGATACTCACATTGCCGGGTATATCAACGATGCCTGGAAGAGCGTCATGCTGGTAATCAACAAGTGGGACCTGATCGAAAAAGACCATTTAACTGCCCTCGACTTTGAAAAACATGTGCGTCGGGAGCTGAACTTTTTGCCTTATGTGCCAATAATATTCATCTCAGCAGAAACCGGGCAGCGTGTCCACCAGGTATTGCCTCTGGTCAAAGAGATCCAGGAAGAACGCACTCGCAAGATTTCAACAGCACAGCTTAATAAAATTCTGGTCAACGCGCAGGATAAACACCAGTCCCCTTCAGGCATTGGGCGTCCATTCCGTATCTATTATGGCACCCAGGTCAATACCGAACCTCCGACTTTCCTGCTTTACTGCAACGATCCAAAGCTCGGTCATTTTACCTATATGCGCTTTATTGAAAATCAAATCAGGGAGACGTTCCCCTTTAAGGGCACCCCGATCAAACTGGTATTAAAGCAGCGTGTAAGGCGGGAATGATGCCTGCTTTAGAAAAGGTTATAATACGTTCGTTTGGAAAAGTTTGCCAAACCAGATTGGAAAAAAGTGGAAGATAATACTCAAGAAAATCAACTAAATCCTGTCGCAGAACCGGCAGTCGACCCATCACAGAAAGAACCACAACAGAAAGAAAAGAGCTTTCTTAGAGATCTTTTCGAAACCATCCTGCTTGCAGTGGTCCTCTTTTTGATTCTGAACACCGTCACTTCGAGGGTGAAAGTATATAACATCAGCATGGAGCCAACCTTAAAACAAGGTTATTTGCTGCTGGTCAACAAGATGGCTTACAAAATTGGTGAGCCCAAACGTGGTGACGTTATCGTTTTTCATTTCCAGGGAGATCAAGCTGAAGACTATATCAAGCGCGTTGTCGGGCTGCCGGGAGACCAGGTGGATATAGCCAACGGGATCGTGCGCGTAAACAACCAGCCTCTGACCGAGCCCTACATCATGGATTTGCCAAACTACACCGGCAGTTGGGTGGTACCCGAAGGTGAGTTGTTTGTGCTGGGGGATAACCGCAACCATTCATCGGATTCTCACCAGTGGGGTACTGTAAAGCTCGATTGGGTGGTAGGCAAAGCTTTGCTTGTATATTGGCCCCTGAATGCAGTCGACCTCTTGTCGGTTTCAAATATCGTCAGTGCTTCTCCGTAAGTGAGAAATATTTATAGCCTCGCCCCCGGTAGACATCGGGGGTTTTTTGTGAAAATACTTGCACTGGTTGCAGGGTAGCTGAGTTTTCAATTTTGTGCTCCAAAAGCATTTTCAAAACAGATCGCATTGTCACATGCCTGAAAATTAGTGGGGAAGGTGGTCATCACTCCTTTCTTTAAAAATAGATGGTTTCGCCGGAATTGGACAAGCCGCGTTCCCTACAACAACATCGCTCCGCAGGAACGGGACAAGCACTTCGTAAATTTAATTCATAAGGATCTTACCCTTCCAATCGACAAGATCCTTCGCAAAAGAGGCTCAGGATGACAAAACCCAGTTCCTGTTCCCTGTTCCCTATTCCCTGTTCCCTGGTCCCTGCTCGT
>DHRN01000079.1 GCA_002411175.1 Anaerolineaceae bacterium UBA5311 | reverse complement strand
CAATCACGCCCTACGGCTACTCGCGGGACGGGGTGACAACTGTCCCCTACACCATATTCGGGATGGTATGGCAACCGTCCCCTACGCTTGTGCGCCGATAAAACAAACATTTTTGGACTTTATGATCGTAAATACCACATTATCAATATTGAAAATTGTGGAGGTATTGACAAGCAAATTTCAATCCGACAACCGCACAAGATCGGCTTGTAAGATAAAGCCCATGAAAAAGGACTCAGACAAAAACATTCTCACTCAATTACCGGCATGGTCAGAAGGTGGAAAGCCAGGGTTTCGAGGTCGCGGGCTTTTCTGCTGGTTCCCAAATCTTCTACTATCTCCTCAATATGCGCTTTGATGACCTTATCATTTTCTAAAACGCTGTTGAATTCCTGGGTTTTGTCCAGAATATCACCCAAACCGAGTTGTTCATAAAGCTCGCTGACCACACCATAACTCCATTGGTCAGAAATTTTCAACTCGTCTGCAAGGTCGCGCCTGTTTATCGAAAAGATGATTGCCAGGCGAGCGATTTCACTTTGTCGCTCGGTCAGACCCGGATAGCTGCGGGAGTTCAGGATCAGCCTTGTTTTCTCCAATGGGAAGTTCGCTCTCCAGGAGCCTTCGAGCGCGGATGGAGTAAAGACTTGTTTGCCTTCGGTCGCAAAGGTGATTGCCCAGGCGAGAGATGTCGATATTTCTTGCTTCAACAGGTATCCCCTGATCAGACTGTGCGGTAACTCTTTGAAGAAGCGAGGCTCCATCTGAGAGCCAACCGCGATAACTTTTAGGTCTTTATTCTGGATTTCTGCGTAACGCTGAATTTCCGCTGTTACCTGGCGGAGGTTCGAAATCAGGTCAAGGTCTACAACGAGAACATTAATAGTAAGGTGTTTATGGCTCAATTCCGCAGCGAGCTCACTCGCAGAAGCCGCTTCGATTGCCACTCGCGTCCGCCAGTCTCTGACCATAAGCATCGCCATCCAGCTAAGCGCGAAAGTATCTTCACTATACAATGCCACCAGGATATCTCGTTTCATTCAGCACCTCATTCGTGTTATTCATCCATTATAATTGCCTGAGTAAGTATTCATAAGAGGAGGAAGTATGATCAATAATATTGCGGTATTGACAAGTGGAGGTGATGCTCCTGGAATGAATGCAGCCATCAGAGCAGTGGTCCGCTGTGGGATCGCACAAGGCTGGCGGGTTTTTGGTATCCGCAACGGTTACCAGGGTTTGATTAATGGACGGATTGAAACGATGGGCACCCGTGATGTTGGCGGCATCATGCAGCAGGGGGGTACCATTCTTGGCAGTGCGCGCAGTGAAGAATTTCTTACCGAAGATGGCAGAACCCAGGCTATCAGAAACCTGAACCAACTCGATATTGATGCTTTGGTAGTGATTGGCGGCAATGGGTCACAGGCGGGAGCATGCGAGCTCTATAAAATGGGTTTCCCAGTGGTTGGAGTGGCTTCAACCATTGATAACGATCTGGTGGGTTCTGATATCACAATTGGTGTCGATACCGCCCTGAACGTCGCTTTGGAGGCGATTGACCGACTGAAAGTGACAGCATCATCACATCAGCGCGCGTTTATTCTCGAAGTGATGGGGCGAAATTGCGGGTATCTTGCCCTGGCAGCCGGGGTGGCTGGTGGGGCAGAGGCAATTACACTGCCAGAAATAAAGACCGATCCGGAGGAAATTGCCGAGGAATTACGCCTCGCTTATGAGCATGGCAAGAACCACGCCATCGTTGTGGCAGCAGAGGGAGCCTACTACAACGCTGCCAAATTGACCGAATATTTTACAGAACACAGGGAGCGGCTGGGTTTTAGCGTTCGCTCCACGATATTAGGTCATGTCCAGCGCGGCGGTGAACCAGGCGCATCGGACCGCATTTTGGCTTCAAGGTTGGGTTGCGGCGCTGTACAGGCAATCGCGAGAAAAGAATTTGGCGTGTTAACCGGAATGATCAAGAATGAAGTTACAACAACTCCTTACGAAGAAGTCGTTGGAAAGGTAAAGCAGCTCGACGAAAACCTGATTAATTTGCAAAGACTTTTGGATTAATCACGGCATTGGGAGATATGGAGCAAGGCGGGATTCCCGACCCGGCTGTTTGAGAGAACAGCAAGAGCGCGTCAAGCTGCTTTTCTGTTTAGAAGCTTGGTAAGGGTTGCGGGGCATTCATTAACCAAGACAGGATGGTTCAGGACATCCCTCCGCAAATCAAGAGAATTGTTTCATACGCAAACAGGCTTGGATAAAGCCATCCAGATTTCCATCCAGCACCGACTGCGTGTTGCCGGTTTCATACTCTGTGCGGTGGTCTTTGACCATCTGGTAAGGGTGCAGCACATACGAGCGTATTTGGCTGCCCCATTCGACTTTCTTGAATTCGCCTTTTAAATCTGATATTTGTTCTGCCTGGGCTTGCTGCTGCATCGCAAACAGTCGTGAGCGCAGGACTTTTAATGCTGATTCTTTGTTTTGGGTTTGAGAGCGTTCATTCTGGCAGGTTACCACCAAACCAGTAGCCAGGTGGATGATGCGGACGGCAGTCATATTCTTTTGCACATTCTGCCCGCCAGCACCAGAAGATTTATAAACTTCAATCTCGATATCTTCAGGTCTGATGACAATTTCGTCATTCCCTTCTATTTCCGGAAGCACCTCAACCAACGCAAAGGAGGTATGCCTCCGATGCGCGGCGTCAAATGGGGACAACCTGACCAGCCGGTGAACCCCTTTCTCGCACTTAAGGTAACCGTAAGCCAAATCTCCCTGAACGGATATGGTGACAGATTTGATTCCGGCTTCTTCACCAACTGTGCGGTCGAATATCTCCGTTTTATAGCCACTGTCTTCAGCCCAGCGCAAGTACATGCGCTCGAGCATGGCTGCCCAATCCTGCGAATCGGTACCTCCGGCGCCGGCATGGATCGCAAGAATGGCATCGCCGCGGTCATATTGACCGGAAAGCAGGAGGCGAACCTCTTTCTTTTCGAGCAATTCTTCAAGTGAATCGACCTGATCGCTGATTTCCTGGGTAAGACTGCCATCGTCCAGCTCAAGTAGAGGTCCAAGACCTTCTATCTCTGTGATAATGGACTGCCATTCTTTGATCTGATTCTCGAGATTGGAGGTTTGTTTCATCACCTTTTGGGCGCTGTCAGGATCGTCCCAAAAGCCAGGCTGCTCGCTTTGTTTGCGTAATTTTTCGAGTTCGGTTGATTTTTGAGCTAAGTCAAAGATGCTCCCGAAGGGAGTGAATTTTCGTTTCCAGATTTGAAATGCGTTCATGTAATTCGGACATGCTAAACTGCCTCGTTTTTTGTGAAAATCCCCTGGATAAACGATTCTTTATCAAACAGTTCGAGATCTTCGATTTTTTCTCCCAAGCCTGCGTAGATAACAGGCAGACCAAGTTGATCCTTGATTGCAAAAACCATTCCCCCTTTAGCCGAAGTATCCAGCTTGGCAAGGATGGCGCCATTCAGATTGACTGCTTTGCCAAAAGCTTCCGCTTGCCTGAGAGCGTTTTGTCCGGTTGTGGTATCGATCACGATCCAGGAATAATGCGGCGCGCCAGGCAGGGCTTTATCCGCGACGCGGTAGACTTTCTTAATCTCTTCCATCAGGTTATAACGGGTGTGCAGGCGACCGGCGGTGTCGATCAGAACGACATCGATATTCCGTGCAATCGCGGACTTGATTCCATCGTACGTAACCGCTCCCGGGTCGCTATCCTGTTGACCGGTGATAATCGGCACGCCAACCCGATCTGCCCAAATTTCGAGCTGGTCAGCCGCAGCGGCGCGGTAGGTATCCGCTCCGACAAGCAGGACGGATTTGCCCATGCCTTTATAGCGGGCGGCAAGTTTGCCAATCGATGTGGTTTTACCGGATCCGTTTACACCAGCGACCATGATAACCGTAGGTTTATGACTGAAATCCGGCTCTTCTGCTTCGAATAGCAGCTGAGAAAGCTCTTTCATTAACAGGTGTTCAAGCTGATCCATGCGGGTATAACCCATCTCATCGACTTGTTCAATGGCTGTATCCACCAGGCGCAGGGTTGTTTCCACGCCGACATCCGCCTGGATAAGCAACTCTTCAAGGTCATCAAAAGTGTCATCGTCAATTTCAGTCGCACCGAAAAAAGTGGCAATCTTACCAAAAGTGACATCACGGGTTTTTTGGAGGCTTTTACGCCATTTAGAAAAGATATCGTTCATAGCGTGAGATTATATCATTCCGAGTGTTGAGATTGGGCGAGCTGTCCACAGCCGGCATCGATATCTATTCCTCTGCGCATGCGGATGGATGCCGGAATGCCTGCCTGTTGCAAAACAGCAAGGAACGCATCCACGCGATCCCGGGTGGAGCCTGGGAGCGGATATTCCTTGCTTGGATTCAAGGCGATCAGGTTGACATGACAGAGGATACCTTTCAACAGGTTTACAAACTGCCTGGCTTGAAGGTCATTGTCGTTAATATCCTGGATGAGGGCATATTCGAAGGTGGTCCGTCTTCGGGTAGTGTCAACGTATTCTCTGCAAGCTGCAATCAGCGGCTTGAGCGGGTGGAGACGGTTGTTTGGGACAAGTTGGGAACGCAGTTCATCTGTAGGTGCATGCAGGCTGACCGCCAGGTTTACCTGGCTGTTAAGACTGGTGAATTCTCGAATTTTCGGAACAATTCCCACAGTGCTGATGGTAATCCTGCGAGCCCCAAAATTAAAGAGTGCAGGGTCTGTAAGGCGATCTATAGATTCCATTACCGAAGCGTAATTCAGGAGAGGTTCACCCATGCCCATGTAAACGACATTGGTCAATTTTTCACTGGAATTTTCGAGCAGGCGCATGATGTAAAGCACCTGACCGAGGATTTCTCCGCTGCTCAGGTTTCGGGAGAAACCCATCTGTCCGGTTGAACAGAACACACAGCCCAACGGGCAACCGACCTGGCTGGAAATACAGACGGTATTGCGCTTGTCGTATTTCATCAGGACAGTCTCAATTTTGTGCTGGTCGTGCAGTGTGAAAAGGTACTTTTCGGTTTTCCTGTCCCTGGAGCGAATGCTTGTGACCAGGCTAACCGAATCCAGAGTGAAACTATCGTTAAGTGTTTCTGTCAGTTTCTTTGGAAGGTTTGGAAAACGGTCAAATGATTCATAGTGATGCTTATAGAGACCCTCAATGACCTGTTGAAGGCGGAATTTTGGCTGACCCAATTCCTGCAGATTTTGTGATAGCTCTGCGGGGGAGAGATCAAGGATTGATCGCTTAGTCATAAATCAGAGATTCCAGGTCTTTAGCGACCAGCTCAGGTTTAGGCTGCCAGTGTTCAAGATCTTCAAGAGTGCTTACGCCTGTAAGAACCAAAGCAGAACGGAAGCCGCCTTTTTGGGCGCCCAAAATGTCTGTATTCAGCCGGTCACCAATGCACAAAATTTCGTGTGGCTCAAGCTTCATCACCTTCATCGCTGAGCGATAGAGATACGGCTCTGGTTTTCCTATGGAGATCGGTTTGGTTCCCGAGGCTGTCTGTACGGCACTGACCATCGTTCCGGACCCTGGAGTAAGTCCGTGAGGTGTGGGAAATGTCGCATCAGTATTTGTGGCGATGAACCTGGCGCCCTGTCGAATGTATCGGGAAGCTGTACTGACCTTTTGATAGGTCATGTTGATATCCAAACCGACAATTACAAAGTCGGGTTGAGCATTCTCATTATCATCCGCAAGTACATCATATCCGCGCATGCGGGCACTCGTTTTAAGCGAAGGTGCCCCGAAGATGTACAGTGTGCGAGCCTCCGGTGAGGTCTCCTGCAGGTAGTCGAAAGTTGATTCGGCAGAGGTGACGATTCTCCAAGGTTCAACCGAGACGCCCATACCGGCGAACTTTTGCTGGTATTCAGCAATTGTGTAGGTGGAGTTGTTGGTAGCAAAGACAAATTGCAATTCCAGGGAGCGGATTTGATCAATTATTCGGGGTAAATCACCGATCGGTTCAGTATCATGCCAAAGGACCCCATCCATATCCAGGATGAGACCCTTTAGCATTGGTAGTTTGTCAGTGATCATTTACTTTTTAGGAGATTCGAGCACTTTGTCGATCAGCCCGTATTGAACAGCCTGCCCGGCAGTCATGTAGAAATCGCGGTCGGTATCCCTTTGAATGACTTCCATTGGTTGACCGGTGACCTCGGCAAAGAACTTGTTTAGCTCGTTCTTGAGCCGCAGGATTTCCCTTGCCATGATCTCGATATCGGATGCCTGTCCTTCTGTCCCGCCAAGCGGTTGGTGGAGGTGGATGGTTGCGTGGGGCAAGGCGTAACGCTGACCCTTGGTTCCGCCGGCTAGCAGCACGGTGCCGAAACTGGCAGTCACGCCGACAGCGACGGTGCTGATCGAGTTAGGGATCATTTGCATCGTGTCGAGAATCGCAAGACCGGCGTAGATTGATCCCCCGGGGGAGTTAATGTACATCTGGATTGGTTTTTCAGGGTCAACCTGGCTCAGGTAAAGCAGCTGAGCAACCACGACGTTGGCGACCTGGTCATTGATCGCGGAACCAACAAAAACAATGCGTTCCTTGAGCAGCAGGGAGTAAATATCATAAGCGCGTTCAGTGTTAGCAGTCCGTTCAACCACCATTGGGATAACGGCTCTAAAGTCATTTTTTTCCATATTGTTTCCTTCTACAGCTATGCTGATGTTTGTATTTTCTCAAGCTTAGCCGATTAATATAAGAAAATTGTTATTCTTCAATCTCTTTCTGATCGATTATCGGAAAGGATTCAGAAACATCACCTTCCATTGCTGCGGTGTTGGCGGCTGGGGTTTCGTTTTCTTCTGTCCCTGCCAATGGAAGGGTCTCTTCCTCGACCAGGGCTTCTATCTTATCCATAAGGAGGTCGACATCGGCTTCCAGGTCGTCACTTTCGGCGTCTATAGCGACTTCATCAGGTACATCTTCGTTCACTATGGATTCAGGGGATGCCATCAGGCGTAATTGCCGGCGAACCGACGTTTCAGTTGCATTAAGGTTTGCCTGGGCGGAGATCGCTTCAGAAAAGCGCCTTTTGCCCATGTCTTTTTCGAGCTGGTCATATTCACCGCTCGTAAACAGGGAAGTGACCAATTTGATTATCTCAGATTTCATATCGTTTTCGGTAATTTGCAAATCGAAATGTTTCATGATTGCATCCATGACCAGGGATCGCTCTATACGATCCTTGGCAGTTGGTTTGACTTCTTCCTCGATGAATTGTTCTTTCTCAATTTTGCGCACCTTGAGGTAGACATCCAGATTAATTCCGCGATGTTCGAGATCGTGCTCAATGCGGTGCAGAACCTCATGTTCTTCGTCTTCCAACAATTGGGGTGGGTACTTCATGATTGCGCTTTTCCGCAAAGTGTCGACAAGCTCCAGATAGTACTTGGTGTCGTAAGTTTCCATGCGTTCAGTTTCAAGGTTTTCGCGGATATCTTTGCGGAGCTCCTCCACACTGCTGAAATTTCCCATTTTTTCAAGGAAATTCTCATCCAGAGGCGGCAGTTCCAGCGTTTTCACGGACTGCAGGTATACAAGAAACCTGATTGTTTTGCCTGAAAAATCGCCCAGCGTTTCGTTTTCCGGGAATTCATAGGTGATCTCTATATCGTCTTCCGCCCGGGCGCCAATTAGATCACGTGAGAATCCTTTGAAAGGCCACTCGGTCTCTTCTTCTTCATCTTCAGTAGGAATCTGGACTTGCTTAGGGGCGTCGTCGATCAGGATCGCGTTTTCAGCATCGGCAGGGTTTACGTCGGTCGCTGTGACAGTCATATAGACAATGTGACCTTCTTCAGCGGGGCCTTCAACCGGGACCAAATCAGCGGCATCCCGCTGCAGCTCTTTGATAAATGCGTCTACGTCAGCTTCGGTGACAGATACAGGCGCGTAAGGCAGCTTGAGGGTTTCGAGCTCTTTTAGTTCCGTTTCAGGAGCCAGGGGGATCAGGAACTCAAAAACAGGAGGTTCCTGGCTGGGGATGTTCTCCAGGTTGCCGGGTCCGTAGGGTTGGATATCTTCTTGTTCCAGCACTTTGGGATAAATTTCGTCCAACATTAAATCGATGGCTTCTTCAAAAACAGCGCCTTCCCCGATGTGGGATAAAATCATGTTGTAAGGCGCTTTTCCTGGTCGAAAACCGGGAATGCGAGTTTTTTGAGCAATTTTTCGTGCAGCCTTGCGTTTGAAACCATCAAAAGTTTCTTGATCAAATTCAGCGGTAACGCGCACCTGGTGGTCATCTGTAAAAGTTTTAGTAGTTTTCAATGTAACCTCAAATTAGTATATTTATGAAGTGGGGAAAGAGGGGCTCGAACCCTCACGCGTCGCCGCACATGATCCTAAGTCATGCCTGTCTGCCAATTCCAGCACTTCCCCTCCAAAGGTTTTATTATATATTACCGCTTTGTGAGCGTCAAACAATTAACAAGGATTCGGGGGGGGAACCGAATGATAGTAATGCGCGTAGCCAAAATAATACAATAAATGTTAATACTTAGAGCTATAACACAAACAGCAGCCATAGAATAACCACACAATTAACCAGACCCACCCCGTACGTTTTAGTTATATGTGTAGGGGACGGCTGCCACGCCGTCCCCTACTCTGATAGTCGATAACGCAAATTTTCGTAACGAACGTGCACTGCGCGTTCCGGCGAAGCCCCCTTTTCCGTAAGGAACGTGGTCATTACCTCGCTACGTTTTCAGATATATTGAAGATGCTGCAGATTTTCATGTCCAGGAAGTAGTGGCTGAACCATAAACCTTGTAAAAATCCAATTTGTTTTAAAGAAACATTCAGGGATTAAAGTCAGAAACTGAGGAGAAAACATTTAAACAAAAGCATGGAAACATATTTCTGTCGACAGGATAATTGTGCCGCAAGTCTTCAGCCCTGCGATAACGCCAATACCGCGGGGAGGTGAAGTTGGAGAGCGTCGGAGAGGGACCATTCGCGCAGGATATCGACTGAAACCCCAAAAGGTGAGAGAACAGAGCTGGCGGCACGGATGAGCAGTTCGATATATTTGGCAGAATCAAGATCCGCAGGGTCGACCCGCTTACCCAGATCCCAGGCAGTGACATCCGGCTCGCCCTTTGTATACACAAAACGGACGCGCATACCTGGTTTGACCGGCATGCCAGCCGCCTGCATCTGCCTGGCTGCCCGTACAGACGCGGTTGAAGCTTTGTAAGCTTCGAGGGCATAGCTGACCTTGCCATTTATCACCAGTTCGTCCGGTGCGACCAGTCCCGCTTTCAAAGCACGCAAAGACTGCTGATAACAGTTGAAGGCTTGTTGGATGCAGTCTTCCAGTTCGTCTTTGCTGCGTGCCTGACCCAGAAATCTGATCATTTCCTTTTGAACCGCGGCAATCCACAAGGGCGTGTCGCGCCTGCGTGCCTCCAGACCCCTCACCTTGACCTCGCCACTCTGAAAAACACCAAAATAGCGGTTGGCAACCGGGATACGCGGGTCGACCTTGGAAGGCAAAAACGCCACCCATCGATAAACCCCGTCCAGGTTAATGGTTAGTCCGGTGCGGTGGTTGATCTTTTTGATCAATTCAGTGAAATGCTCAGGCTTGTTGCTGCCTTTTTTCTTGACCCACAGCGCATCCACGTACATGTGCAGAACTTCGAAACCCTCTTCCTCTGCCACATCCTTGGCACGCAAAAGCACCTCGCGTCCGCCTTTTGTGACCGCCTCGTGTGCCTCAATGCGTCCATAACGGGCATTTTTATAGCCCAAAAAACCAAAACAAACCACCAACAGCCATTTGAGTGCCTGGGCGCGTTCTTTCAGAGTGTCTGTCATGGGGTGATTCTGCGGATACGTGCGGATCTTTTGTTTGATAGCGACGCGCTTTTCATAGAGCGGCTTAAGCGTGAGCGGGACCACGCCAAGGTCTTCGTGTGCCGGGGTTAAGCCATCGGGCAGGGGCACTTCAGGCGAAATATTGCCCAAAATGATGATGGCGGGGTACATGGAGATGAAATCGATTTGAGCGACATCGGTGTGCAGCCCGGTAATGGGCTGATAGACCATGCCGCCGCGGTCAGACTGGATTAACTGCAGTCCGGTTTTAAACTCTTCAAACTGTCGTTTTTGGTAGGGCACGAGCAAATCTTTTTCCAGACCGGTGATTACCTGCATAGCCGAGATGCCCTGACCCGGGGAAACGCGGGCAGCCTTCTCAATTGGCAGAGTGGTCACACGAGCCATCTCGAGTGTGCCCGCCAGGCTGTAATCAGACCACATCATCGCGGATTTTCGGTCAATATGGCAGCGCCCATAAAGATGCGCCTCTTCGGGGCGGTAAATGATGTGCCCGTAAGAGAAATAAGTGGTCTCTTTTTGCCAGCGTACCGGTCGGCTTGTATCTCGGTTGAGCTGCAGCGGGATGCCTTTTGCTTCTGACTGTTTGATCAGAAAAGGGATCAGCCAGCTGTCGCCCCAGTCAGTCACCAGGATATCGGGGTTGTAATCAGTCAGGGTCTGATCGAGCGTTTGCAGGTAGCTGCCCTGCGGGTCGAGCGCCAGGCGCATCTCAAAGCGATCAGAATGGATCAGCAGAGACTTCACTGCGCCGCGATTGGGGTCAGCATCCGGGCTGACCTGCAGAACCCGCAGGGGCGGCAGCTCGGGCAGCAGCTCCCAGCGATCATTTAGAGGCTGGATGGACTGAATGACACCATTTTCATCCACCTGCAGCTGGCACAAAGCCAGGGGAAAAATGCCAAATCTTGCCATGTAACGCGTGCTGATGGCGATATCGGCATCATAATAGGTCAAATCTGGGTAAACCTGTTCGATGTCACGGAAAAGCTTCACCTGGCTGGCAGGTGACTCCATCTCAATCGCCATTACATCCACCAACTTGTCTTCAAAGACGTCCTGCTTGCGCTGGCGACTGAGTGAAAGCACATCTGGATGACCTGAAATTCGCTTCCAGAGCATGCGCAGGTTTTCGTTTGGCCCGGAAACATAAAAACTAAGCGGGAAATGCTGCCTGAAGCAGACCCGGCTGTCGTCATCGGCAGAGATAAACCACAGGCTCAAACCTTCCTGCTGGTTGAGGTAGAGGTCCAGCAGCCAGCCGGTAAAAGTGTGATTCATGGCGCCTCCTCAAAATCAGTATATGAGCTGTCATCCTCCGGCTCCACTACAACCAGTTCCTCTTCCCCGGCTTCGGAAGTGTTTTCCTGCGCCCGCTCGCCCGAGGTTTCCAGGTAGTTGGTAATCAGTTTGAGGAAAACCTCCTCTTCCTCCAGGCGTTCCTGGTCTTTGCTTTGATCATGACTGTACAGTCTTTGTTGGAGGGTTTTGAGCTGCTTATAGACCTCCAGCAAAATGGCAATCAGATACATATCCAGCGGGTAAAGATTGGAAGCGTATGAAGCTTCAGCCAAATGCAGGCGCGAAAGCACGAGCAGTTCGTCCAGGAGGAGCTGATCGTCCTTACGCAGGGCACGTTTGAAGCGGTTGAGCGCGGCTTCTTCTTCCTGCCAGGTTTGGGTGATAGATGCAATCGTTCTTCCCATGGATGCCTCATTAAAAGAGTGCCAGCTGCAGCTCCTGGCTGGTGGGGAGGGGCAGAGGCTCTTCCCAGCAGATGTCGACACTGGCTTTGAGCTGTTCGAGCAAAACAATGCGATTCTCAGCAATGACGGGGATCTGGCGCGTGCTGATTACGACTGGAACCTGGTGGCTCAGTTGGGTCAGCAAATTGAGGCTGTGGGTGAGCAGACGCTGGCTGTCTTTCAGCTCCACGTCTTCGTCCAGAAAAGTCGCCAGTAAGTCCAGCAGCACCAACGGTTCGTTAAGCGGGTATTTGGCGGTTGCCTGGATCATCGCCAAAACCTGGTAGCAGGTAAAGGCTCGGGAAAGGCGGATGTTGTTCATTACGCTGACCGGGTCGGGCGTGTAGGGGCGAATCAATTTGGCAACCGCGTACATGTTGGAGCGGTTGCCGCAATCGAGCACAGTGACGTGCTGCCGCAGCGCCAGGGCGGAGATGAGCTGCAGCATGCGCTCAGAGAGGGCGTGCGCGCCGATGGCGAGGAAACGCTTGGGCGGCAGCGGCATTTCAAAGAGGGTCAGTGAGTCAGGGCGGTTGTATTCCATCATGTTCTAATTATATAGAACATGCGTTCTAATGTCAAGAAAACGAGGAGATAAATCCATGTTGGCGACAGCGGCTGGAGACAAACCCCAGCTATATGAAAGGGATTACCTTTCTTCGCCTTTTCAATTGGATCCCGGCACAATTCCGCATTGTCTCAGGCAGAAATAAAGATAAGCCTGGCAGAGGATTGTTTCGCTGATCACAGTCTCCCCGCCTTGTACACCATCAATCGACAAGCTCGAAAGCATGGTGAGCAGCGTTTCGGTGGGGTCATAATTAGCACGCGGATTGAAAACCATCATGATCACATAATCGCCCATCTTCGTCACAGTTACGATAGAGGAACGAAAAGCCCCTAATTCTTGTTCACCGAAATCATACTCAGGTACGTAGGCAATCGATGCCGGGTGCCCATTTACTAATGAATTTTCATGCGGCAGAGGTGAAAAGAGGGTGGCATAAAAGAACTCATTTCTTGCAGCCCACTCGCGCAGGTCTTTTATGAAGGGGATAAGCTCCAATTCTTCTTCATACCAGATGTGCAGTTCGAATCCTTCCGCAAAAGCACCAGCACTACTCGAGGCGACACCATAGTTCTTAACCTGAAACATTTTGCTTTGATTCGGTCTGTAGGTGCGGTAATCCATATCCGACCAGTCTTGCGGCAGCTGCATGTGAAGACCAACTCCCTCTATGTGATAATCCCTCCAGCCGGTTACTCGTGGTGCGGTTTCACATTCCAGAACGGGAGGCATCATTGTTGCCAGACGTGACTCGTAATCAATCGCGATGGCAGTGTAGGTCGCCTGAATATCAAATTCTATTGGCTCTGTCTCTTCTGTTGGAGTCTCTGTTGGAGTCTCTGTTGGCGTTTCTGTTGGTGGAGGTGTGACAGTGTTGTCTGGTGCAGGTGTTGGTGGTTGTGTTTCTGGGGAAATCTCGCTCTTGCCGGGCTGTGTGAGAATTTCTGTTTCTGTAACCTGGCTGGGACTCAGACAACCAGCCGCCAAAAACAGAACGGCAGCGAATGAAAAAAACTTCGTCAGTTTCAAAACTTCCTCCTCTTTATTGTTCGATTGGATTCCATTTTTTGTCGAATTAGATCTCTTATCCAAAACCACTGATGAGTTAAAACTTTTAAAGTGCAGCCGCATACTTAAAGCCTGGACCCTGGTGGAATTATACTATAGGGAAAATTTTACTAAATTTGCAAAACTTACAGTGTGGAAGATTCTGAATGAAGCCTCAAATCCAGCCGGTCAATGAGCGGAATCTATGAGATAATAGGAGTAAACAAATCATCGGGTCTGAGCGGCAGTGAACAACTTGCCTGTTTAAACTTGTTTGTTTCTGCCAAACCTTTCACTCAGACTCATTATGAAAGGAAACCACTTATGAATAATAAAGTCGTCATTGCGGGGTCTTGCCGAACTGCTATCGGGAAAATGAGCGGAATGCTCTCCACTGTTCCCGTTGCCAGGCTAGGTGAGGTCGTGATCCGCGAGGCAATCAAACGCGCAGGCATCCAGCCTTCCGACGTTGACCTGGTCTACATGGGCTGCATTCTGCAAGCTGCGCAGGGGCAAAACGTCACCCGACAGGCTGCCGTAAACGCGGGCATTCCGGTTGAAAAACCAGCAGTGACCATCAATGTGCTCTGCGGTTCCGGGCTCGAAGCAGTCAATATGGGCGCGAGGATGATCAAATATGGGGAAGCTGATGTTGTTATTGCAGGAGGCATGGAAAACATGTCTGCCGCGGTCTATGCGCTTCCACAGGCTCGGGCTGGTTATCGCCTCGGCAACGGTGTTTTAGTGGACACAATGGTGCATGATGGTCTGACCGATGCGTTTAGCCAGCAGCACATGGGCACCACGGCTGAGAATATCGCCGAGCAATGGAGTCTTACCCGTGAAGAACTGGATAAATTTGCAGCGGAATCGCAACAAAAAGCAGCCAAAGCCCAGGCAGAAGGCAAATTTGTGGATGAAATCGTGCCAGTTCCTGTGCGGGTTAAACGCGATACGATTGACTTTGTTAAAGATGAAGGAATCCGTGCCGATACAACCGTTGAAGGGCTGGGGAAACTGAGAGCAGCATTCAAACCGGATGGAATCGTCACCGCTGGGAACTCCTCCACGATCAATGATGGCGCTGCGGCAGTTGTTTTGATGAGTGAAGAAAAAGCCCGTGAACTTGGTGTAACACCCGAAGCCATCTGGCTGGAGGGAACGCTCGAAGGCGTTGAGCCTTCGATCATGGGCATCGGACCGGTATCAGCAACCAAAAAATTGGTAGAAAAACTTGGTATCGCGATTGGCGATTTTGATTTAATTGAGGCAAACGAAGCTTTTGCCGCACAATCTGTTGCAGTGATGCGCGATCTGGGTCTTGACCGCGAAAAGGTTAATGTCAACGGCGGCGCGATCGCCTTCGGACATCCCATTGGAGCTTCTGGCGCGAGGATTTTGGTATCCTTAATCCATGAAATGAAACGACAACCTGATGCAAAGCTCGGTCTTGCCACCTTGTGTATTGGCGGGGGAATGGGCGCGGCAGCTGCAGTTGCAAAACCCGAGGTGTAGAACTATGACTTTTATTAAATTTGAACTTGCCGAACAGGTTGGGATCCTGACAATCAACCGACCAGAAGCATTAAATGCCTTGAACACTAATGTTTTGGCAGAGCTCGACGAGGTTTTGGAACAGATCGATTTTGAAGTGACCCGCTGCCTGGTGCTCACAGGTGCTGGAGATAAAGCTTTTGTTGCTGGCGCAGATGTGGCTGAGATGGCTGAAATGAACGAGGAACAAGCCCGGATATTTGGTCAATTTGGGAATGTAATCTTTCGTAAGATAGAGAAATTTCCAATTCCGGTAATTGCCGCGATTAATGGTTATGCCCTGGGTGGGGGCAATGAACTGGCACTTAGTTGTGATATTCGACTATGCAGCGAAAACGCGGTTTTCGGACAGCCTGAAGCCGGGCTGGGCATCACCCCAGGTTTTGGTGGCACACAACGGCTTACCAGGGTAATTGGTTCAATTTCAAAAGCCAAAGAGCTGCTCTTCACCTGCCGAAACATCAAAGCTGAAGAAGCCCAGGCGATTGGTTTGGTCAGCGCGGTGTATCCGGTCGAAACCTTGATGGAAGAAGCTATGAAAATGGCGAAACGGATCGCCTCCCATGCCCCAATCGCAATCCGCAATATAAAAAAGGCAGCCAACGAAGGGCTCGATGTCTCAATCGATGAAGGCATTCAGCTGGAGGTAGGTTTATTTAGCGCTTGCTTTTCGACTGAAGACCAAAAAGAAGGGATGCGCGCCTTCCTCGAGAAGCGAAAAGAGAAAGTATTCAGGAATAGATAACTATTCACAGCAGCCTGGCAGAAGTCGGGCTGATTATATAAAGGAGAATTTATGAAAATAGCTGTAATTGGAGCAGGAACTATGGGCAGCGGTATCGCCCAGGCATTTGCACAAACCGAAGGGTATGAAGTCATCCTTACCGATATCAACCTCGAATTGGCTCAAAAAGGGCAAGGGAGGATCGCTGGAGGTCTTCAGAAACGGGTAGAGCGCGGAAAAATGAACCAGGAGGATGCCGACCGGATCAACGCCCGCATTAAAACGGGGCTTCTTGAGGATTGCGGCGATTGCGACTTGGTTATAGAAGCAGTTTTGGAACAGATGCCGGTGAAAAAAGAGACCTTTAAGTCACTTGATCAGATTGTAAAACCGGAAGCCATTTTTGCCAGCAATACTTCTTCTTTATCGATTACTGAAATAGCACAAGGGTTGAATCGACCCGTGGTTGGGATGCACTTTTTCAATCCTGCTCCAGTAATGAAGTTGGTGGAAGTGATTCCAGGACTTTCAACACCCCCCGAAGTTGTCAACCGTGTTACAGAGATCGCACAGGAGCTGGGTAAGACTCCGGTTGTGGTTCAGGAATCAGCAGGTTTTGTAGTAAACCGCATTTTAGTCCCGATGATCAACGAAGCAGTCGGCATTTTAGCGGAAGGCGTCGCCAGTGCCGAGGGGATCGACACCGCCATGAAACTGGGCGCGAACCATCCGATGGGTCCCCTGGAGTTGGGCGACCTGATCGGACTGGACGTCTGCCTGGCGATTATGGAAGTGCTTTACGACGAGACCAAAGATGGCAAATATCGTCCGCATCCTCTGCTGCGCAAGATGGTACGGGGCGGCAAGCTGGGACGTAAAACCGGTGAAGGGTTTTATCGATATTGAGATGGAACTGCAAAATTCAGGCGGTTGTTTTAACGCGCCTTAACTGGAGACTGTATGGATTTTTATTTATCTAAAGAACACCTGATGGCGAAGCAGCTTTTCAATGATTTTGCTGTCAATGAAGTTGAACCCTGGGCTGAAGAAACTGATGAGTTCCATCGCTTCCCCTGGGAAGTCGTGCATAAAATGCAAGAGGTGGGATTGTTGGGTATACCCTTCCCGAAAGAGCTTGGTGGGCAGGGCTGTGATACGCTCGTGTATATCCTTGCAGTTGAAGAAATTTCGAAGGTGTGTGCGACAAGCGGAGTGATTCTCTCGGCACATACCTCGCTCGCTGCAGACGCGATTTACATGCATGGCACCGATGAGCAAAAAGAGAAGTTTTTGCGACCCTTGATTGACGGCAGAAAATTGGGCTCTTTCGCCCTGACCGAAGCCGAAGCCGGCACAGACGCTGCCGGGCAGCAGACCAAAGCGGTCCGTGACGGTGATGAGTGGTTGATTAATGGCAGCAAAATTTTTATCACCAATGCACAGGTAGCAGACACCTACGTCGTTTTTGCGATGACCGATAAGGCAGCCGGCACGAGGGGTATATCCGCTTTTATCATTGAAAAGGGAACCCCCGGGTTCACATTTGGACCACCTGAAAAGAAGATGGGCATCAGGGGCTCCTCTACCTGCGAACTGATCTTCGAGGACTGCCGCATCCCAATTGGGAACTTGTTGGGGCGTGAAGGAAAAGGGTTTGGCATCGCCATGTCCACCCTGGATGGCGGGCGCATCGGCATTGCCGCCCAGGCATTGGGAATCGCTGAAGGAGCACTGGAAAAAACCGTCCAGTACGTTAAAGAACGCAAGCAATTCAATTCTCCCATAGCCAAGTTTCAAAACACACAATTTGTTTTAGCTCAGATGAAGACGGATATTGAAGCGGTTCGCTGGCTGGTTTATCATGCTGCTCTCAAAAAAGACAGCGGCAAACCTTTTTCTAACGAGGCAGCCATGGCAAAATTGAAAGCTTCGCAGGTTGCATCCGATGTTACCCGGGAATGCGTGCAGCTACATGGAGGGTATGGATTCATCCAGGGATTCCATGTTGAACGAATGATGCGCGATGCTAAAATTACTGAAATTTACGAAGGCACTTCTGAGGTGATGAAGATGGTCATCTCCGCAAGCCTGTTGAAGTAAGGAGTCGAGTTGAATATCATTGTATGTATAAAACAAGTCCCGGATACAACAGAAGTCCGCTTGGATCCTGTCAAAGGAACCCTGATCCGACAAGATGTGCCTTCGATCATGAATCCGGATGACAAAGCCGGGCTGGAAGCTGCTCTGCGCTTGAAAGATGAACGTGGGGCGCATGTCACCGTGATCAGCATGGGACCACGCCAGGCTGACGCAGTCCTGCGGGAAGCCCTTGCGATGGGCGCTGATGAAGCCTATCTGATCACAGATTCCGCTTTCAGTGGGGCAGACACCTGGGCGACCTCTTCAACGCTCGCTGCCGCGATCAGCAAACTTGATTATGACCTGATTATCACTGGTCGCCAGGCGATTGATGGCGACACAGCCCAGGTAGGACCGGAAACAGCCGAACACCTCGGCATTCCCCATATTAGTTATTGTGAAGAATTACAAATCGAGGGAAACGAAGTTGTCGTTAAACGCCAGTTTGAAGATCGATATCAGATCGTGAGCGCGAAGATGCCCGCCCTGATAACGGCTTTGGGTGAGTTAAACAAACCCCGCTATATGACCCCAGGTGGCATTTTTGAAGCTTATCGTGAAAAAGAAGTCATCGTCTGGAGTCGAAATGATGTCCCTGTGGAAGATGAAAACATTGGACTCAAAGGCTCGCCAACCAGGGTTATCAAAACTAATCCAAAGAAGTTAAAGCAACCTGGAACGGTAATTGAGACCGGAGTTGACGAATCTGTCCAATACCTGGTTGAAAAGTTGAAAGAGAAATATATTCTATGAGAAGCGACATGAGTGAAATAAAAGAAAAATCTGTTATTGTTTTCGCAGAACAAGTCGACAACAAGATTACTCCGGTTTCCCTCGAATTAATCGGGAAAGCCCGGGAACTGGCAGCGAAATCAGGCAGTCACGTAGTCGCTCTCTTACTTGGTTTCCGCGTGGCGGATCTGACCAAAGAATTGATCGCATATGGCGCTCAGACAATCATTGTAGCGGATGATGAAAAACTGGAACAATACCGAACAGAACCATACACGCAGGTTGTCGCGCAAGTTATTGAACGTTATCAACCCGAAATTATCCTGATTGGCGCGACAAGTATCGGTCGCGACCTGGCGCCAAGAGTTGCTGGCAGAGTGCATACCGGTCTGACTGCAGACTGTACGGTTCTCGAAATTGAAGAAGAAACCAATCGATTTTTGATGACCCGTCCTGCTTTTGGTGGGAATTTATTGGCAACGATCGTTTGCCCGGACCATCGCCCTGCGATGGCGACCGTTCGTCCGGGTGTGATGATTAAACGAGAGCCAGATGAGACTGCTGTTGCCAATGTGATCGAATTTGATGGGTCCATAATCGAGAATAACATGTTCACGACGATCCGGGAAGTATTGAGAAAAGGCAGCGCTAAACACGATATCCAGGATGCTCGGATTATCGTTGCCGGCGGACGCGGAATGAAGAATGCTGAAGGTTTCGCCTTGTTGAAAGAGCTGGCAGATTCGCTTGGGGGCGAGGTTGGCAGTTCCAGAGCAGCCGTTGATGCTGGTCTTCAAGACAAGTCAAAGCAAGTTGGTCAAACCGGAAAGACGGTGCGACCGAATCTGTATATTGCCTGCGGCATCTCTGGTGCTATTCAACATCTGGCTGGGATGGAAGAATCCGACTTCATCATTGCCATTAATAACGACCCGACCGCGCCGATTTTTCATGTAGCCGATGTCGGCATTGTTGGCGATGCTTTGAAGATTGTTCCCAGGCTTACAGAGGCAATTCGGAACGAACGAGAATTGAGCTAATGAACTGGCGGTAAAAGAGCCCCCCTGATTGCAGTTCCCTTACTGAAGATATTTCGGGCGAGTTCAAGACCCGCCCGAATTTTGTTTAACAAACTGTGCTTACCATTGTGCAAATATATTTTCGATCAGACAACTGCCATTTTCTGCAAACCCATACTGATAATCAGGTCTGCGCCGGTGGCTTCCCGGATTTGTTCGAGGCTGTATTCGGGGTTTTGCTCGATCAGGACAAATCCCTTGGCAGTTACTTCGATTACTCCCATTTCAGTAACAATCAGGTCGACGGCACTTACAGCAGTGAGGGGCAGGGTGCATTCTTTCAACAGCTTATGATTGCCTTTGGCGGTGTGCTCCATGGCGACGATCGTCTTCTTTGCTCCATTCAGCAAATCCATCGCACCGCCCATACCAGGGACCATCTTTCCAGGGATCATATAGTTGGCAATATCTCCATTTTCAGCAACCTGAAGTGCCCCGAGAACGGTTGTGTCAACGTGTCCACCGCGAATAATGCCAAAGGACATAGCGCTGTCAAAGAAACTTCCCCCAGGAACAATGGTCACAGGCATCGCGCCCGCATTCGAAATACAAGGGTCAATTTCGTCTTCTTCGGGGGCAGGTCCCAAACCGATAAAGCCATTTTCTGACTGAAAGAGAACAGTCCGACCCTCCGGAACGAAATTTGCGACCAGAGTAGGCAGTCCAATACCAAGGTTGACCAGGTCACCGTCCTGTAGTTCTAATGCCACTCGCCTGGCAATAAATTCTTGTATTTGTTTCTTATCCATCACAGCGCACCTCCATCAATAATGTAATCCACAAAAACCCCGGGAACGACAACCTTGTCAGGGCATAATGCTCCAATCTGTACGACCTCACCGGCTTCCACAATTGAAATGTCCGCAGCCGCGCCCATATAGGTATTAAAGTTGCGTGTAGCTCCATGAAAAGTCAGGTTGCCAGCCAAATCTGCTTTTTCAGCGAAAAGAAGCGCAATGTCAGCGCGCATCGGTTTCTCGAGCAAGTATCGTTCGCCGTCCACTTCAACAATTTGTTTACCTTCTTCAACCAAGGTTCCCAGACCAGTTTTGGTCAAAACGCCACCAAGACCAAATCCACCAGCCCTGATTTGTTCTATCAAGGTGCCCTGAGGAACCAGGACCACTTCGGTTTCGCCTTCCATCATTTGTCTGCCGGTTTCCTTGTTCGTGCCGACATGTGAGGCATAGATTTTTTTGAACATCTTTGCCACGACCATTTTCCCAACACCGCGGTCAATGAAACCTGTGTCGTTGCAGATCAAGGTCAGATCTTTGGCACCTTTTTCGATCAATGCATCGATCAGTCGTTCAGGAGTGCCGACCGCCAGAAAGCCGCCGACCATGATCGTGTCACCATCGCGGACAAGGTGCACTGCTTCTTCTAAATTAGTTAATTTTTCCATTATTCCTACCTTTGTTATTTTTTAGTTCTGCTGCTTTCTGGCAGCTAATTCCTGGCATATAAAACTGGCAACATCATCGGCATATTTTCCGGGTCCGAAGCCAGCATCACACCCTAATTCTTTGGCAAGTTCGTGACTAATCCTGGGACCGCCAATAATCAGTAAAAAACGGGTTCGCAGTCGCTCTGCTTCCAAAAGTTCAACCAACTCTGTCAGGTTCTGAATATGGACGTTCTTTTGGGTCACCGTTTGCGATACCAACAAGACATCCGCGTCAAACTCGACAGCTTTACGAATGAAATCTTCGTTGGTAACCTGGCTACCCAGGTTGAGGGCATCAATCATCTTATAACGTTCCAAACCATAGTGCCCGGCGTAGCCTTTCATGTTGAGAATAGCGTCAATTCCAACGGTGTGCGCGTCTGTACCCGTGCTGGCACCAATGACCTTTATTTTTCTCCCAAAATTCTGCTGTATGAATAAATCAGTCTCTTCCATCGTCATTACGTTGACATCCACTGAATCTACGTGGATTTGCGTGTAGTCGACAACATGGCTTAGACTTCCATAGACTACAAAAAAGCTAAAGCTTTTATCCAATGGGGCGTGATAGGTAACAGTCGGCTCAACCAAGCCCATCTTCAGCGACAACAGCCGTGCAGCCTCAACGGCAACTTCACTGTCTGGTACAGGCAGGGTGAAAGAAAGCTGTACTTTACCATCATTCATTGTGTCACCATATGGTTTCAAATAGGTGAGATCCAGGCTGGTGTCCAGGTCGGCTTTTTTGCTGGCGGTACCTTTACTCATATTGCTCTCCTTGGTCCGATTGTTGTTTACCCTGGTGGTAGCGCTGTGATCCAACCCTGGCTTCTTCAAGAAGCAGGGGAACAAAAGGGTTGAGGTAATGATCTTCCTTAGTAACCACACCCGAAAGACCCTTGCCACCTTCAAAGGGGCGCCGCACACCGGCAAACCGGCCTTCTTCAAGTGTTCGAAAAAGCCCATCTTTGCGGATGTTTTCTAAAAGATCAAGTGCAAGGTCGAGCACAACATCAGCGCGTTGTTCCATAATCCCGCCCTGTCGAAATTCAATATCACTGCCAAAATCTGCCATACTTGTGGAAATATACTTCGCATTGTCGATAGCCAGGGCGCGATCCGACAAAAAGGGGGTATGAATCGCCTCAGTCAGCATGCCTAAAAGGTGGATGCGCTGGTGGCTGATTACAGTCACCATGTTGAACAGGGCATCCTGGACATACCCTTTGAAGATGTTTCCGGTTTTGAATTTTGTCGGCGGCATATATTTGAGCGGTGCATTGGGAAAGATCTGGCGAGCCATCTGTGCTTGGGCGTATTCATACAGGAAGGCATTTTTGAGCTCCGGATCCATCTCGAACGCATGTCCAAGTCCCATTTGCTCTTCTGGCAATCCTGCCTGGAGGGCGAATTGCTCATTAATAAACTGCGAAGCGAGCACCGTATGCGCTTCTTCGTAGGCATCTGATGTGGTCAGGTAGTTATCCTCACCCGTGTTGATAATAATTCCGGCTGCCGCGTTGATCATCCGCGAGAAAGACTGGTCGATCAGCGTGCGCTGCATGTTAATATCCCGGAAGAGGATTCCATACAACGCGTCGTTGAGCATCACGTCAAGGCGTTCAAACGCCCCCATGACAGCAATTTCAGGCATGCACAACCCCGAACAATAGTTGCAAAGACGGATATAGCGACCAACTTCCTCACCAACCTCATCGAGAGCTTCGCGCATGAGCCGGAAGTTCTCCTGAGTTGCCATGGTCCCGCCAAAACCTTCGGTGGTCGCGCCATAAGGCACATAATCGAGCAAGCTCTGACCGGTTGTGCGAATAACCGCGATAATATCCGCGCCTTGCCTGGCTGCCGCTTTAGCCTGGACAATGTCCTCGTAGATGTTACCTGTCGCGACGATTACGTATAACAAGGGACCACTGTGGTCACCATACTCCCGCAGCTTTTCTTCGCGGATAAGACGGTTGGTGTGAATCTTTGCCAGCGCCTCTTCCGCCTTCCTGCTTGCCCATAAATCGACTTCGTACGGGTCAACCGGGTGAGTGTGAGTCAGATCGAGTTCGCCCCTGGCAACTGCCTCGGCAAGTTCCTGCGGCTCTTTGCCCAACGAGATTACAGCTTGTCCGAGCCAATAGGTGACGCCATGACCAAGCAGTTGGTGTGCGACGAGGTGCTCCACCACCACATTCGGCAGTGGCACACCCATATCGTCAACGCCATCTATCCCAAGCAGCCGGCAGATGGAGCGTTCAACCGTTGTGGTTGTGAATTGTTGGGTGTAGGTGTTGGAATCCTCCGCGATTTGTCTCGCGGCTTCGCGCGCCTGCTTCACTTTTTTCCAATTTAATCTGAGTGTTGCCATTATTCCTCCTGCCAGGCTGCTTTCATTTCGTCGAGCAGGTCATTATCCACTCCAAGCAACTCGGCTATCTTAATCGCACCGGAAGGAATTGAGTGTACACCATCGATTTCTTCCAGCCGATAATCCATCAAATTCTGAATCCTGCGAACACGGGTCAGGTCCTCTCGCAGGTCGGGCTGAGCCAGGGAGGTGATCCCGGCTGCCGGCTCAGCATCCACGGCTTCATGCCTGCCTTGTACCTCGTGCAAATGACCTGGGAATTGTTCAAGCGCCTCAGGTCGTATACCTCTGACCTGGTAGAAACGGACCCCGGGTTTCGGTGAGATCGAGTAGTGGGTTGCTACCAGGAAGCTGCTACCAGATTCGCCATAAACCTTTGAGAGAGCATTCACAACAGCGGTAGCTTCAGCGGGGTTGGTCCCCCTGGCAGGCTCGTCCATGACGATCAGCCCGGTTTTAGTTTTACTGCGACGATAGTGATCACGGATTCTCACCGCTTCGAGTCCAAAGGATGATAACCCACGATACAAATCACCGTCCTGACCGGATTCAAAGGCAAAGAAATCATACATTGGCGTCTGCAGGCTTTCGCAAACTGGAAAGTAGCCCAGTTGGGTCATCAACAGCGCGAGGAAGACGGTTTTTAAAGCGACACTTTTCCCGCCCATGTTGGCACCGCTCAGCACTGTTGTGCCTTTTCGGATTTCAATTGAAATTGGTGTAAATTCGAGCCCCTGCTTCTCAAGGTGTACCGCAACCAAAGGATGGCGAACCTTGACCAAGGCAGCTGGTTCGCCCTGAGGTCTCAATTCTGGAAGACATCCAGCCCAACGTACAGCCAGTTCGGCTTTTGCAAGACGAAAATCGAGCAACCCACAGGTTTCGGCATTATGCTGCATCTGAGGCAGCCATTTTGCCAATTCTGCGCCCAGGTTCCGACGGATCTTTTCTTCTTCCTGGTCTTCTTTAGCTGTTAAATGAGCTCTTTTTATCAGCAGAGATTTCCGTTCTGCTCCTTTGTTTTTGCTGATTTCCCGCTCAAGCTCCTTCTTCCTGGAACGGATATCAGCTAATTCGGGTGAGTATTCGCTGTAAATATGGAAAGCGGGATTTCGCTTCTTGCCTGGGTCCAGCAGTGCTGCGGCGTCGGCAGTAACTTCAAAACAAACGGAAGCGGCTTCTGACAACTCCGAAAGCCCGCTCAACCTGCCGAAGATCGCCAGTGCGCTTTTGAGCTCAAAAAATTCGGTATCATCCAGCAGACCGCCCTTTTCCAGTCGGCTGAAGGTCCCACGTAATTCGCGCAGCCTGGATAATTGTGTCTGGGCTTCTACCAATTGTGGATGCTTAATTCGAACCAATCTCGTTATTCTGCCAATCGCTGTAAGTTCTTCAGTTAACTCGTCCCTGGCATGATTATCATAAAAACGGGCTGCTTTCTTAAGTCGGCTTCCCTGAGGTGAGCGGCAGTGACATGCTTCCAAGACATCTGGCAGTCCTACCTGGTGCAATAAATCCAGGGTGATCATCACTGAAGAACGCATATTTTGCTCACAAATTGGAGGGTCCCAGGTCTACAACCGGAATATGGGTAATCTTCTGCCGCAGAGCTCTCAACATAGGCTGCGGATCAAGCAGCTGTCCGTTGGAACGGGTTGGATTCAGACAAACCAGGCGTACATCAAGCGCATCCAGCACGACCAGGTCAATTTTTCGATGATGCAGTTTACGCATTGTGTCCGGTTTAATAAATAACCGCGTACCGTCCTGCACAACCAGCATCAAATCAACGAAATGTGACTCTCTAAGCAGTTCGCTGATTACCAAATCGGTAACGGCACCGCGCAGGAAGAGCAGATCGGTGTTCTTGTGCATTTCTTTTGATATTTCCTGCCCAAATCCAACCAGGCTCGGTAAAAGGATGGAAACCACTTCCGGTTGCTTTTTTCCATGGTTCAAGACGATACCACGGGCAGTTGGGTTTTCGCTGATGGCGTTAACCAGGTCAATTCGCCTTTTCCCACCGATTGCAGGGGTTTGGAGCAAACTCAATGCGAAAGCGGTCTTTTCTGCCAATATCTCCGGGACAGGTGAAGTTGCTGCGCTAACGGCGAGGATAACAGCCTCACTGACACCAGCCCTGGCTTGAGATCGGCGCGATAAGGCGCCGTCAATGATAAACAGGCAGTCGGGCTCAATTTTTCGCAGCATGTCGGAAACCCCAAAAATCTCTTTGGTTGCGCCCGGACCGGCAAGTTCAACATAGCCATCGCTCAGTGCACGACAAATAACCACCTCGCCAAAGGCGGTGCGGATATTGGTCAGTTCGAGAATTTCAAGCAGCGCATCACTGCGGTGCAAGGCTCCCGAAGCGCTGGCGATAAGCGTGCCGGAAGGGATGTAGATACGTGGTTTCGGGCGACCACTGACAATGTCTTCTTTTTCGCCGTCTCTGCCAATGGAAGTGAGTGCAAGTGGACGCGTTTGACCAGAAGCCTGCCAGGCAGAGATGATGTGGTTGAGGATCGTGGTTTTGCCGGCATTTTTTGATAAGCCGATCAAAGCTAAAGATTCCAAACTTTCCAGCCCAGCCAGATCGAGCAAGGCAGCCTCTGATTCTCTTGCTACCGCGTCCGTCATCAAACTTTATTCCTTATGCTTCCTGCTGTTGCGTGGTAAGCCGACCGGTTCAAGCGTCATACGCTGACCAGCGAGCAATCCGGCAACACCAATTAATTCCTCTGGTTCATCCTGGCAGCCAACACACTTACATTCATTTTTATAATCTTCAGGTTCTTTATAGGTGGTGATCACACCTTCAAAATTGCGTAAAACGATGCGATCGGGGCTTTGGGAGATCAGGTAATCAGGCATTACGGGGATCTTCCCTCCACCGCCAGGTGCATCGACAACAAAAGTGGGCACGCAAAATCCGGACGTGTGACCGCGTAAGCCTTCGATAATCTCGAGACCCTTGGCGACTGGTGTGCGGAAGTGCGAGATGCCCAGCGAGAGGTCGCATTGGTAGATGTAATATGGGCGAACGCGAATAAATGCCAGTCCGTTAACCAATTTCCGCATCACATGCACACAATCGTTTACACCGCGTAATAAGACTGACTGGTTACCCAGCTGCACACCGGCATTTGCCAGCCTTGTGCAGGCTTGCATCGAATCGGGTGTAATCTCGTTGAAATGGTTGAAGTGAGTGTTGACCCAGATTGGGTGGTATTTGCTGATCATCTCGCAGAATTCGGGAGTGATTCGCTGAGGGCAGACCACGGGAGTACGTGTACCGAGACGTATGATTTCAACATGGTCAATTTTGCGAAGTTCTGAGAGGATGTATTCGAGGCGATCATCGCTCATCAGCAGGGCATCGCCGCCAGAAAGCAAAACATCCCGCACGGCTGGTGTGTTGCGAATGTATTCGATGCAATCGTCAATTTGTGTGCGCGTTCGCGCGCCGTCCTTTTGCCCAGCGAGGCGCCTGCGGGTGCAGTGTCGGCAATACATTGCGCATTGATCAGTGATCAGGAAGAGCACACGGTCGGGGTAGCGGTGGGTGAGACCTGGTACAGGTGAATCCCCATCCTCTTCAAGCGGATCCAGGAGATCTTCCGGACTGCGATATGCTTCACTTCCTGAAGGCACAGCTTGTTTTCTGACCGGGTCATTTGGATCGTTGGGATCAATCAGGGTCAGATAATAGGGTGTAATTGCCATTCGAAAGAGTTCCATAGCATTCCTGGAGCCTTCTTCCTCCTCTGCGGTCAGCGTCAGATACTTTTTGAGAGTATCAACGTCAGGAATACGACGCGACACCTGCCAACGCCAATCGTTCCACTTGTCATCCGGGACATCTGGAAAAAGCTCTTGTCTTCTCGCCTGACCTTTTTTATTTAAATATTTTTCTTCAGCTTTCATAGCCTGGCTCCTCTGTTTGAGTAAAAAGACTGCTGCGAAAACAGCAGTCTTTCAGTAACTAAACGTAGTTCTTTTCAAAAATTTCGCGAAGTGCCGGAGATTCTCGTAATTCCTCCAGAGTGATTTCAGCATGATCTTTTGTATAGCCGTTACCAATGATCATAGTAACGTCCTTCCCGACCCCCTCTGCACCAAGGGCGGCACGGGTAAAGCTGGTTGCCATACTAAAGAAGTAGACCAGCCCACCATCGCGAACAGGTAATATGGTCGACATTTCTGTGCCCTGGATATTGACAACATTGATCGCGACATCGTATTCTTTACCATCGTTGCATTCAAGGGCTTTTTCGAGCACATCCATCGGGTTGGCGGCATCGGCAACGAAATATTTATGGACAAACTTATTGTCCAGCAAAGTGCTTTCATAACGATCGTTTCGGCTCATGCCAACCACGTTCCCACAGGGTCCCACATGTTTCATTGCCTCGTAACCACAGAGCATGCCGCTCTTCCCACCGGCGCCTAAAATAAGAACGGAATCGCCAGGTTTGACGATATTGGCTGTCTGGGCAGGTGCGCCAGCGACATCCAGCGCCGCAAGAGCAAGGGCTTCCGGCATATCTTCAGGTAATTTCGCGTAGATACCGCTTTCAAACAGGATTGCCTGCCCTTTAATGTCAACCCGATCAATCTCGGGGTGCACTGCCAGAATTTCCTCGATGTAAAGGGGAGTAAGGGAGAGCGAAACCAACGAGGCAATTCGATCTCCAACCCTGATGTTACGATCTTGCAGGGCAGGTCCAACTGCTGCAATGCTTCCCATCAGCATGCCGCCGGAACCCGTGACCGGGTTTTGCATTTTGCCGCGTTCGGCAACAATGCCAAGGATCATTTCCCGCAAGCGTTCTTCGTTTTGCTCTGAAGCAGCCCAGAGTTGTGTGAAGCTGGCGGAATCGATGTTCAGTGCAGAAACATCAATCAAAATCTCGTTGTCGTAGATCTCCATGGTATTGTCGATTTTTTGGGCAGCCTGTGGAAGCAGCCCTTTTGGTTCTATCACGCGGTGTGCGCCGTACTTGTTACCCATTGCCATAAATAAATCCTCCGATTGATCAAATTATTATTTTCGAGCAGGCATGCGCAAAATTTCTCTTGCTTCTGCCGGCGTTGCGATCTCAAGATTCAGTTCTTTTGCGATTCTCACGATTCGCTCAACAAATTCCGCGTTTGAGACAGCAATTCGTTCCCGGTTGTATTTCAGATTGTCTTCAAAACCTACGCGTACGTGCCCACCAAGGATCATACCGATCACATTCATATCCAGTTGGCAGCGCCCCACGCCAGTGACGGTGAAAGTTGCGTCTGCAGGGATGGATTCCTTTAGGAAAAGCAGGTCGCGCGGAGTTCCGGTCGCGCCGCCATTAACGCCAAGCACAAAATTAAAATGGAGTGGTGGTTTGATGTGTCCTTTACGGACCAAACGCAAAGCCATGTCAATATGACTTTTGTCGAAGCATTCCAGTTCAGGTTTGATGCCGCGTTCGTTCATGCGGGTCACAAATTCGATAATCATATTCTCAGTGTTGACGAAGATCTCGTCTCCACCAAAGTTCATTGTGCCGCAGTCAAGGCTTGCCATTTCGGGGTTTAGCTCTGTCGGTTGCAGGCGTTCTTCTGCTGTCATGCCGGTTGCGCCGCCGGTGGATGGCTGTATGATCGCTTCCGGGCAAGCTTCCTGGATCGCGTCGATCAAAACTCGAAAACGTTCACGATCCTGGGTTGGGGTGCCGTCATCAAAGCGGGCATGCAGGTGGATAATGGCTGCGCCTGCTTTATAAGCTAAACTAGCTTCGCGAACATATTGTTCAAGCGTATAGGGGACAGCTGGGTTCATTTCCTGGGTCACTTCAGCACCGCTGATAGCTGCAGTGATAATTACTTTGTTACTCATAACTCTCTCCTTATAGATTATTTCGTCTTGAGTTTATCCAAAACGTTGTTTGTCTTTTGGGACCACGCAGGTGCCGCTCGCCCGGCAAACCAGGACAGGTTCTGCCAGCACTTCGGCAGCTGAATCGCTAATATCAGGTCTGGGTCCGATTACTTTCCAGGCTTCAAAAACCATTTTGCGCGAAGTATTGCCTTCACTGCTGATCCAGCCTTTGGCTTCAATAAAATCGCCGGCATAGACGGGAGCGAAGAAATCGATATTGTCATACGCTCTGAAAAGACCTTCATCGCCATCCCTGCGAATCAATAATTCGGTGGCGACATCGCCAAAGAGTTTTGTCAGAAAAGCCCCATCCACCAAACCTCCTCCATAGTGGGCGTTTTCTGCCCCAATTCTCAATCTGATTACAACTTCGTTCACTTTTCTCCTTTCGAATTAAAAAGCGCCATGTGTATTGGTTACACATAGCGCTCCATGCTTTTGCACGACAGTGTCCGAATTTGCTTCGGAACACCAAGGCTGGGGAGAGGGCTCTCCTTTAGCCCTTCGGCGACGGATAATTCGATTCTTCCTCCAGCACTGGAACAAAGATAAAGTCTCTACGCGATCCGACGCGCCTCTATTGACTATATTCAACTTTTTAGGTTACTTATCTTACGTAGAATTATAATTGAAAAGGCATTTTTGGGAAGGGGGGAATTTTTTTGTGTCGAACAAGTAATGAGCAAACCCTGCCAGCAGTTCGTGAATTTTACCTGTTTACCTTCATGAATTTTCATATTTAATTTGAAATAGATGGTTGGTAGTAATAAACAAGCATTCTAAAAGAATCTATTCCTCCCTTGTGGGGTAGGGGAGTTGTGTATAATAACCTGCGATTACAAATTTAGAGAGACCTTATGACTGTTAAACCAAGTGAAAGTGGAACTACGTATCGCACCCGGTTGATAAAATCGATCGTTTTGGCGATCAGAAAACTAATGCAAAAAGAGAAGCCGGATAAGGAAAGCCTTGATATGGCTGCTTTTGTCGTGCTCGCATTGGAGAAAATCGAGGAGTCAATTGATACAAGCGCGACTGCCTGGGAGAAGCGGGACTACTGGCTAAAAGCGGATCGATTTCGAATGGAGTGGGGTTGGACAGAGGGACGCCGCCTGGCATTGCAGCAGGCTGTTTTGGCGCAGGAATGGGGCGCAATTCCGTCAGAATTGATCCTGGTCGCTCAACATTTCAATAAAATCGAAGTTTCAGACAAAAACAGGCTTGGCAAACCCTGGATTGGCGCCTGGAAGGTTTTGAAAGAACGTGCACAGTAAGACTTTCCACAACCAATAATCCAATACTTCAATAATCTTCTTATTCTTCATTTGGAGCATTGAAAGTATGCTTTAACAGAGTACCAGATTTTGCAATATTCATGAAAATCGAATTCTCAAAAGCAAGATACTTTCGGTGGTTCAAATCGATAATCGAGAAAAATCATTTATCTGTTCTAAAAGTGGAAAATGTGGATTTCGTTGTCATTAACCGCTATCACAATCGGGGGAATTCTAAAAGAGGTGAGCGGTTGTTAGTAAATCCTCATGCAATTTTTTCTTATGGTTACGATAAGTATCATTATCATAAGCTATTAAGAATGGAAGAATCGCGCCGAATGTTTTTACCAATTGAAAACGAATACTAATTGGGAAACCTTATCCAGATCAGTCTGTCGTGATGATATGCTTGGGTATATCAGTCAAATTTACTAATTCTGTGCCAAAGAACTCTGGATAAACCGGAACCTCTTGCTTCGAGAGTTTTTCAATTTCAAGCCAAACCAATTCTTCATTCAGTCCGTCAAAAGTGTTTCCGGCACTCTTGATTTGAAAATTTGGATTCCATTTCATCAAGAAATAAAAAGCCAATTCATGGCAAATTAAGCCTTTCAATGGCTCAGTTTCATCACCGATAATGAAATTTTCGTGAATAAATGCAAGTCGATCTATTCCTAAACCACACCCGGTTTCTTCAAGCACTTCCCGAATCACGGCCTTTTCGATTTGTTCCCCATGCAAAACGCCGCCGCCCAAAGAATAATAATATGGATCGCGCGTATTGCGCACCATCAACACCTTGCCTCTGTTTAACACAATCCCGCAAGCTCTCAGTCGAAACCACCTATCCCCTGCTCGAAATGAACAATCGATCTTTGCATCCATAATCACCTCGTGTAACGAATTAGCTAAGTTTACATTCCCAAACAGGAATTCCTAATATTGAAAATTATGGTTTTCTGCCCTAATATCGACTAAAAATGTTATTTTTATCTGCACGCAAGCGTAGGAGAAGGTCCCAATCACATACGTTAAATCACCTCACAATCAGCCAGACCCACCCTTGCCAAAGCCCGTACGAAAAAATTATCCATGTAGGGGGACGGCTGGCATGCCGTCCCGGCTATATTTATGGGAGACCGTGGTCATGATGCTGGGAGCGAAGCGAAATGTACCGATGCTCCTACAGATGCTTCCTGCTCATATACCTAACCTACCCTCACCGTTTCGGATTCCGATTACCCTGCTTTTTGGGTTTTAGTCCTAAAAACATTCACATTGAGAATTGCTGGATTCACAACCTTTTTCGGTCATCTTCAGAATCGCTGATTGCTAAAAAAGAATTAAGTTTATATTTAATGTTAAAATATGCTTATGATAAGTTACTAATATATTTATGCTATGCGCAATTACATGTTTATTATGAGGTTAAGATGTACCTGTCTGAATGTATAAAAAAATATTTATCTTCGGTTAAGCTATCGCGAAGTGCTAATACCTACCGTACCTATCAAAACGCTATGAATCTTTTTATCGACGTTTTACTGATTCATGATTTGGATTCTGAGAAAACAAGTGTCAGTGAAGTTAGAGAGGATGCCATTATCTGGATGGCGGCTGCACTCAAGGATTTTTCCCCCGCAACTGAGCAGGTATATATGACCGCCACTGTTGGGCTCTACGAATTCATTGCGGGCGAAAATTTGGCACAAGTCAACCTACCCCGGGTGCGGCTTCTGATCAAACAGCGCACACGCAGACCTGGAGTGCGCTTGCCTCAATTTCCTAAGAGCGATATCGAAAAGGTGCTTGTCTACGCTGAAGAACTAAAACAAAAGCCGACTGAGAGGAATGAAGAAAGATTGATCAATTTGCGCGACAGGGCTTTTTTGATTACTTTGGCGGATACAGGTTTGCGTGTTCACGAAGCCTGTGAACTGCGCCGGGGTGATATAGACTGGCATGAAAGCCGCGCTGCTGTTATCGGAAAGGGAAACAAAGAAGCGATATTACGCTTCTCGAAACGCAGTCTCAGTGCAATGAAAGATTATCTGCAGGTTCGAGCTGAACTGGATGGCGTCGGAGGTAAAGCGCTTGCGTCGCTCCCGGTGTTTGCCAGGCATGATAAAGGAGTGGGAAAGAAAATTAAACCAATTTCGACCACTACTGGCAGGGCGATCGTGAAGGACCGCGTCAGGGAATGCCTTGGAGAAGACGCAGTAGGTACCATTACGCCCCACTCATTCCGGCATTATTTTGTTACAACGATCCTTGGCAGCACAGGCAACCTGAAGCTCGCCCAGGTGTTGGCACGCCATACGAATATCGCCGTGACACAGCGCTATTCTCACCTGGCGGATGATGAACTGGATAAGAAATACCAGGAGATTTTTGATGATAATTGAGTTCCTTTCATCCAGATAAGCAGTGTCGTATATCTCCTGGTTGGTTGACCGCTATGGTGATCAAAATAGCAATATCTTCACCTCCCCCACCCCGACCGCGCTTCAGGGTAAAAGCCATCCGAACAGGCATAATGCCTTGCTGCCTTCCAGGTGTCTGTTTCACCAGACTTCAATATGCTCATGCCTTATTTACCAATTTTTGCCAAAAATGCGATTATCGAGGAGAGAATAATTGATTTTCAGGGTAAAAAAAAGGGAAATTCCGGTCCTAAACGGGTGATTATCATCCTGAACGGAGTGACACACAGTATACTTCGTAAGGATCTTACCCATTTACCGACAAGATTCATCGCAAAAGAGGCTCAGGAGGGCAATCACGTAGTGTGTAGTCATTGTATACGGCTGAATCAAGTGGGAAACATCGCCGTCACACCAGTTTCACACCCCCCCCTCAATTGACGGCTTCGCCGGAACGTGACGAGCCGAGTTCCCTACAACAACATCGCTTCCCCGGAATGAGATGAAGGACGTGTTCAATGCGGAAAGATGGCTTCGCCGGAACAGGACGAGCCACGTTCCCTACAATAACATTGCTTCGCCGGTACAAACGTCTCGCCCTAAAGGATCACAAAAATGTACATGGGTTTTAGCAAAACGATGTGTTGTCATCCTAAAGGGATGATTGTCATCCAGAACGAAGTGACACATAGTGTACTTTGTAAGGATCTTACCCATTGACCAACAAGATCCTTCGCAACTGTCGCTCAAAAAGACAAAACTCCAGATTGTTTCGCTATGCTCCTGGTATCATGACCACGTTCCCTACGAAAAGATGGCTTCGCCGGAACGGGACAAGCCACGTTCCCTACAATAACATTGCATCGCCGGAATGAGATGAAGGACGTGTTCAATGCGGAAAGATGGCTTCGCCACAACGAGACGAGCCACGTTCCCTACAACAACATCGCTTCGCCGGGACGGGACGAGCCACGTTCCCTACAACAACTTCGCTTCGCCGGAACGGGACAAGCCACGTTCCCTACAACAATATTGCGTTATCAGCCAATCCTCTTTGTTCCTCAATTTAGTGTGCTGAAAAAAACCGTCTTCCTCTTTGAAATCAGGTTTCTTTTTCAAAAAGAACCAGGCTGACTCTTCAGCCAGCCTGGTTCTTTCTTATCTTTTCCCACGTGCCGAAATCTCAGCACGCAGGTCACATCCCTGCCTTATTTGAACATCAAGGGCAGGTAGATCATCTGGAACGGTTTGACCACAATGGTCACAAACGCGTCATCACTCCACTCACCCTGTAAGGTTACCGGGTTCACAGACATCACCAGGTATCTGAAGGTGTCCGTGCCCATAAAGCCTGCATCGGGTATGTAGGTGAACGAGCCGTCATCGTTGATGGTCAATGTGCCAAACTCAGGGCTTTCCATGATTTGTATGGATACGATCTCCTCGGGGTCGAGCAGCACATCGTTCGCCAAAACGCCTTCTGCCGCGTCTTTCACCAAGGCTTCATCAGCAAGTGTTTCGTAATAGTCGTCATTGGCTATGACCCATTCGTTCACCGGCGTAACCGTAATGGTTACAACCGCCAGGTCGCTCTGCAGAGTGCCATCGCTGGCTTTGTAGGTGAAGCTGTCTGTGCCGTTGAAGTATGCTGTCGGCGTGTAGACGAAGGAACCATTCGCGTTCAGGGTCAGCGTGCCGTTGGTGACATCATCAACCAAAATCGCTGTGAGACTGTCTCCATCCACATCTGTGTCGTTTTTCAATACGCCTGGGGCGTTGATGGTCAGTTCTCCACTTTCTTCCACCATGTATGCATCGTCAACTGCCACGGGGGCATCGTTGACCGCGCTCACGATAATGCTGACGGTGGCGACATTGCTGTCGGCGATGCCGTCATTTGCCTTGAAGGTGAAGCTGTCTGTGCCGTGGTAATTCAGGCTGGGTGTGTAAGTCGCCACGTTGCCGATCAGGCTCACAGTTCCGTGAGCAGGCTGGGTAACGATGGCGTAAGTCAGCGGCTGCCCGTCAACATCGGTTGCCACCAGGGTAATGGCGATCGCGGTGTCTTCGGGGGTGCTCACCGACTGGTTCTGGGCGACAGGCGGAGTGTTGACAAATGCCCCAACTGTGATCGTAACAGTGGCGGTGTTGCTATCGAGCTCGCCATCGTTCGCCTTGTAGGTGAAGGTGTCCACACCGCTGAAGCCAGTGTTGGGAACGTAAGTGAAGGAACCATTCGCGTTGAGCGTCAACGTACCGTTGCCGGGATTCGTGACCTTCATTGCGGTCAATGTATCGTCGTTGGCATCAGCGTCGTTGCCCAAAACACCTGGGGTTGGAACGGTCAATGTGGTGCCAAATCGCGTTGTGTAAGCGTCATTCACAGCAACCGGAGCAAAATTCCTTTCAGTCACGGTTACGGTGATGGTCTCACAGTCGATTAGCAAGCCGTCACTGACGCAGACATCAAATTCGTGCTCACCAACCTGAGCATCAGTCGGAGTCCAGGTAAAGGCACCGGTGAGCGGGTTAATGCTGGCACCCGTGGGAGCGCCGACGAGGCTGAAGGTCAAGGTCTGAACCGGCATGTCAGGGTCAGTCGCGGTCGAGGTGAAGCTCAGTGTTTGAAGTGCCTCAATGGTTTTGTCGCCAATGGCTGCCAAAACCGGAGGCAGGTTTACTTCCGTTACAGTCAGAGTAATCTCCTGCTCATCGCATAACGGGGTTGGGTCAGTGTCGTCACAAACCTTGACAGTAAAGGTATATACGCCAGGACCCTGCGCTTCGGTCGGTGTCCAGGTGAAGACGCCGTCAATGGTGATCGCGGCGCCGGTTGGAGCACCAACCAGGCTAAAGGTCAGTTCTTGTGCCGGCAGGTCGGGGTCAGTCGCGGTCGCGGTAAAGCTGTATTCAGCCAGCTCAGGAATGGTCGCGGCTGCGATCGGAGCCAGACTCGGGGCATCGTTGACCGCGGTCACGGTAATGCTGACGGTGGCGACATTGCTGTCGGCGATTCCGTCATTTGCCTTGAAGGTGAAGCTGTCCTCACCGTTCCAGTCCGCATCAGGCGTGTAGGTCAGGTTTGGCGCTGTGCCAGTCAGGGTGCCGTGTTCGGGTTGCTCAACAACCGCAAAAGTCAGCGTATCGTTATCAACATCCGTGGCGACCAGGGTAATCACCAACGCGGTATCTTCATCAGTGGTTACTGTCTGTTCCTCGGCTACCGGAGCATCATTTACTGGAGTGACGGTGATGGTGACGGTGGCAATTTCAGAATCAGCCGTGCCATCGTTGGCTTTGTAGGTGAAAGTGTCAGTGCCATGGTAGTTGGTATCGGGGGTATAGGTGAAAGAACCATCCTCGTTCAACACCAGCGTGCCATTTGCGGCATCGGTTACTAAAACCGCCGTCAAAACAGTGGGGTCGAAGTCGGTGTCATTAGCCAAAACGCCAGTAGCAGCCAGCACGCTCAGAACCGTATCCTCCGCAACTGTGTATTCATCGTCCGTCGCCACCGGCGCGACATTTATAACTTCCAATCCGACACTGCCAGTAAAGGCGTTGCCAATCAGGTCAGTTATTGCGCCGTCGGGGGCTGTGAAGCTGAAGCTGCCAATTACTGAAGCAGTTTCATTGCCGGCATACGGCGTAATGGTGATTAGCACGCCACTATGAGCGGTAACCGTGCCGTAAGGGCCGTGTCCGACCATGGTTATGATCGTTCCGAGATCCACTAAGACCGGTTCGTCCATGGTGATGTCGATTGTGTCAACAACGTAGCCCTGGTTGACCGTAAATTTGCCGTCAACAAGGTTTACATCGCCATCGGAAGCCGATTTGGCAACACCAGAGCCGACAACAGGCGCGCCGACATCCAGCGTTGAGCCGGTCAGGACGTTTACCGTGAAGGTTTGAACATTGCCAGTCTCCCAGGTGACCACGATGTCCCAGCTTTGTGGAACTTCAGTGACCTTGGGGTAGATCCAGACAAAATTGTCGCCATCGGCAACATCTTCCCAATTATAGGTGTTGCCAGCGAAAGTGAATGTGGTGTTGGTTGTGTCGAGTCCTGCCGGAGCGTTAATCTCAATGCCAACACGATTGCCTTCTGTGCGCCCAAGAGCATCGTCAGCCGGGTAGTAAGCAATTTCGCCTTCAAAATTGATCGTATCACCAGCCTGAGTGACTGTCAGCGGTGTTCCACCAGGAACATCGCCGGTGTTGCCCGGGTCGCGTTCGATTGTGCCCAGTTTGGCGGGCTGCAGGGTCGAGCCGGTCAGAACATCGACCGTAAAGGTTTGGACGTTGCCGGTCTCCCATGTAACCACAATATCCCAATGCTGTGGTGTCGTGGTCACGAGCGGGTAAACCCAGACGAAGTTGCTGCCGTCTTTGACCAGATCCCATTCGTAAGCTGTTCCGCCGTTGATCGTGAAAGTGGTGCTGCTGGTGTCGAAACCTGCCGGAGCATTGATCTCAACGCCCACCCAGTTTCCGGCAACATTACGCCCAACACCAGGATCAGCCGGATACCAGGCGATTTCGCCCTGGTAGCTGACGTTGTCGCCGATATTTGTGATCACCAGTGGTGTCCCGCCAGGAATCTGACCAGTGCCGCCATCGGGTTCGATTGTGCCCTGGATTGGTGCCTGAAGGGTTGAATCTGTCAGTACGTCCACGGTGAAGGTCTGAACCACGCCTGCTCTCCAGGTGACCACGATTTCCCAGTTTTGCGGGGTTGTGGTCACTTTCGGGTAGATCCAGACGAAGTTGCTGCCATCTTTCACTTCATCCCAGGTATAGGTGCTGCCAGCAAAAGTGAAAGTAGTATCAGTGGTGTCAAACCCTGCCGGAGCGTTGATTTCTACACCAACACGGTTGCCGGCAGTACGACCGATTGCAAGGTCTTCCGGATACCAGGCGATCTCGCCCTTGTAGCTGACGTTGTCACCGATATTGGTGATCACCAGCGGTGTCCCGCCAGGGATTTGTCCAGTGCCACCGTCGGGTTCTATTGTGCCAACCACAGGCTCCTCAAGCGTTGAGCCGGTGAGGACGTTTATGGTGAAGGTTTGAACGTTGCCAGTCTCCCAGGTGACCACGATGTCCCAGCTTTGTGGAACTTCGGTGACCTTGGGGTAGATCCAGACAAAATTGTCGCCATCGGCAACATCTTCCCAGTTATAGGTGTTGCCATTGAAAGTAAAGGTGGTATTGGTGGTGTCGAGTCCTGCCGGAGCGTTAATCTCAACGCCAACACGATTGCCTTCTGTGCGTCCAAGGCTCAGATCGGCTGGATACCAGGCGATTTCGCCTTCAAAATTGATCGTATTACCAGCCTGAGTGACTGTCAGCGCTGTTCCGCCAGGAACATCGCCGGTGTTGCCCGGGTCGCGTTCGATTGTGCCCAGTTTGGCAGGCTGTAAGGTTGATCCGGTCAGAACGTCAACCGTAAAGGTTTGAACTGCGCCGGGGTTCCAGCTGACAACGATATCCCAATGCTGCGGGGTCGCAGTCACAAGCGGATAAACCCAGACGTAATTGTCACCATCCGTAACATCAACCCAGTTATAGGTTTTGCCATTGAAAGTGAAGGTTGAATTTGTGGTGTCGTATCCGTCCGGCGCGTTAATTTCAACACCAACTCGATTGCCAGCAGCACGACCGACTGCAAGGTCTTCCGGATACCAGGCAATCTCGCCCATAAAGCTGACGTTGTCGCCGATATTTGTGATCACCAGCGGTGTCCCGCCAGGGATCTGACCAGTGCCGCCGTCGGGCTCGATTGTGCCGGATACTTCGTGAACCGTTATGGTCACAGTTGCAGTATCGGACCACAGGCTTGTCGGAGCGAGATAGGTGGTCAGTTTGTATACAAAAGTGTCTTTTCCAAAGAAGTTGGCATCCGGAATGTACACAAACGAACCGTCAGAATTGAGCGTCAGGGTGCCATTGCTCACGTCCGTCACCAGGCTGGCGGTCCAGAGGTTGATATCTGGATCAACATCGTTCGCCAAAACGCCTGGAGCGGAAACTGACAAGGTAACGCCTTCTTTGGTTTCGTAGGCATCATCAACCGCTTCAACCTGGTCTTTCACCGGGGTGACGGTGATTGTGACGGTGGCGATTTCAGAATCAGCCGTGCCATCGCTGGCTTTGTAAGTGAAGGTGTCTGTGCCGAAGAAATCCAGCGCAGGGGTGTAGACGAAACCACCGTCCGTGTTCAGGGTGAGCGTGCCATTGGCAGTTGTGGTCACAATGCTCGCGGTCAGGGGGTCATAATCAATGTCATTCGCCAAAACACCAATAGCAGCCGGCACGGTCAGAACCGTGTCTTCGAGCACAGTGTAGGCATCATCGACAGCCACCGGAGCCGTGTTGTTAACCACCAGGGTCACGCTGAGGGCTTCCAGGGCATTTCCTGCCAGGTCTTCAATTGATCCGACCGGTAACGAGAAGACAAAACTGCCAACCTTGTCGGCGATTTGGTTGCCCGGGTAGGGCGTGATTGTCAATATCAGACCGGTTGAGTCGACCGCGATCGTGCCATAGGGCTGCCCGGCAAGGGTAACCACGGTGCCATCTGCCACGGTGACAGGCTCGTTGAGCACGATTTCTGTGTGATCAACGGTGTAGCCTTGGTTGACGGTAATCGTTGTGCCAACCGCAGCCACATCGTCGAATTCACCTGCGCCGATGGCAGTAATGCTTTCGACTTCTGGGGCGGTGGTGTCATTGATCACCGCTTTGAAGGTCACGTTTTCAGTATGGAAGACGTCGCTCAGGGTCAGAATCAGCCCAACATCGGGGTCAATCTCTCCAGCGAGCACATCAGCCGTAATCACACTCACCAGCGTCTTGCCATCAGCGTCTTCCCAGTTGCTGCCTGCCAAAGTGCCAGTGGTGTCCCAGGTGTAAGTCGTGCCGTCATAGAGAAT
>DHRN01000040.1 GCA_002411175.1 Anaerolineaceae bacterium UBA5311 | reverse complement strand
CGCCGTCTGACATAACGCCAAGCCGAAAAATGGCACTAAATGGAATTATGGTTTAAACTATAGGTAAGACAAGTAATTTTTCACTAATGCCCAAACGAAGGGGTAGCGCATGGCAAACGAGAATCTCTCAGAAGCAAAAAAGGCAAAAAAGGACGAGTTCTATACCCAATACAACGTAATTGAAAAGGAAATGAATGCATACCTGGAATATGACCCGGACGTATTTCGGGGAAAAACGGTTCTCTTGCCCTGCGATGACCCGGAGTGGAGCAATTTTACACGCTATTTCGCCCAAAACTTTGATCGCTTTGGTTTGAAAAAACTTATCAGTACCAGCTATGCGCCAGAGAGTAAAAATTATCAGGGTTTCTACCAACCAACTCTTTTCGAAAAAAACAATCCCCAGTTTGATCAAGTCAAGACCACAACCAAAGGCAAGATTTTTACGCTGACTGAAGATCGAACCGGTGATCGCGAAATTAATATTGATGATCTTCAATGGTACTACCTGGATGGAGATGGCGATTTTAGAAGCATGGAGATAAAGAAACTACGTGATGAAGCTGACATTATCATCACTAACCCGCCCTTTTCTAAGTTCAGAGAGTTTTTGGCTTGGATTATTGAGTCTAACAAACAATTCTCCATCATAGGGAACATGAACGCAATAACATATAAAGATGTTTTCCCTTTAATCAAAGAAAACAGAATTTGGTTGGGACCGAGTATAAGCAGTGGCGATAGAGAATTCCAGGTGCCTGACGACTACCCTATTACTGCAGCTGGTTGGAGAATTGATGATCAGGGCAGAAAATTCTTACGAATAAAAGGGGTTCGCTGGTTTACAAATCTCGATCACGGTAGACGTCATCAACCTTTACCTCTGATGACAATGGCGGATAATCTGAAATTCAGCAAGCATAAGGAAATTAGAGGTAAATCCACTTATGATCGCTATGACAACTATGATGCCATAGAAGTTCCTTTCACTGATGCAATTCCAAGCGACTATGATGGTGTCATGGGTGTACCTATCAGTTTCCTGGATAAATACAGTCCTGATCAATTTGAGATTCTTGGTGCTACTCAAAGGGGCTGTCATGATGAAGTACCAGACACTAGAAAATATGATGACTATTGGGAAGTTACCCAAAGTGGAAAAAAAACAGGATCGTCAGGTGGAAAGACGAATGAAAATGCAAATTTATTAGGAAATGATGGCAGAAAGAATTACTTTATCAACAAAGATGGAAGAGTTATCCAATCAGCTTATCAGCGAATATTCATAAGGCACAGGAGGGAAACTAATAAATGATCACAAATCTTAAGACAGAAATCACAGTGCGAGAAATTTGCGACGGATTTGTTTACAACGAACTTGAAGGTAAAGGCTTATTTGGCTTGTCAGGCAAATTGACGATCCAACCGGAGTATCAGCGAAACTACATCTATGCCGATGGCAAAAAAGACGTAGCAGTGATCGATTCACTGCTAAAGGGTTACCCATTAGGTCTGATTTATTTCAACAAGGTTGGCACGAATAAATTTGAGGTGCTTGATGGTCAACAGCGTATCACCAGTTTTGGGCGTTTTGTGACTAATAAATTTGCAATTTTGGATGAGAATGGGATGCAGCAGTATTTTAGCGGTATTGCAGTAGACAAACAGGCAAAAATCCTGAACACAAAACTTCTGGTTTATGAATGCGAAGGTACAGAAAGTGAAATAAAAGAATGGTTCAAAACCGTCAATATTGCTGGAGTGCCTTTGAATGACCAGGAACTGCTTAACGCTGTTTATTCCGGACCCTTTGTAACACTTGCCAAGGCTGAATTCAGCAACAGTCAGAATGCTAATGTTCAAAAATGGAGTGCTTACATCAGAGGAAATGTCAACCGTCAGGATTTTCTTGAATGCGCTCTTGAATGGGTCAGCAAAGGCAATATCGGCGAATATATGAGCAAACATCGCTATGATACCAATATTTCTGAGTTAAAGACTTATTTCAATACGGTCATTGATTGGATTTCAAGTGTTTTTGACGATGTATTAGGAGAAATGCGCGGTCTTGAGTGGGGTCAACTGTACGAAAAATACCATAATACCCCTTATAACCCAGATAAGGTTTCAAAAGAAGTACAAGAACTTTATAGTGACCCTTACGTGACAAACCGAAAAGGCATATTTGAATATATTTTGGGTGGTTCAGTCGAAACAAAATTGCTCAATGTACGAGTATTTGATGAAGCAACCAAGAAAATAGTTTATGAAAACCAAACCTCTGAAGCAGAAGCAAATGGCGAGTCTAACTGTCCGCTATGTGCTGTTGGGCATGATGCGAACAAAGCCAGGATTTGGAAATTAAGTGAAATGGATGCGGACCACGTTGCGGCATGGAGCAAAGGCGGTGCAACGGAGATTCGGAATTGTCAGATGTTATGTAAAACGCACAACCAGGCAAAAGGTAATCGATGAAAGGTACTAGATACAGACTGGCGAGGTTGGATAGGCAAGATTCTGTGGATGTTACAAAAATATCAGTTGAATTATTAGGAGGATGCGAAATGCCAAACAGACGCAAGTTTTTAGGGGAACAAACAGTAAACGTATCGAAATTAAAAAAACATTCGACTAAAGGAACTAACATTCTTTTTACAACGAGTGGACAACGAAGAGAGATTAGTGTTTTTGTTAGGAAAAACAAACGCCGATTGAATAATACGATGATTTTGATAATCATGACATTTCTTTTACTATCAACCGGATGTACTTCAACCCCAACCGTTTTACCCACCGAGACTCCCACAGAAACATTGGAACCTACAAAGACACCAACCAACACACCGACATCTTCTCCTACACCCACATCTTCGCCAACAGCGACACCGACATTGACTCCCACACCAATAGGAGGCAGTTTTGGAAAAATCGTTTTTGAGCGAATTAGTAATTATCAAAGTGAAGAACAAACAGCCAACTTATATTTGCTAGATCTAGCAAGCATGACAGAAACTCAATTAACTGAAGCTATTGATCCATTTAATGACTTCTACTATCCAGTAATATCACCTGATGGGCTTAAAATTGCTTATTCAAAGAATAGCAATAATGGATATAAATCAGAATTGTTTATTATGAATATTGATGGAAGCAATGTTAAGAAAATATCGCCTGTCCCTATGTATCAAGGAAATAAAGATATTGGTGATTATTTAGTCGATTATCAAGTTACCTGGGCGCCAGATGGAAGTAAATTGGCCTTTTCCTCTAATAGACACTCAATTGTGAATTATTTGTATGGGAATAATCCAGATCTTGAAATTTACGAAATAGATTTGTCTACTTTTGAAGTAAAACAGCTAACCAATGGTTATGGAGAGTCCTACCACCCTTGGTATTCTCCTGATGGAAGCCAAATTACTTTCATGTCTAACAGGGATGGAAGCTGGCAAATATTCATTATGGATAGCGATGGGAAAAACGTTCAGAAACTTACAAATGGCCCTTCTTCAAACAGGTTTCCCAAGTGGTCAAATAATGGTGAAAGTATTGTATTCCATTCAGATCGCGATGGGAATCTTGAACTTTATTTATATAATCTGGCAGAGAAAGCGACCTTTAGAATTACAACAGATCCATCGGATAATTCTTCCGCCACCTTTTCCCCAGATAGCCAGTGGATTCTTTATCAATCTGATACAACCGGTAACTATGACCTCTATATACTGAACTTAATAACAAATGAGGTTATTCAATTGACCGATGATGAAACACAAGAGATGGTTGCTGATTGGTCGAGGTAAAGAATTGCGATTAACAGATTTATTGTTAGAAAAATAAGATCTGACAGACAACGACTTTGAGCGGTACAACATTGGGGCTTTGCAATAAGTAAATTGACGGGAACGGAGTTTGCCACATATTCAGAGATAATTCCTATTTCCAAAATTCTTTATTCTCCGCTCTCGCCGATTTTGCGAAGCACCCCGGCGCTGTAAGCGCTTGTGGGCAAACTGAGCAAGGGATATGACCTTTAGGTCTCCACATTTCGCCCTACCATTCTTTACGGCGTGAGATCGCTTCGCAAAAGCAGCTCGCGATAACCTACGGGCACAGGCAGCACGATGTGACGGAAGGACTCGTCTTTGCGAGGAGCGAAGCGACGTGGCAATCCGCAGTTTGCTTTTCAGGTTGGAAAAGGCAGATCGCCACGCTACGCTCGCGATACCCTACGGATACGATGTGGCGGGGATCCGCCAACGCCTATCTTTTCCTTGCAGAAATAGAACGTATGTGCTATATTATTCTCGCAAGAATTATATGCACGACCGCACATTAACATAAAAATAAAGTATTTGCAGCCAAACTGCTTCTTTGCACTATCAAAAAACAGTGCAATTAGTGCAAATCGTGCAAATAAGGGGGGGAGTGGGCTCGATTTTCATTGACACAAGAGTCGGTAAACTTAGGAAGCCGCACTTTATTAACCAGGTAGTTTTTACAGCGGACCTACGTTTTGGCACTATCAAAAAATGATGTAAATAGTGTAAAAAGTGTAAAAAGGGTTAAGCCCTCCCGCAAGGGTAGAGGGTCCGTCGAAGATCCCAGCCTCGACGAGGACTGCGGATCAAGCGGGGGAGAGTGTGTTGTTGTCGTTTGCAGTACTTTTATAAAAAACCCCTCTTCAGTCTCCTGTCCGCTTTGCGGCAGGATCCAGCTTCCCCCTGGGGGAAGCCCATTACATAGCTCTGTTCTCGCCCCAGATCAGGCGGTTGCGGAAGTCATCGCGGTGGCTCTTTTGGGGTTCAAACAGCACCCCCTGCACATCCGCCCTGGAGCGCGGCTCATCCACCGTTTCAATTTTCTGCAAAGGGAGGGCGGCACCGGCAATGTCCACCTCGCGGCGGTTGCCATACTCGTCATACTTGCCTTCCCAAATCAGTTCAGTTTGGATTGTTGAAAAAGGGTGGGGATTATTGGGTCCATACTGTGTCTTCGACGCCATCATTAGACCTCCTGGTGCGATGATTTGTGGTTTAAAATGATACCATAGCGGCAGGGAAATGAGATAGAATAGGCTCTAGCAAGTATTATCATAGGATGTATTTGTGAAAGGTTATTAATTTGACATTTAGTGGATTTTTATATAAACTATGTCTAACAGAACTGGCCACGCTTAATTGTTTCATCCGAAACAATGCGAATTATGGCCAGTCATTTTATTAAATTATGTCGTCTGCTCTGCTGAAACAGCCTCTTACTTTCGAAGAACAAGCTCACAAATTATTGTTGCGGGGTCTTGAAAATTGCTCTCAAAGTGAACTCGATGCATATCTCCAACAAGTAAATTATTACCGCCTGAATGCCTATTTTCATTCTGAGATGGATCCAACGACCGATTGTTTTGTTCCTGGATTTACCTTTGATATGTTAAAGGGGCGTTACACAATCGATGGGTGGTTGAGAAAAATAATCCTCCTTTCAATAGAGCCAATTGAAGTTAAAGTACGGACTATGCTGGCATATTGGTCAGCGCATAATGCCGGATCAGAAATGTTCTATGATCCCCAAAACTTCCGAGATGTTAAGAAATGGCGGGAGGTTTTCGAGGGGTTTGAGAAGACACGGCATGCCCCCACTGAATCAAAAGACCCTGTCCTTGAATTTGAAAGACCAAGACGAGTGAAATAAAATGGTTGATACACGGTATAATTTTTAGGTATTTCAAAACCGGTTTTTTTGTTAATCATTATTGGTTGACAACATCAAATGGACGAATATATATGATAACGGGCTTTTTCGATTTGGAGACACCAAAAGATTTACTCAAAAAATTACGGCACGATTTAATTCAGATGGAGTTACATCCTTTTGACATCTACTTGGCCTACAATTTTTTCGTTACCGCCGAAGCTATGTTGGATTGGATTTACCCAGGAAATCAAAATCGCAAGGTTAGAACGAAAATCCGAAATTCTGAGGTGATTTTGCAAATAACTTCAGATTTGGCTACAGGTGCAAAACATTTCTCGGGTTTGTCTGATATTCACAAATCTGTTGTAAAAACAGATATAAGTGCTGGTTATATTCCTAGAGGTTATTTTCCTAAAGGCGCTTTTCCAGTAGGTTTTTTTGGCGATGGAATGCTCCGGGTTCATCTGGACAAAGAAACTACAGCAGAAGACAGAACTACATTTTCAGCTTTTGAATTAGCAAGTAGAGTTTTAACTTATTGGGAAGAAGCATTGACCTCACCGACGGATGATTAAATGAACCATACTAATAGAGTGTTCCTCAGACAACAATTCGTTCTAGAAACAAATTAACTTAAAGTTTTTTTTACAATCCACAAAAGAGGACATACAGTAAGACCTTGAAATGTTATAAGTTAGCCATCTTGGGCTAATTACTTTTACACTAGGGTCTAACCATGGTAGAGGAATAAAATGGCTTTTAAAAATAAAAGCTTCCGGCGGGAGGGAAAGCCGGAAGCTGGGTTGGGTTTAGAATTTCAACTTTATCAGGGCTGCATGGCGCCAAAGAGGACCAGCCAGGCCAGGATTGACTTGGCGACCAGGCTGAGGACGATGTAGGTCCGCTCGCCATAGAGGTAGTCTTTCCATTTTCCAACGCCTTTGTATTGCAGGATCATATTGATGGGGAAGGTGTTGAAGGCGACAAAGTAGGTGCCGACGATGGCCCAGACGAACCAGGGCACCTGGTCGAAATTGGCGTTGCCAAACATATAGAGCAGGATGGCGATCCAGGGGGCGATGCCGGCGATTGAGCCCCAGATGAAGGGACCCCAATTGACCTGACCTTTTTCACGGCCGGAATTGAGCTGTTCCATGACGAGCCCAAAGAGGTTCATGGAGGCGTTGACAAAAAAGATGAGGATGAGGGAGGCGATGTCCTGGATGCCGAAGAGGGTGGCGATGAGCACGATCATGATGGATGAACTGAGGGCGTATTCAAACCAGCGGAAGCGGTTGATGCCTTGCTTCAGATCCTCGAAGTATTTATCGCTGAAGAGGACAATGAGACCGTGGGCGAGGGCTGAGATGAGCAGGAAGGAGGCAACCATGATCCCAAAAGGCAGGGTGAATAATTCTTTGCTGGCGGCTTCGAGCGAGCGTGTTGCGGGGTTGAAGCGCAAATATAATTGGGTGATGGTGGGCTGAAATTCAGCGATGGTCTGGATGACGCTGGTGGCCAGGAAGAGCATGGCGATGCCTTGAATAAGATGAAAGGCCCCCATGATGAGGTTGAAGCGTTTGAGTTTGGCAAGTGTGTTTTCCATAATTTCTCCAATAGGGCAAGCTGGCGCTTGCGGGTGTGTAGTGGTTTTATTTGGTTGTTGTTGGTTCGTTGAACCGTGTGCTTTGAACTTGAGGCCAGAAATCGTCCCTCTGCACGGGCCTGGGATGATGGGCGGATTGTAACCCTCAAAATACTCCTCACCCACCCTGTGGGGCGGCTCGCGATTACGATGACTGTGCCTTTTTGTTTTTCGGCATAATTATACACATAATTGAGAAGTACAAGTGTTTAACCTATACCAAATTTCAAATGAGAAGGTGCAATTGAAAACGGTTTTAATCGGTAGCGATGGTTGGAGTAAGGCAGATGGTGGGGCTGTTTTCAGGGGGGCGTAGGGAGGTGGGGAAAGGGATTTCAAAGATTTAGCGCTGGAGGGGGGCGGCAGCGCAAGCAGACTCAAGGGGGTAAAAGCTATAACCCCTGGAAGAAGGCAAGCACCTGGCGGGCGGTGTGGGATTGGAGTGAGGGGAAAACCAGCTGGGCGGCGCCGACGCGCTCTGGCGGGCCGAGACCAAGGGCTGGCATGCCGGCGGCATGGGCGGCTTGAACGCCAGCTTCGGCATCCTCGACCACCAGGCAGTTGGCCGGCGGCAGACCCAGGGCCTGGGCTGCCAGCAAAAACAGGTCGGGGTGTGGTTTGGAGCGGGCGGGGGCATTGCCGTCGATGACGGCGTCAAATTTAGCGGTGATTTGGAGGCGCTCGAGCACGAGCAGGGCGTTTTTACTGCTGGAAACAATGGCCTGCTTGAGTCCAAGCTGTCTGATTTCATCCATCATGTCCAAGGCGCCGGGAAGCAGGTCTGCGGGGGTCATTTGTTCCACCAGGCGGATATAATAGCCGTTTTTGCGCGCCATCATCTGGTGGGCTTGCCCGGGGCTGACGGGTTTGCCTTTAAGCAGCAGGTTTAGCGATTCGCGTCTGGAAACACCGCGCAGGGCTTCATTATCCTGGCGGGTGAAGCTGATGCCTTCTTCTTCAGCCAGCTTTTTCCAGGCCTGAAAGTGGAGTTCGGAGGTATCGGTGAGAACGCCATCAAGATCGAACAAAAAGGCTTTTATGAGCACGATTTTTCCTCTTCAGCGCAAATGTCGACCACTTGTTCGTGACCGCGCCAGACAAATTTGAAGCGGAGCCGTTTCCAATGGGCTGGCAGATGGGGCTGGAGGTGCCAGGAGTCTCCGTCAATGTGCAGGCCGCCAAATCCGAACACAACCGCCTGCCACAAACCGCCCGCGGATGCGCCGTGGATGCCGTCAGCGGCGTTGCCGCGCACGTCCTCGAGGTCTGCCCGGGCGGCGCGCATGAAGTTTTCGTAGGCGTCTGCCTGGCTGCCCAGCCGGGTGGCCATGATTGCCTGGATGGAGGGGCCAAGGGATGAGCCAAAGGTGAGGTCGGTTCGCGGGGTGTAATAATCGTAATTGGCCTGGATGGTGGCCTGGTCAAACAATTCGGGCAGCAAGTACATGAGCATGATCACATCGGGCTGCTTCAAAATTTGCGACTGGTTGGCGCCTTCGATGCCCAAAAGGGATTGAATGGACTCGGTGCGCGGGTCAAAATCGCAGGTGAGCACGTCGGTGCGGTCGAAATAGCCGGTAAATTGTTCAATCAAGCCGCGGTCATTTACTGCGGGGCAGAAAATCTGGCTGGCGATAGTATCCCAGTCGGTGAAGGTTTGATCGTTGATGGAGAGTTTGCTGAACAATTGGCTGGCGATCTCTGGCGAATAAGCCTGCAGCCAGGCGGCGATCTGTACGGCTTTGCGCAGGTGCCAGCGAGCGAGGTAGTTGGTGAAGGCGTTGTCGTCCACGTGATCGTGGTATTCATCCGGACCGATCACGTCGCTGAGGTGATACTGCGAGGTTTGGGGGTTCCATTCCAGGCGGGAAGCCCAGAATTTAGCTGTATCGAGGATAACTTCCGCGCCGCGCCGTGCCATGAAGGCATCGTCGCCGGTGAGTTGCCAGTATTGGTTGATGGCGTAAGCGATATCTGATGAAATGTGGATTTCAATATCGCCGGTCCAGATGCGAATGAGCTCTTTGCGGTTGGCGGGGTTGGGCACCCAGGTGGGGGTGACTTCACGACCGTCGCCGGCACTCTCCCAGGGGAATTGGGCGCCCTCGAATCCGCCTTCTCTTGCTTTTTCCCGGGCGCCGGGCAGGTTATGGAAACGGTAGGAGAGCAGGTTTTTGGCAATTTGTGGGCGAGTGAAAGTGAATAAGGGCAGCATGAAGATTTCTGTATCCCAGAAGGCGTGCCCATGATAACCGTAGCCGCTGAGGGTTTTGGCGCCGATGTTGACCCGTTCGTCGTGGCGGGGGGCGGCAATCAGCAGGTGGTAGATGCTGAAGCGAATGGCTAACTGGGCTTCGTGGTCACCTTCAATCAAAACGTCGCAGCGATCCCACTCTTTTTGCCAGGCTTTGGTGGTGGCCTGTAGTTGGGCTTCCCAAGGGTCAGCTGTTAACTGCGCCAGCGTCTTGAGGGCTTCATTTTTCGGGTCAGGGCAATCGCGATCTGTATAGATGGCGCTATATTTTTCGTAGCGGATCTGCTGACCAGTTTCGACCTGGCAGATGAGGTTAATCGAGGGCATTTTAACCACATCGGGCATGGTTATTTCTGACTGGCTGGCTCCACTAAAGAGAACTCTTTGCGCCAGCGCCGCTTCGATCTTTGTGGCAGCAGTCTGCATGCGCAGCCAGATCGCAGGGCCCTCGACTGCTTGCTCCAGCCAGTGCCAGTGATGATAGCGTATAGTCTCGGTGCCGGCATCGAGCCGGCTGGTGATTTTGATCTCAGCGGAGTAGTTTTCAGGTGTGACCAACAGGCGCTGACAGGTGAGGTGTTGATCTTTCAGGCTGGCGAAGCGGAAAAATTCCAGTTTGCTGACCCGGCCGCCCGGGCTCTGCCAGCGGACAAGGCGCGTGAGCAAGCCGGTACGAAGATCCAGCTCACGGGTATAGTCAAGCAGTTGGCCTTCGGCCAGACTGAAGCGCTCTCCTGCCAGGGTGATGTCCAGCTGGGCCCAATCTGGGAAGTTGACCAATTGCGAGAATACGATTGGCGCGTCATCAAAAACTCCATGAACAAAGGTTGAGCGCTGTTCACCCGGAAAGTGTTCCTCAAAGGTAGCGCGCGTGCCTAAATATCCATTCCCCTGGGTGAGCGCCGTTTCAAAATGACGCAAGCGCCTGGGGTCAAAAGAGTTTTCGGTGATTTTCCACAGTTTGGTCATAGGTATCCTCAACAAATATTCTCAGTCATGCAGGGCGTGTTCGATCAGGTCGTCCAGTTTGGCAGTTGCCAACCCGACGACGTGGTCGGCTGCGCCGTAGTAAACATAAACCAGCCCGTCCACGACCACATTTGCGCCTGAAAAGACCACAAATGGCACGTCGCCGCGCAGTTCCCAGATTTCCCTGGGCTCGAAAAGAAAGTCAGCGGGTCGATTGATGACCTCAGCAGGGTTTGCCAGATCCAGCAGACAGGCGCCCAGCCGATAAACATGCGATTGGTCATAGCCGTGGTAGAGCAACAGCCAGCCGTGTTCGGTTCGAATGGGCACGCCACCCCCGCCGACCCGTTTGGAATCCCAGAGGTTTTCTGGTCTAGGGGCGAATATGGGTTCCATTTCCTGCTCTGGCCAGGTTTTCAGGTCATCTGAACGAGCCAGCCAGACTTGGGGTGGCCGGCGGTGCAAAGCCACAAATTTGCCGGCAATCTTCTGGGGGAAAAGCACGTGATCCTTGTTATCCTCGCCCACAGTCAGCGGACCGATACGTTCCCAGTCGCGCAGGTTGCTGCTTTGTGCGAACATAGGGGTGACACTGCCGCCAAAGTGGGTGGCAGGGAAACCGGGTATGGGTCGGTTGCCATAGGCCGTATAGGTCATATAGAAGATTCCATCGATTTGCGTGACCCGGGGGTCTTCGATGCCCCTGGCTTCGTAATCGCCTTGGGGGGAGAAGACCGGTTCGGTCTCGCGGGTGAAGTGGATCCCATCGCTTGATCGCGCATACCCGATTCGGCTGACCCAATCCAAGCCCTGGGCACGGTAGAGCATGTGAAACTCGCCCTGGTGGTAAACCACCGCCGGGTTGAATACGTTATAGGTCTCCCAGGTTGAACTGGGGTCAGGCAAAAGTACAGGATTTGCCGCGTGTCTGATCAATTCCATTTTCATCTTCTTTCTTTTCTATCAGTGGTGGATTCCAATGTCTGTCCTCTCAGCTCTAATCGAGGCGAGCTGGTCATTGACCGCGAAATGTCCAGCCAAGGCCAGAAATACAGCGCCATAGACGATGCCCAGCGCAAATGCCAGGGTAGCCACGCTCAGAAAGATCAAAAGGGATAATCCGAGCAAAAATGAGAACCCGAGGTTTCGACCGATCATGAGCGCGCTGTTACGCATAGCCTGACCTACCTTCATCTCCTCTTGCTCAAACAGGAAGGGCAGCGCGAAAAACTGAAGCATAAACCAGCCCAACGCCACGGCAATGTAGAGCCCTTGCAACCATGACCCCAGGTTAGCATTGGTCGCGTTGCTAACCAGGTAATAGTTCAGCGCTAACAAGAGCATAACAATCAGGTTGACAATACCCCAACGCCAACCCACCCCCCAGGAACGCTTGAAAGCCTTCCAAAAATCATTATGATCGCTCTCCTGACCGTGTACGATGCGGTTGGCATAGGAGTGAAGCGCAATGGTTGCAGGAGGACCAGGGATAATCAGCAGGTTGGCGACAATCCAGAGCGAATTTACCACCAACATGGTCCACAGGTCCCCCCAAATTTCTGCTAACGACCGGCGGTAGATCGAGAAAAGTTTCCTGATCATCCAACGGACCTGCTTAGCCCTTGATACCCGCGTATGCCACACCTTCAATGTAATACTTGCTGAAGATGAAAAACAGAAGCAAAACCGGGATCGCATTGAACATGGCACCCACCAGCGTCAGGTTCCATTGGGACCTATACTGCTGTTGGAAAATGCTCAAGGCGACATTCAGCACGTATTTATCGGGTGTATTCAGGTAGAGCAAGGGTTGAAGGAATGAATTCCACATCCCCTGAAATTGCAGGATCAAAACTGTAATGATCGCCGGTCTGGCAAGGGGCAAAATCACGGTCCTAAAAATCTGCATGTGGGTGGCGCCGTCAATAATCGCGGCTTCTTCCAGGTCAATAGGGATTGATTTGAAGAATTGGGTCAGCGTGAAGATACTCCCCGCGCTGACCAGACCAGGCAAGATCAACGACCAGAAAGTGTTGATCAGCTGGAGTTTGGTCATCAAAACATAAGCCGGGGTAAGCGTAACCGCACCCGGGATCATCATAGTGGCCAGCATGAAATTGAACACCATGTCTCTGCCGGCAAATTTTAATCTTGCGAACGAATAGGCAGCCATGGAGCCGAATATGGCCTGTGAAACTGCCACAGTGACCGACAAAAAGGCTGTGTTGAGAATCCAACGGGGAAAAGTTCCGCCGTCGCCAATATCGGTGTTCCATACTCTTGACCAGTTTTCCCAATGCCAGACTTCAGGGAAAAATTTTGGCGGATAAGCCAGGATCTCCTGGTCAGTTTTGACCGTTCCCAGGAAAGCCATGATAAAAGGCAGCAGGGCAATAAACCCGACCAGTATCAGGACCAAATATCTGAAAAAAGTCTGGATCGCATTCTCAACCACTGCCTGTTTGTGCGATTTTATATTAACGGGTGTGATTTTCTCTTGAGTTGTAACTGTCATGTCAGACCTCCTAATACATCTCAGTGCCCTGGGTCAGGACACGACGTTGTAAGAGAGTGAGAACAAAAATGATCGCCGCCAGGATGAAGGCCAATGCTGATGCATAGCCCATGGTGATCGGTCCGTTCACACCCAGAGCCTCAGTGAAAATAAGGTAAACCGGAGTAAGCGAGGTCTTTAGAGGCCCGCCCTGCGTTGCCAGGTAAACCTGGTCAAAGATCTGCAGCGTGCCGATCGTCCCTAAAACCACGATCATCATCGTAATTGGCCGTAACAGCGGTCTGGTGATTTGTTTGAACATCTGTCTCTTGCTGGCGCCTTCGATGCTGGCGGCCTCATAGAGCGCCGGGTTGATATCTTGCAGAGCTGCCAGATACATGATCATGAAGGTTGGAACCGTAGTGAAGATGTTCTGAAACATAATGGCCATCCAGGCAATACTGGGTCCCCGGAAGTACCATTGCGTGGAAGGGATCTTCCCCCCAAAAGCTTCCACGATGAGCTGGATCAAGCCCCTCGGGTCTCCCAACCAGGCTATTGGCTTAAAAACGATCCCAAACCAGCCCAGGAAAGACTGCAGGAAGAAATTCAGGTAGCCGCTCTTCAGGTACAGCCAGACAAAGATCAAGGTGATCACCACCGATGAGGTAACACTGGGAGCGTAAAAAACTGTGCGGAAAAATTGTTTGAACTTAACCGGCGCGTTTAGCAGCCGAGCCATTTGCAGTGCCAGAAAGGTTTGTGTGGGGACAACAATAATTGAGTACCAAAGCACGTTGTAAAGTGCCTGCAGAAAGTTCCGCTTGGTAGAGTCAGTAAAACCCGCGAAGGCTTGTTTATAGTTATCCAGACCGACCCAAACAGGTCGGCTAAAGATGTCATATTTGGTGAATGAGATATATAGAGCGAACAAAATCACGCCAACCGTAAATGTAAACGTGACAATCAAATAAGGCGCAAGGAATGCATACCCGGTCAAGAATTGTTGGCGGTTTCGTTTATGAGACCAAACTTTCTTAACCTCCCTAGCAATAAATAAACCCACCACTATCGCAAAGATTGTTGCTACGATCATGAAAGGTATAGCGGTCGCCCTGACTTCCGCAAAATAAGTTTGCAGAGATGCCATCACCCTTGCACCGCCCATGGTTGGGGCATTCAATAAGGCAATAACAAAGATAATCAGGACCACGCCAAAAAAGGCGATAATCGCGGGGGTTGTTCCTTGCTGACCGGAGCTTGTTTGTCTTTTTTCCATGCCACTCCTCGTTTTCTACTCAGGAACTGTTAGCGATACTACTACTGTGCCTGGGTTTCACTAATGAGACGTGAAACCCAGGTCTTGTTATACGGAAATGTTAATCTCCACCTGTGGCAGAGATACAAAACTACTCGCTCAGAACCGTCTGAGCCTCAGTTTGAGCCTGTGCGAAGGCTTCTTGTACGTTTTGGTCACCGAGGAAGATTCTTTCGAGGGCCTGAGAAACAGCATCGTTCACCTTACCGGTGTTGGGGCCCCAGAAGGCAACCACAGAATCGGGCAGCAAACCGCCTTTGGCGATAGCCTTGTCATTTTCGTCGATGATCAGGTCGGCCTGTTCGGGATGGGTGCTATATGCAAAGCCCGTCTTCACAATTTCTTCCTGGTTGTCATAACCGGTCACGTAGAAAAGGAATGCCGCAGCAGCGCGGGGGAATTTGGTGGCAGCGTTCACGCCAATACCGTTTACGAAGATCACGTCAGCCTTTGTGACTGGTCCGGCAGGAATTTCGACTGCTTTCCATTCCACATCCGGGTAAGTGGTGTTCATGGCATTGACCATCCAGCCACCTTCGGTCGTCATTCCAACGGCTTTCAAACCGATGGCCTCACCGCACCAACCAGTGCTGAGATCAGCAGGGCGTACCAGGCTGCCTTCTTCGAACATATCAGCAACAAAAGTAGCTGCTGCGATTACCTCGGGGCTGTCGAGCATGGCGGTTTGGTAGTCTGGGGTGGCGAAAGTGCCGCCGTAAGACAGCGCGAACGGCAGGAACCGAGCCCAGTCTGCGCCCATGCAGAAGCCGCCGTAGTTGCCCTTATCGGCAATAATATTGGCTGCCTCGCGAACATCGTCCCAGGTCCAGTCAGATGTCGGTTCTTCGATACCTGCATCGGCGAAGGCTTCAGGCAAGTAGACTAAACCAAGTGAACCCCAGTCTTTGGGGAGCGCGTAGGTTTTACCATCCATTTGATAAATCGGCATCAAGCTGTCCACAAAATCATCCGTGCTAACACCGGCTTCCGCCATCAGCTCGTCCAGGGGCATAATTTGCTCGGTGGGTGCAAAGGCAGTCATGAGCTGATCGTCAATATAGAGCAGATCAGGCGCAGAACCGCCAGCCATCTGAGCTTTCATTTTTGTCTGGAAGTCAGCCGGGACTGGAATGTAGTTAACGGTGACATTAGGGCAAACGCTCTTGAAGCGTTCTATGCTGTCACGATAGACCTTCTGTTCAGATTCATCACCCCAGCCTGAGAATGTGATCACAGCACCGTCTTCAACAGCTAATGGGCAGGCCCCTTGATCTACGGGTTGCTCAACTACGGGTTCCTCAACTACAGGTTCCTCAACTCCAGGTTGTTCAACTACAGGGGGTTTGGCGGGTTCTGGCGTGGTGGTGGTTCCACAAGCAGCCAGGATCATTGAAACAATGATCAAAAGTGACAATAAACTAAATTTCTTTTTCATCTTTCTCCTTTTGCGATGATGTTATTTTCCGGTTTCTTAATGTTGTCCGGTTCAGTTTTCACCTCGTTATTTAGAGGTGTTCTCCTGCTTATCCAATGTGTCTGTCTTTTTTCCCTCATCTGCTCCTTTCACGCTTATCAGCTGGCTGGCCGATAGCCTGCGGTCGACTCACGCACCACAAGACTTGGAGCTACAAGCTCGCATTTTGGCTCCGGGTAAGAGCCAGTTTCAAGCAATTCAATTAAACGCTTCATCAGGTTTTTGCCGATGGCAGAAACAGGTTGATTAATGCTGGTTAAGGGTGGGGTCAGGTAGCGAGCGGTTGGCGTGTCATCAAAACCAGTCACACCGATGTCCCGACCTGGCTGCAGGCCGGCATTGCGCACAGCTTGCATGGCGCCAATAGCCATCAGGTCATTCATGCTGACGATCGCTGTTGGTCTTATCTCCTCAGGCAGGCTCAACAAATGGCCGGTAGCCTCAGAACCTACTTCGGCAGTGCCTTCACCTCTGACAACCAGCCGGGGGTCTGTTGCCAGACCGGCTTTGGTTAACCCGCTGAAGTAACCCTCCAGCCGGTTATTGCCAACGCGTGAATCATCTGGCCATGCCAGCGCGGCGATCTTTCGATGTCCGAGCTCTACCAGGTGTTCCACGGCCTGGGCGATGCCCCTGGCGCCGTCCACATCCATGTACGGAAAAGAATGGTCGTCCTCTTCCAGCCGCCCGAAAGCGACGAAAGGAATATTGCGCTGTAATAAATAGGGAACAGAGGCTTCACCGTAATTGAGCCGTGAAAGCACGAACCCATCTACCCTTCCGGTGTAGTACAGTTCGCGATAAGTATCCAGCAGTTTCTTCTCTTCAGTATGGAAGGGGAAACTGAGCAGGTAGTAGCCCTTTTCTTCAGCAGCGTGAAACATGCTTTGTAGAAACTCGTCGAGGATTGGGTTGGCTTGATCTTGGGGGGAAGGCTCCCAGGTGTAACCGATGGTTTTGCTGCGCTGCTGGCGCAGGCTGCGTCCGCTGTAATTGGGGGTGTAATTCAACTCAGCAACTGCGTCCCAGATCCGTTGTTCGGTTTCTGGTGAAACTTTGGCTTTACTATTGATGACCTTAGAGACAGTTTGATAACTGACTCCGGCTTTGGCCGCGACCTCTTTTAGAGTTACTGGTTTGAACATTGTAGTGGGCACAACCTCTCTAAGCGAACGTTCGCCTTAAGGATACAACTTTAAGCCTTGAATGTCAAGTATTAACGAGTAATTAGCCCTATTGCGCAGGCAGTGGTCTTGTTCAATTTGTGCTTTACGCGGAGATTGGCTTTGCGGCATCGTTGGAATGCTGAGTGCTCTGTTGTACTTGCGAGAGGCTTTGCTCACCCCCTCTGTCTGCGCGTATTTCACCAATGAGTACCGATATTTCATGTCTTGTGTTATCTTATCCATGGCAGGTCGTGGTTTCCTCCGTTAGTTTTGTTTAGCGCAATAACAGATGCTTTTTCATTGGGGGCTACTTCATATTTAGTTAAAACAGACTTAGATTATCAAGATATAATTAAGGAAGTAAATAAGTTTTTAGGATAGAATTTTATGAACGAACGCATTTCTGGTAACTCAGGACTTGGAGCCTCAGTTTACGCTAACAGCCAAAATGAATCTCCATCAAACAGAGAGAGTATTGAGACTACTTTAGACAGAATCTCACATTCCATGAGCTTTGATCCTACTCTCTTTACGCAAGATCCTGTAGGAGGCAGTTGGGATACTATAAGTGATTATGTTGGGGCAATTTCTTATAATCAAGAGCAAGAACAAGACTTTTTTTCTTGGAAAGGGTTAGATTTAGCGGATATAGATCTAAATGAACCAGCAAACCCAGAAGATGCGTTAGCGGGATTGCTAAAGACAGCTGCTGCATTAAAGGTAGAGATCCCTTATACTGACGGTAGGCCTTTGGATAAAGATACTTTGGGCGAACCTTGGCAGGAGATTCAAGATAGAATTACTTTAGAAGAGAGGTCATCTATGAGATTAGGAGATTTGATATTAGATATCTACCCAGGTCTTCAGAGTGGTATAGAGGAAATCACACAGCAGTTAGAGTTAGCGGCTAATGATCCAGAGGAATTTAAAAGGCAGTTTAATCAACAGGAAGGAGATTCTCGCAGGTGGTTTGCAAAGTTTACTCCTCAAGCTGCAAGAGTCTGTAGATAATTTTGTG
>DHRN01000074.1 GCA_002411175.1 Anaerolineaceae bacterium UBA5311 | reverse complement strand
CACAATGATCACACACAACGGCGGATTGAGGGGGGAGCAACATCCTCGTCACACCAATGTCACAACCCCCTCAATCTCGCCCTACGGCTACTCGCGGGACGGCGTGACAACTGTCCCCTACACCATAAAATAAATAGATTATTCCATATTGAGAATTGCTGAAGAAAAACACTTTACTTCCCAAAATAGAACAAACGTGCTATAATTGTTTGAAAGCCTTTCAACAGGCTCGGCACCTTAACAAAGCACCTTTTTACTATAACAGGACTTTTGCGCTATCAAAATACACTGCAAATACTGCAAAAAGGGTAAAAACCCCGGTTGAGGACTAAAACAACGGTGGTAAAAGTAGGCTAACACAACCGCGATCAAAACCTGGTTAGATGCTCAAAAATGGTTCGATCAGCAGGATCGCCGTGATAATCATTATCAAACCGGTGATGGCATATGCCAGGACATTCCCTGCTTTTTTGTTACAATGTTCACCCATAATGCGTTTATCATTTGCAAGTTTAAGAATTAGTAATAGCAACATGGGGAGCAGAATGGCATTCATAGCCTGAGAAAAAATCATGATCGGGAAGAGCGGGATGCCCGGGATCAGGACGACAACCAGGCTCACCAGCATAATCAGGGCAAAGCTGCCATAAAAAAACGGAGCTTCCTTCGGACTGCGGTTCAGACCCCGCTCGAAGCCAAAAGCCTCACTGATCGCATAGGTAGTTGAAAGTGGCAAAACCGAGACCGCCAACAACGAAGCACCCAGCAGCCCGGTCGCGAACAAAATCCCAGCCCAGTTCCCCGCAAGTGGTTCCAGCGCCAGCGCGGCATCCTTGGCATCCTCAACCACGATTCCAGCCTGGAAAAGCGTCGCTGCCGTAACGATCATGATAAAAGCGGAAATTATGTTGCCCCAGGCTGCTCCAAAACTGACGTCGATCCTGGTGTTGCTGTAGTCTTTCATTTCCACACCTTTATCCGCGATTGATGCCTGCAGGTAGAAAATCGCCCAGGGGGTGATGGTGGTCCCGATGATTGCCAGCATGGTCAGAATGTAGTCACTGTCCATGATAAAAGTTGGTTTGATTAAACTCTGACCAACCGCAGCCCAATCCGGCTTAACCACAAATACCGCCACAACATAGCTGAGCGAGGCAAAGGAGAGTAACAAGAGCGCTTTTTCGACGTGTTTATAGTTTGCCCGCAGGATTAGCATTACCATCAAAACGCCTGCTATTGGGACGGTGACATATTTGCTGATACCGAATAGTTCTCCAGCAGAAGCAATCCCGGCAAACTGGGCAATGGTAGTGCCCAGATTGGCGATAAACAGAACCAACATCGCAAATGTGGTGATTTTTACCCCATAGCGTTCGCGGATGAGGTCTGCGGTACCCTTGCCGGTGACCGCTCCCATGCGCGCAGCCATCTCGAGGATCACTACTTCACCAACGGTAATAACCACGATCAGCCACAACAAGCTGTATCCATAAGTGGAACCTGCCACAGAATAAGTAGCGATCCCCGGCGCGTCATTGTCTGCCGATGCGGTGATCAGACCAGGTCCTAAAATTGCCAGGTAAAAACCGATTTTTCTAAGCCAGAAGGGGAGAAGTTTTTTCTTATTCACTTTATCTCCCGGCAAAACGCGGCAATCTTTTTTTCCAGGCTGTCGGCAGCACAGTATCGAGGGCGTCATCCACGGTCACAATCCCAAGCATTTCGTTAGTTTCCGGGTCGATCACAGGCACTGCCATCAGGTTGTATTTCGCGACGAGGTATGCCGCATCGTTCTGCGAATCGTAGGGCGATACTGTAACAGTATGCTCATCGAACCAGTCAGATAAAGGCTTGTCCAAAGAGGATGTGACCAGGTCGCGAAGGCTGAGCACACCTTTGAGGTGTTTCTTGTCGTCCAGGATGTAGATGTAATACATGAACTCATCTTCAAGAGCTTCCTCGTTGGTGCGCAAGTGGTGGAGGGCTTGCCCCACGGTGAAGTCTGCGGGAACGGATGCAAATTCTGTCGTCATAATGCCGCCGGAGGAGGTTTCGTGATAACGCAGCAGCACTCGCATGTCCTCCTCGTCTTCATCGTCCATCAGGCGCAGCAGCTCCTCGCTTCTGCTGCGGTCCATGTCTGCCAGGATGTCGGCAGCTTCGTCGGGTTCCATCTCTTCGAGGATGTCAGCAGCACGTTCAGGTTCCAGGTGGGTGATCACAACTTGCTGGATTTCAGCAGAACTTTCTTCCAATGTGTCCGCCAGCTGCTCATCGGTGAACCCTTCCAGAAAAGCTTTATTGGTGTGATGGTCGAGGTCGTTCAAAATTGCGGCAATATCTGCCGGTTCCATCTTGACAAGACGTTCTCGTGAAACTTTGAGCCTCAGCGGGTCGTCGTGTTCAATCGAGGCGACATCTTCCCAGGGGATGACGTTGATTTTGGGTTTTTTGTTGAAAAGCCTGGCTGTACCTCTGACCAGGCTGTCAAGTCCAAGCCGACGAATCAGCCCCAAACCGCCTACATCAACGCCAGTAAGGTAGAAATGGTGGTCTTTACGGGCTATTTGCAGGTCATTCACCCGTACAAGGCGTTTTCCTTCAGTATCGACAATTTGCTGATCAAGCACGCGCTGTTTCAGATGTAGTTCGTGACCGTTGGGTTGATAGATCAGCGATTCTTCCTTACGGGTGATCAGGGTTATGGATGGCCAGAGGGTGACCAGGCTGCTCGCATCGATCAATTCCTCGCCGTTGGCTGTATCTTTGACCAGAATGGCAATGATCGGAGGCATGGACTGCTCGGTATGCTCGACGAGCACATCTTCGAGACGCCCGACAACGCGTCCGAATACATCCCAGACTTTTTGATTGAGAAGCTTGCTTAAATAAATCATTCCGCACCTCGCCTATTTTATTTGAAGGCGATTCCAGGGGTCAGTTTTGGATCTCTGACCCTGGTTGCGGAATTCAATCAGAATCAGAGAATGGTTAGCTCAGCCAGACTGGGAGGCTGGGCTTGATCTTCGCCCGGGTTGGAATCGCTTCCTGAGTTAATGATATTTTCCATCTTGTTCTTAAGCCTATTGGAATTATACCTCTAAAAGAAGTGGCTGGCAGAGGAAAGGTTGTATTTTTGTAGAGTTAGATAATGGTTTTTGTTGTTTTCAACCCCTTGTCGTCCGCAATGGAGTGACACAACCCACAGCGTACTATGGCAGGATCTTTAGGTTTCAGCATCAACGGCTGTTTGTTGAGATGTTTAGATTCTTTGCAAAAAAAGACAGGAATGGCAACCCGTTTGTTATTGACACACAGTGTGCTTCGTAAGGATCTTAACTTTTCAACAACAACTTTTCCATTCCAAAGTAAAGATTCTTCGCAAAAGAGGCTCAGAATGACAAAATTAAGGACAAGATTCTTCGCATAGGAGGCTCAGAATGACAGTCTGTTTGTCGAACAAATCCCCTCACCCCGTTTAATTCCCCCTCTCCAGCAAAGTTGGACGCAAGCAGTAAAGAGGGGGTCGTAGCTGCTTCCCGCCCATCAAAGCTGGACGCCCCCACGCCTTCGGTGGGGCAGTAAAGAGGGGGTCATTGCTTCATCCCCTCTGGAATGGCAAGCTGAAGTTGCCAGGCGTATGCGTTTCAAAATTCCGTAGTCACGGAAAAAAAGAGGAAGTCTCTTTACAATATGTTTTGAGAAAAAACGAAAG